>DASRSE010000001.1:0-1805 GCA_035656655.1 Pirellulales bacterium
GCAGGTCCGCGGCGCGTCGGAAAGCTGCTCGCGCGGCAGAAAAAATCTCGCGCGGCGTAACAAAAGGCGGAAAAAGCCGCTCCAGCCAAAGGTCGCTGTGCGCGACCACCGATCGTTCCATCCCCCGAGCCGCGCCTGGCAGGCCGGTCGCGACGGGGTGTCGCCGTCAATTCGCTCTTTCGGAGCGGGGGCGAATTTAGCATAATGACGGGTTTCGGGCCGGACGGCTGGAACGCAAGCGGCAGATTTCCATTATCCCACACTCTTTCCCCCCAATCGTCCCGTGATCATCATCTTGAAACCGCATGCTACCGATGAGCAAATCAACCACGTCGTCGAGCGCGTCGAGGCGCTCGGCTTGAAATCGCACCTTAGTCGCGGCCAATATCGGACCATCGTTGGGGTAATTGGCGATGAGGCCAAATTGCACGCCGCGCCGCTGAAGGCGATTGCCGGCGTGGCGGAGGTGATTCCCGTTTTGCCCCCTTATAAATTGGCCAGCGTCGAAGCGCAGCGCGAGCCGACCATCGTCAATGTTGCTGGCGTGAAGATCGGCGGCGGCTTTTTGGCGATGATCGCCGGTCCGTGCGCGGTCGAATCGCCCGAGCGAATGGACGCCATCGCCAAAAGCGTGAAGGCGAGCGGCGCAAACATTCTGCGCGGCGGCGCCTATAAGCCGCGCACGAGCCCTTACGCATTTCAAGGTTCCGGCGAAGACGGCCTGAAGATCTTGCGCGAGACGGGCGACAAGCACGGGCTGCCGATTGTGACCGAAGTCATGGACCCGCGCCGCGTGGAAGTTGTCGAACGCTATGCCGATATGATTCAAATCGGCGCGCGGAACATGCAAAACTTTTCGTTGCTGACCGAGGTGGGTCAAACGCGCAAGCCGGTCCTCTTGAAGCGCGGCATGTCCGCCACGATTCAAGACCTGCTGATGAGCGCCGAGTATATCTTGTCGCAAGGCAATCCGTATGTCGTCTTGTGCGAGCGCGGCGTGAAGGGTTTTGACCCGGCGACCCGCAATCTGTACGACGTGGCGGCGGTCCCGAGCGTGAAGGCGCTCTCGCATTTGCCGATCATCGTCGACCCCAGTCATGCCACGGGGCGGCCCGATTTGATTCCGGCGTGCGCCTTGGCCGGGGTCGCCGCCGGCGCCGACGGCGTGCACATCGAAGTTCACAATTGTCCGGAAGAAGCTCTCTCGGACGGCCCCCAAGCCTTGCTGCCTGACCAATACGCCGATATCGCCAAACGGATCTTGGCGCTGGCGGCGCTGCTGGGCAAAAAGGCCGCTTGATTCCGCCGCAGCCCGCTTCAAATTTGAAAACGATCGCATCGCATCTGAGGAGCCTCCGTGAGAAGACCGTTCATTGCTGGAAATTGGAAGATGAATCTCGATCGGGTCAGCGGGCTGGCGCTGGTGCAGGCGCTGGTCGAGCGAGCGGGAAACCGGACCGACCTTGAGCTCGCCGTTTGTCCGCCCTTTGTCTATCTGGAAGCGATGGCCGCGGCCCTCGCCGGTTCGCAGATTGGCCTCGGCGCGCAAAATATGTCCTCCGAAGCAAAGGGGGCCTTCACGGGCGAAGTCTCCGCGGCGATGCTGAAGGACGTCGGCTGCCGCTACGTGATTCTCGGCCATAGCGAGCGCCGCCAACTGTTTCACGAGACCGATTCCGACGTGAACAAAAAGCTGCTCGCCGCCTTGGCCGCCGGCTTGATTCCGATCGTCTGTGTCGGAGAAGTGCTCGCTCAGCGGCAGGCCGGCCAAACCTTGAACGTCATCCGAGCCCAGTTCGAGGGCT
>DASRSE010000002.1:0-36567 GCA_035656655.1 Pirellulales bacterium
TCGGGCCCGGGGTCGATCAGGTCCGGTCCGGCGACCGCGGCTCGGTCGAACCGTATATCAACTGTCAAAACTGCTATAGCTGCGAGCGCGGCCACACGAACTGCTGCGAGCATCACCAAACCTTGGGCGTCCACTGTGACGGCGGACTTCGCCCGCAGTTCATCATCCCTGCGCGCAAGCTGCACCTCTCGCGCACGTTGTCGTTCGAGCAATTGGCGCTGGTCGAAACGTTGGCGATCGGCTGCCATGCGGTCAATCGGGGCAATCCGCAGCCAGGCGAACGGGTGCTCGTCATCGGCGCCGGCCCGATCGGGCTGTCGGTGATTGAGTTTGTCCGGCTGACCGGCGCGCGGCTCATCGTCATGGACATGAACGAACAGCGGCTGCAATTTGTCCGCGAAAAAATGGGAGTCGAAGAAACGATTCTCGCCCGCGGCGATGGATCGGAGTTGCAGCAGTTCACGGACTTGACCGAGAACAAACTGGGACAGGTCGTCGTTGACGCGACGGGCAGCAATCGCTCGATGGGCGCCGCGCTGCACTATGTCGGCTTTGCGGGCCGGCTGGTGTTCGTGGGCATCACCACCCAAGAGCTCAGCTTTGGCCATCCGCTGATGCACCGCCGCGAGATGACGCTGCTGGCCAGCCGGAACGCCTTGCCGGCCGACTTTCAACGGATCATTCGCCTTATTGAAGACGGCCAGATCAACACCGGGCCGTGGATTACGCATCGGCCAGAGTTCGACGAGCTGATTGAAGTTTTTCCCAGCTTCACGCGGCCTGAGACAGGCGTCATTAAAGCGATCGTGAACGTCGGCGAGTAGCGGTTTCAGCCGGCACCAAGAATTGTTTTCCTTCCATCATTCTACCTCGATTTGCCATGCTCACGTTGTCGAAATACTCTCTGGGGGTGGGCGACCGGTTCGCCCATCAAGCGGCCGCTCAGCTCCAGGCCTTTCTGCTGGCGGCCGAGCGCGGCGCGGAGGTGATTCCGGTATGGAACAAGTCGCATCGCGAACACATGACGGTTGGTTCAAAACCGGACAGCGTGCGCGCCGCGGCGGACCGGGCCGTTGAGCAACTCGGCTGGAAAAAGCCGTATTACGTTGACGCCGACCATATCCGCTTGGAAACGGTCGACGGCTTTCTCACGTCTTCCGATTTTTACACAATCGACGTGGCCGATGCGATTGGCCAGCCGGTCGATGCCGCGCGCGTCAAAGAATTCGCCGACCGCCATCCCGAACTGATTGGCACGTTGCAGATTCCTGGCATTAACGAGCCGTTTCAAACGACGCGCTCGGAAGTCGAACGGATTGCGAGCAAATATCTGCTCGCCGTGGAGCAAGCCGGCCAGATCTATCGGCATATTGCCGAGCGAAAAGGGGCCGGCGGTTTCATCACGGAAGTTTCGATGGATGAAACCGATCGGCCGCAAACTCCGCCGGAGTTGCTCGTCATTTTGGCCGCCGTTGCCGACGAATCGATTCCGCTCCAAACGATCGCGCCGAAGTTCACCGGTCGATTCAACAAAGGGGTCGACTATGTGGGCGATTTGACCCAGTTTGAACAGGAGTTCGACGCCGATTTGGCCGTGATCGCTTTCGCAATCAAGCAATATGGCCTGCCGCGGAACCTGAAGCTAAGCGTGCACTCTGGCAGCGACAAGTTCTCAATCTATGCTCCGATTCGCCGCTGTCTCGCGAACAGCGCAGCCGGCTTGCACGTCAAGACCGCCGGCACCACCTGGCTCGAAGAGGTGATCGGGCTGGCCGAGGCGGGAGGCGCAGGGCTCGCGCTCGCCAAGGAGATTTATGCCAAGGCGCTCGAAAAGTGCGACGCCCTCTGCGCGCCATATGCCGCGGTCATCGATATCGACCGGCAGCGTCTACCCCGCGCGGAGCAAGTCCGCGACTGGACTTCAGAGCAATTCGTGAAGGCCCTCCGCCACGACCCGCGCGAACCGCAATTCAACCCGCATTTGCGCCAATTAATTCACGTCGGCTACAAAGTGGCGGCCGGCTTTGGCGAACGCTATTTGCAATTGCTGCGAGAATGCGAGGCGACGATTGCCAAGAACGTGACGGGAAACTTGTGGAACCGGCATTTGCGTCCCCTGTTTCTTGATTCCTAGGGCCGCTCGGCCTATTCTAGGTAGCTTCGCCTGACAAGAGAGGGCGGCGGAACAGAAAATCGGCCGCCTCCGTCCCCTCGGCGTGTCGGATTTAGAATTTCGAGTCACGCGGCGATGATTAACTCCAGTTAGACGTTCTTGCCCGCTTTGCTGTCCCACCTCGACCCCCCATGCCAGACCTATTTAATTTGCAGGACGAAGTCGCCTTGGTATTGGGCGGGACCGGAGCGCTGGGCGGGCCAATCGCGTCGGCCTTGGCCGCCAGCGGGGCCCGCGTCGTCGTGGCCGGCCGTAACGCTGAAATCGGCGACGACCGCGTGCGCCAGATCGAAGCGGCCGGCGGCGTCGCTCAATTTAATCTGGTCGATCAACTCGACCGCGAGACGCTGCTGGCCGTGCGCCGCCGCATCACCGATACCTTCGGGCCGGTCACGGTGCTCGTCAACGCGGCCGGTGGAAATCGACCCGACGCGACCTTGCCGCCGGGCGCGGATTTTTGTCAGCTTCCGCTAGCCGCTTGGAACGAAGTCGTCGATCTGAATCTCGTCGGCTCAGTGTTGCTTCCATGCCAGATTTTTGGCGAGATGATGCTGGGCGGGGGCCGCGGCAGCATCATCAACATCGCCTCGTTGGCGGCTATCACGCCGCTCTCGCGCGTGGTCGCTTATTCGGCCGCCAAGGCCGCGGTCCTGAACCTGACCCGTTTTCTCGCGCGCGAATGGGCCACTCGAGGAATTCGCGTCAATGCGCTTAGCCCCGGCTTTTTTCCGGGCGAGCAAAACAAGGCGCTTCTTTTTAATTCCGATGGCAGCCGGACCGAGCGCGGCGCGCAGATTATCGGCCACACGCCAATGGCGCGCTTGGGGGAACCGCATGAGTTGGCCGGGGCCATCATTTGGCTCGCTTCGCCGCGCGCGTCTTCGTTCGTGACCGGGCAAAATATCGTTGTTGACGGCGGCTTTTCCGCGGCGACGATTTAGCAGCCTGCGAACACATGCATCCGGCTAACAGACGATAATACAGACGGTCTTACCCCCGAATTAATCTCAATCTGGCTCTTGATTCAAACGGAAGGATTCGGCATGCTTCGTTCGGCGGTGACCGTGAGCTTGGTTCCGGAGGCCCGTGGCGGCCCGTTCGTCTATTGGGACGATCTTCCAGCCGCTTGCCAATCGGCGCGGCAGTTGGGCTATGATGCAATCGAAGTATTCGCTCCGGGGCCGACGGCGATCTCGCCGGATGCCCTCCGTAGCCTGCTGACAGAGCATGGGCTGGTCTTGGCCGCGGTTGGGACAGGCGCGGGCTGGGTGAAGCATGGCTACAGCTTGACTTCGTCCGACCGGGCCGTGCGGCGGCGCGGCTGCGACTTCATCCGCGCGATGATCGAGTTTGGCGGGGCCAACTCCGCCCCGGCCATCATCGGTTCAATGCAAGGGCGTACGTCCGCCGAAGTCGACCATCCAAGCGCCCGGCAGTATCTCGCCGAGGCGCTGGAGGAATTGGGCGAGTTCGCGCTCGCCGCGCGCGTGCCGCTGCTGTTCGAGCCGCTCAATCGCTATGAAACGAATCTGATTAATTCCATCGAGGCCGGCGTGAAGCTGCTGCAGTCGCTCTCGACGCGCAACGTTAAGCTATTGGCCGATCTGTTCCACATGAACATTGAAGAAGTGGACATCGCGGCCGCTTTGCGCAGCGGCGCGGATTTCATCGGCCACATCCACTTTGTCGATTCCAATCGCCGCGCGGCCGGCTTGGGGCACCTCGACTTCGGCCCGATCGTCGCGGCGTTGGGCGAAATCGGCTATGCCGGCTTTGTCTCGGCTGAAGCGCTGCCCTATCCCGACTCTGAACAGGCCTCGCGGCAAACAATGCAGGCGTTTTTACAGGTGTTTCGCGGTCAAACTTGAATCCCTTCCGCGAATCTTGGTTCGCGCACGGCTCCGGCCGGCGAGGCTAGCTGTTTTCGTTCCTTTTTTTAGCGAACCAATCATGCTGCGACAAAAGCTGATTCATCCGCAATTGAACGCCGTGCTCGGCGCCGCCGGGCACCACGCCAAAATTCTGATTGCCGACGGCCATTATCCAGCGTCATCGAAACGCGGGCCGAACGCGGAATTGATCTCCTTGAATTTGATGCCCGGCTTGGTCAATTGCGCCCAAGTGCTGGAGGCGATTCTATCGGCCGTGCCGGTTGATGCGATCCACACGATGATGTACACGGCGGACGACCCCTATGCGCTCGAGGGGGACCCGCCGGTGTGGAATGACTATCGCCGCGTGATTCAGCAAGCCGGCTTGGACCTGCCGCTAATGCCGATCGAAAAGTGGAGTTTCTACGAAGCGGTCGCCACGCCGGATCACGTTCTGACAGTGCAAACCGGCGATACGCAGCGTTACGCGAATATCCTGCTCTCGATTGGCGTGCGTCTCGACTGAGCTCGCAATCGAAGGGCCATCGCGCGAAGACGAGGAGGTCGCTTGGTGCGGCCAAGCGGAGGCGAACGCGGCTCCGCGCGAAAACGAAAACGGTCGTCCGCGGGCGTGAGCGGCCTCCGGTCCATCTGCTCGCGGCCTTAATCGCTCGCTCGATTTGAACCTATCGCCTCAGAACATTTTGTCTCATGGTTATCGACGCGCACCAGCACTTGTGGCAGTTAAGCCAGCCGTTTGACTACCGCTGGCTCCGCGCGGCCGACAAGCAGCCGATCTGCCGCGACTTCATGCCTGATGATCTCGCGCCGTTGCTCCGCGCGGCCGATGTCGATCGCTCAATTGTCGTGCAAACGCAGCATAACCTGGCGGAGAACCGCTGGGCGCTCCGGCTCGCCGCCAAGCACGACTTTATCGCGGGCGTCGTCGGCTGGATCGATCTCACGAGCGCCGATTGCGAGCGACAATTGCTCGAATTCAAGGACTCGCCGAAGTTCGTCGGCGTTCGCCATGTCACGCAAGACGAGCCAGACGACCGCTTCATCGTGCGGCCCGACGTGCTGGCCGGGTTGCGCGTGCTGGAAAAGCACGCGGTGCCGTTTGATCTCTTGTTTTACGTGAAGCACTTGCCGCACGTGGCCGCAGTGGCACGGGCCGTGCCCCATTTACCGCTGGTGCTCGATCATCTCGCGAAGCCGGAGATCAGGCTTCAGCGGCTCGACAACTGGCTTCCCTCCTTGCGCGCGGCGGCAGCCTTTCCGAACGTGCATTGCAAGCTGTCGGGCTTAATTACCGAAGCCCATTGGAAAACCTGGCAAGTCGCCGATCTGCGGCCCTATGTTGAGGCCGCGATCGAACACTTCGGACCGCACCGCTGTATGTTCGGCTCCGATTGGCCCGTGTGCAATTTGGCGGGCGACTATGCCAAGGTCGTCGGCGCGCTGCGCGAGCTTATCTCCAAACTGAGCGCTGCGGAACAGTCGCTCATCATGGGGGACGTGGCGACGCGGTTCTATGGGCTCGCGGCGCAGGAGGCTTAACAGCCGGCAGAATACGGTTAGCGCAACGGGACGATGGCGCATCCGGCGGCGCGGATTGTGCTCGCTTCGCTCGGCCTAGCGGTGCTCCGAGGGGCGACGGCTTTCTCGATCGGCATGATTTCCACCAGCGTTGCGATTTGATCGCGATACAGGATATGGCAGCGCGGAGAGCGCGACGCGGCGGCATCGAGGCCGCGCTGGCTCTCGCGCCGGATCACCAGATACTGCAGTCCTTCATAATCGGCGATTTCCAGCCACTCGGCCACGCCGGCCGTCAGCTTTTGATAGTCATTCCATGTTCCCTGGTCCGCCAGATGAACATGCGAGTAAATCAGGGGCTGCACCGCCGCGTGCGTCTTCCAGACAAAATAATCGGCCCAATCCAGCGGGGCAAACACGCGCCCGGTGATTCCTTTTTGCGCCAGCGCGTCGCCGATCAGCAATGGCGTCTGGCTGTCGATTGCGAGCGCTTCCGGACGGGGGTTGCCGGTGATCAAGCCGTGCGTCGCCGGCGACCAGACGAGCGTCGCGAACACGACCGCCGTCGCAATCAGCGTGCGCAGCGTGGTCGGCCGCGCCACTGACTCTAGCCATGCTCGGCCGCTCCGGCGCTCGCAAATCGCCGCCAGATGCGGGAGCGCAATCCACGGCCAGACCATGGACCACCAAGCCAACATCCGCAGCGCGCTCAAAGCGGCCAGGCCGAATCCAACGAGCAAGATCACCTCCCACGCGCGAAACGGGCGCGGGCTGTAGCGGAGCAACGCGCCGGTCAATAGCAGCGTCATAAAGAATAAAACCCCGCTCAAGCTGCTCACCGTCAGCGGTTGCCATTCCGTAATACCGCTAAGAATCGGATTGTGCGCAAAGGCCAGCGAGTCGAAGACGCCGCGCCAGCCTGCCGGATTGACTGTCATGGCCAGCAAGGCCAGACCGGTGGCGATTCCGAAGCGAAAAATCGCTTCGTCGGCGAGCAGCGTTTTGAGCGTTCCGCCGCGCCCCCATTGTTCATAGCCGCAACCAACCAAGCAGGCCAGCAAAACGGCGATTCCCAGCGGCGCAGAACCATGCAGGTTGGCCCACGCAATGAATACGGCCGGCAGCCAAAACAGCGGCGCTTGCCGCGTGAAAAGCTGGCTCGCTCCGAGCAGCGTCAAGGCGAAGCACAGCTCGCCGCAGAGTTGCGGCCGGAGCGTGCTCACGATCGGCAACGTCAAAATATAGGCAACGCCGGCTCCGAGCGCGGCCCCCCCCAGCGACAGGCCGCGCGCCCGCAAGGCGAGCAGCAAGGCCGCGGCAATGGTCGTCGCCAGCAGGGCATTGGCCAACGTGAGCCCGTCCAAGCCCGCCAGTGTGAACCAGCGATACCCTAGCAGCTGGCTGAGCCAAGGCGCATTCACGAACGACTCGGAGAAACCGCGATCGCGAAACGGATCTGCGTCCGGCAGCCGATGATGCTCGGCGATCCAGCGCCCAAAATTCAAATGGCCCCACAAGTCCGTATGATTGAGGCGCGCAAAACTGGTCACTAAGAACACGGCCGCCAGCACCATGACGGTCGCCAGTTGCGCGCGGCTCAGCGCCGGCAGCCACGGAATTTCGCGCGGCTGCAATCGCAAAGAAGGTTCAGCGGGCGCGCTTTCGGCGTGGCGCTTGGGCGGACGCAGCAACGTCGCAAGAGTTTCCTGCATAGCGGATTGAATTCAAAAAAAGAAGACCAGCGAAAAATGTCCGCAACCAACAACTGGGAAAGATCTCACGCCGCGGCTACTGTCCAGCGGCCGCGGCGCCGCTCCACACGTCGGCCGGATTGACCGACCGCCACAAACACAGTGCCCGGGCGGCATGGCTGAAAGGTCCATACCATTTGGTTAACGTGTCGTGATCCACCTCGAGCATGGCGCGCACCAGCCATTGTCCGGCGCGGATGATGGTTTCGCGCGGCGGTTGGACTTCCGGCGGCGCGAGCGCGAGCCATTCCAGATGATGCCCCGTCAGCAGGATTTCGTCTCCTAAGTCGAGCTTTTCTCCGGCGCGCGGAGGGGCGCCGCGGATCCAGCCGCGGGTCCAATATCCTTGCGGAGCTTGCGCTCGCACGAGGTACGCGGAAACGCGTCCCAAATGGACCGTGATTTTGCGGCGCGTTCGCGGGGCGAGAAAATGGGCCTGATCATCGACGCGCAGCAGCACAACGAGCGCTTCCAAGCGGTGCGTGCCGCCGCACACCCCTTCTTCGACCGGATGCTGAATCAGGTCGTCGACCAATTCTTCGACGGTGATCCGCTGACCATGTTCGTTCGTCCAACTCGTCTGCGGTGCGACGAATCGCGCGTAGCTGATGGCCGTCCATTCATACTCCTGCTGTTCGAGGTGGAAGCGATGAAGCGCTCCGAAGAGCAGATTTTCGACCGACGTGCGGCCGTCGCGCGTGTCGAGCGGCTGCGCCAGCGGCGTCCCAATTTCGCCGAGGGTCGCCAGCAGATCGTCAACATGGACCGAGCCGCTTTGCTCGAACGGATTGTTCAACAACGCCGGGCGGACTCGCGCGCCGGCTGGATCGAGCGCGAAGAGCGGCGGCGCGTCCGCGCCGGCCCACCGCTGAAACGCCGCGTCTTGCAGAAAATAGGCCCGCATTTCCGGCCCCGAGGGAATCGCCGGATCGCCAAAATCGACCGTGGGTCCCCACAGCCGCAAGGCATGCACCAGGACGTTGGTGTTCGCCTTGCCGGCCGGCGGTTTCATCCGCTCGAGAACTGCCCGCAACTGCGCATCGGTCGCGATCGGCGGTAGATCGTACCGCGGCAAGACGCACCACGGTTCGCCGCGCAACAGCACGATCTTCGGCGGCGGAGCCTCGGCCAGCAGCCGGTAGGCCCCGCAACCGATCGCCAACAAAAATAACGGAGTCAACCCGCGGAGCGATGCAAGGCGCATAAACAATGAACGTAAAAAAATAGGACCGGGGCCGGTTTACAAGGCGCACACGGCCGGCGGCGCGGCCAATTCAGCATGAAGTCCGAGCTTTTTCATCTTGTTGTAGAGCGTAACGCGGCTGATCCCGAGCTCGCGCGAGGTTGCAATCCGCGAGTTGCCATTGCGACACAGCGTTTCAGAGATAATCCGCCGTTCGGCCGAATCAATCCGCGCTTCCAGCGTCGCGCCGGCGGCCGCCGGCGATTCGAGATTGAGCTTCGCCGGCGCCCCTTGCGGAACGTGCTGGCGAATGGCGCCGGGCAAATCCCCCAGCGCCACGACTCCGCCGCGGCAGTATAGGACGGCGCGGCGGACGACATTTTCCAACTCGCGCACGTTGCCGGGCCAAGCGTAATGCCGCAATGCTTCGATGGCGTCGGCGTCGATGCGGCGGAGCTCAATGCCATGGGTCCGGCTGTGCTGCACGATGAAATGCCGCGCCAAAAATTCCACGTCCAGCGGCCGTTCGCGTAGCGGGAGCAAATTGAATTTCAGGATATTCAAGCGGTAGTACAGATCTTTGCGAAACGCGCCGGCCGCGACGAGTTCTTCCAACTCGCGATGAGAGGCCACGATCAGCCGCGCGCGGCTATGCAAGGTTTCGTTGCTGCCGACCGGCTCAAATTCCCCCGTTTCGATCACCCGCAGCAGCTTGGCTTGCTGCTCCATGGGCAAGACGTCAATTTCGTCGAGCAGGAGCGTTCCGCCTCCGGCCGCGGCAAACTTGCCGGGCTTGTCGCGATCCGCGCCGGTAAAGGCCCCTTTGACGTAGCCAAACAACTCGCTTTCGATCAGGTCGGGCGGCAAAGCGCCGCAGGCGACCGTCAGACAGCGTTCGTCGCGAACCGGCGACAGCTCATGAATCAGCCGTGCCAAAAAGGTCTTACCGCTGCCGGTCTCGCCAACCAGCAGCAGCGTCACCGCATGCGCCGCGGCCACCGGCAGTTCATCCAAGAGGTTGAACATCGCCGGGGTAAACGTCAGAAACGAGCGCGTCTGGCCATGCAAGGCCTGATGCGGAACATTCGCGCAGAAACCGCTCAGATCGAGCACCGGGTCCGAGGGGAGCGTTAACTTTGCCGCGCTTGCCAGCACTGCAGTCATGGTCATTCTCTTGGAGGTGTTTCAAATCCGCAACCAGCGGGAAGGGCCGCAGGCGGGCATGAATCGCGATTTGATCTAGAAACCAGACCGGCAATGCCCATCTATTCCACGCTAATTACGAGATCTGAACTCTCAAGATCGAAAGCGCCAAGATCGCTTAGCAAACAGAAATTCGCGGTACTTTACGCAAGCTAGATGGTCCGTGCTGATTATGCCGGAGCGATGAACAAAGCTGAATTGCCGGTTTATTCCTACCGATTGAAGGAGCAGACGAGGCTTTATTCCGCGTACAGGGACTGTGCTATGCATGCCGCGATCTTGACCTTGCTCTTGATGGCCGGAACCTCCAGCGATCCCAGCGGCGCGCGCACGGCGCAATATGCCAACGCGCCGGAGCCGGCTGGCCAGTGCGCGAACTGCGAGGACTCGGCCGGCGGACATGGGGCCCATTGCCAAGATTCTTGCGGCGTGCTTGCCGGCTGGCGCGATATGCCTCAATCTTGCTACAATCCGGCATACGGCTGCTATCCGGGCAATGATCGCCGCATCAATCGCTATCCCGCGTTTTATGGCACGTATTACCGCAAGCCGTACAACTATCGAAACGTGTTCGACTATCCGTGGCACGCCGGTCTGCACGAGCCGACGTCGTTGTTTTCATACAACGTGAGCAATCCGGATGATTCGGATCGCGCGCCTCCGCCGAGCATCCGCCCGGCGGCGTCGGAAACGCATGCGAGCGAGAATCGGCGCTAACAAAAGGCGGACGGAAGTCGGCTAACGGCCTCCGCAAAAATGGCCGCGCGCACTTCAAATAGCGATTGCTTCAAACACGGCTCGCATCAATCTGGTCCCAGTTTGATGTCGAAGTCATAGAGCTTGCCGATTTGCTCCGCGGTCTTTTCGCCCAATCGCGCAAAGCGCTCATACAGCCGGCTCGGCTCGTCAACTCCGAGCCGCGCCAGACTCTGAAACTTGTGCTCCAGCAGCGCGACTTCTTGGCCCGACGTGTTGCGCGCATGGCCGACCGGATACATCACCAGCCCGCTCGATAGCCGGCCGAGCCGCACGTGTTCGATTTCCAAGCTGGTTGGGATCCCGTCTGGATATTTTGCATCGTACTCGGGACCGCCGTGCTGAAAATCGATCTTTTGCATGAGCTGCCGCGTTAAGGGGTGAAACAAGGCCGCGTCGTCATAGTCGGACGGAAGCAGCATGAGCGCTTGCCAACTCGTTTCGCGGCGCTCGAACGCCTTCCGCAACAGGGTCGCGACAATGTAAACCATGGAGTGATCGGCGCTCTGCCGCGTCCGTGGATCGCGCTTCGCCGGGTCGCCGATGATGCTAAAGGCAGGCTCGTAAATCTTGATGCGCACCGCGCCAAGCTGCCCGGGATCTTCAAGCAATCCCGGATGATGCTCGAGCAAATCGAGCAGTCCTTGGATCGCGCCCGCCGACTGATGCTCGTACAGGCCGAGCTTGAAATGCATTCCCATCACGGCGAAGTCGCCGCCGTGGGTGGCCAACGCCAAATCAAAGGGGCTCTCATTCTTTTGGCAGGGCGGTTCAAACAGGCAGAAGAGGGCCTCGCGATTGCGGAAGATGTCGGCCGGCCCCACAAAACCGCGGAGGGCGCGCCGCATCGACAAAATCGCCGCTTCGGTCGAGAGCGCGGCCGACGCGCCTTTTGAATCCGAGAGCTGCCGGCCGGCTCGTATCGCTCGAAACGGGATATAGTGGGCGACAAACAGGCCAATCGCCGACTCGATCTGAGCGACCGTCGCTCCCAGCAATGCTCCGAAAACGGCGGTCGAAGCAATTGCGCCATGAACAACGTGATCGATCTTGTGATCCTTCAGCGAAAAAACCTCAGCCAACCGCCCGCGAATCTCGTCCAGCGCGACCATGCCCAACAAGGTCGTGCGGCCATCGAGTCCGGCTAGTTGCGCCGCCGCAATCGGAACGGGATAAAAATCATTGTGCCCGAACTCGCCTTTGGTCGCACCGCGAGCCGGGTTGTAGCCGAAATTCGTGCCATTGGAGTCCCACTCGCGCACCGCCGCGCAATTGGCGACGATTGCCTTTTCCGGCACGACTGCTTGAGCGGACCCAAAAACATAGCAACCGAGATGGGGCTCGCGGGCCGCAAAGTCGAGCGCCTCTTGCCGCAGCACGGTGGGCGCATTCGTCCGCCGCGCGATGGCGGAAACGCCGCAGGCAATGCTATCGAGGTGAAATAGCTCGGTCCGCTGGAGAACGCGGTCGTCGGGCGGCGGAAATACCCCGCCCACAAAGTCGAGCGCATATTGGGCCAACGACCGAGCTTGGTTTTCCGAGCGCGGCAAGAGGCGAAAGAGATCGTCCATGGAGAGCGCAAACGGAGGACAAATTGCGGCCGCAACAGGCCGGACCAAGAGAGCGTTGATGGAGCGACCATCTTAATCTCGCGCCGACTGGCCGTAAACGGAGCCTCGTGATACGATGCGAGCAGGTGCGGAACTCCGCGAATCTTCTCTTGGGCGTTCGCCTATGTCGCTGGAAAAATTAGGCCCTTACAAAATCGGCCGGCAAATCGGACGAGGCGGGATGGGCGCCGTCTACGCGGCGACCCATGAGGAGACTGGCCAACTCGCGGCGGTCAAAATCTTGATCCAGCATCTCGCCCCCATGAGCGGCTTTCGCGATCGCTTCGTCGCCGAAATCGAATCTCTCAAACGACTCGATCATCCGAACATCGTCAAACTCTACGGCTTCGGCGAGCAAGATGACGTGCTGTTTTATGCGATGGAGTTCGTCGCGGGTACGAGTCTTGAAGAAGAACTACGAGCCGGTCGCCGCTTCAATTGGCCGGAAGTGGTGCAGTTTGGCCTCGACATGGCAAAGGCCCTAAAGCACGCCCATGACCACGGCATCATCCATCGCGACATCAAACCCGCCAACTTGCTCCTGTCGACCAGCGGCATCGTGAAGCTCTCCGATTTTGGGATTGCGCGGCTATTTGGCAACTCGGGCATGACCGCCGACGGGAGCTTGCTCGGGACGGCCGAATACATGGCGCCGGAGCAAGCCGAGGGAAAACCAGTCACGCCGAGTTGCGACTTGTACAGCTTGGGCGGCGTGCTCTACGCGCTCTTGGCCGGCCGCCCGCCGTTTCGCAGCAAGAGCTTGCCCGAGATGTTGCAGTTGCAGCGGTTCGCCGTTCCGGAGCCGGTGTCGACGTTTGTCTCAGGCATCCCGGCTGAGTTCGAGCGGATTGTGATGCGGCTGCTGGAAAAAGAGCCTGAACGTCGGCTTCCCGACGCCACGGTGCTCATTCGCCAATTGTTCGCTTTGCCCGAGATTTTGAGCACGGCGGCGAACCCGGCCAAGGGAGTGGCGGCCCGTGAACGCGCCGAGCCGCGGCGCGCTGAACCGGGGCCCTCAGACAGCGAGGTGGCGAATGTGAATGCTGCGACGCGGACGGCGGAAGACGAAGTGCGGCTTGCTCCCGCCCACGAGCGCACGCTGCTGACGGCCGCTCCGGAGCAAGCCTCGGACCTTACAGGCGGCGATGCAAAACCGTCCGCGAACCGGCCGACGCTTGCCAGCTTTACCCCCGTCGATGCGCAGGCTCGGCGCGGACCGGCGATTGGCAAGACATCGTCGTCGTTTTTCTCCTGGCAGACGTTGTTGCTGCTGCTCGCGCTGGTGGCTCTCGTCGGGCTGGGAAGCTGGTATGTCCAGCCCCCTTCGGCCGATGCGCTCTTTCAACGGATCCAAGAGCGGGCCGCTGATCGCGATCCTGACCGGCTGTTGGATGCGGAAGACGACATTCGCCAATTTCTCGATCGCTACCCGAACGATCCGCGCCAGGAAACGGTCGAAAGTTATGCGCAGGCGCTCAAACTCCAGCGCTCAAACCGCCGCATCATGCTCCGGCAACTGGTAGTCGGCGGCAAGGCGAGCTTGTTGCCGCTGGAGCGTGAATATCTGGCGGCGGTCGAGCTTGGACAGCGCGACCCCGAGCGGGCCATTCAACGGCTGGATTCCCTGCTGGCCCTGTACGGCAAGCAGGCGCCAGCGTCGACGGCCGCGGATTCCGCCCGCACGGATCTCTGCTTGGAACTTGCTCGGGCCGAACGGGACCGGCTCATGCAGCAAGTCGCCAGCCGCGTGCTGGAGCAACAGGCTTGGCTCGCGGAGCGGCTGCATTTTGCCGCCGAGTTGGCCCCGCACGATCCGGCCGCGGCCCGCGCTATTTGGCAAGCGATCGTCGATCTCTACGGCGACCGCCCGGCCTTGGCCAACCAAGTCAAACAAGCCCGCGACGAGCTGGAAAAGGCCACTGCGGTCGACAAAGGGGCCTCAAAATCGGAATAGAGCGATGCGGCGCGGTCCACGGTTTTGCTCCCGCGCGATTTCTGCGCAGTCCTATTCGGTTTACAATAAAAGCATGGCCGATCACGATCCTTCACCGGGCTCCTTTCCCAAAACGCGGCTCCGCCGGCTGCGCTATCATCCACGCGTCCGCGCCTTAACCTGCGTCACCCGGCTCACCGCGGAGCAGATGATCTTGCCGTTGTTTGTGCGGCCGGGAAAAAACGTGCGCCAAGAAATTCGCTCGATGCCCGGACACGCGCAACTCTCGGTGGACCTGCTCGAGCGCGAAGCGGAAGAGGCCATGCGGTTAGGGCTGGGCGGAGTCATTCTCTTTGGCATTCCCGAACAGAAGGATTCCTTCGGGACGGACTCTTACGCGGAGCAAGGCATTTTGCAGCAAGCCGCGCGGGCCGTAAAACGAGTTGCGCCGGAATTGCTGTTGATTTCCGATGTCTGCTTTTGCGAATACACGAGCCACGGCCATTGCGGCGTCGTGAACGACAAAACGGGGCGGATGGATGTCGACAACGATGCCACGCTCGCGCTGCTGGCCAAACAAGCAATCAGCCATGCGCAGGCCGGCGTCGATCTCATCGCGCCGAGCGGAATGATGGATGGGATGGTCGGCGCGATTCGAGAGGGGCTCGACGGCGCGGGGTTTGCGCACGTGCCGATTTTGAGCTATGCGGCGAAATACTCGAGCGCGTTCTATGGACCGTTTCGCGAAGCGGCCGAAAGCACGCCGCAGTTTGGAGATCGGCGGTCGTATCAGATGGACCCGGCCGCCGCCGCGGAACAGGCCCTCCGCGAGGTCGCGGCCGATCTGGCCGAAGGGGCCGATTTGATCATGGTGAAGCCGGCGCTCGCCTACTTGGACATTATTCGCCTGGTGCATGAACGGTTTCCCGGCGTGCCGCTAGCGGCCTACAATGTGTCAGGCGAATTTGCGATGGTCAAAGCGGCCGCCGAGCGCGGGTGGCTGGACGAACGGGCCGTCGCGCTGGAATCGCTAACCGCGATTTGCCGCGCCGGGGCGGAGATCATTCTGACCTATTGGGCCAAGGAGGCGGCGCTCTGGCTGAAATAGCCGCCGCCGGCGACGGACCGCGGTTCTCGCCGTCCGCGCGGTGATTCACGCTCGGCCGAAAGATTATTTTGCCTTCAAACCCTTCGCACCGGAGCGAAGATTGTCGCTTCGCGGCGGTCGATCGGCCGCAATTTCCTTGACAAAAGCTGGCCGAAAAGCTGGAATGAGTCTAGGGGATATTGGAACAGGAGTTCTGCTGTGTCTTTTCATGTCGGCGCTGGCCGTCTCTTTCGCTCGTCCAACTCGGCTCAAATTCGCACTCGCCAAGCGGCTCGCCGCGCGGTCACGCTCATCGAAATGATGGTGGCGCTGGTCGTCACGCTGATCATGATGGCAGCCGTGATCGGCGCCTTTTCGATGGCCAGCGGCAGCATCAACGATGGCCGCTCCATGATGGAAATGGCCGACCGCGTCCGCTCGGCCGCCGAGCGGCTCAAGCTGGATCTCGCCGGCGTCACCGCGCGGGCGACTCCTTGGCTGCGGCCCGAGGCGGGCGAAGGCTATCTCGAAATCATCGAAGGGCCGTATAACGACACGAATCCACAGGTTCCAGGCGACACGATCTACGGCGATACCGACGACGTGCTCTTGTTCACCACGCGCAGCACGGGTGAGCCGTTCGTCAATTCGTTCGGCCAGCAGTCGCAGGTCGCCGAGGTGGCTTGGATCTGCGTGCCAAATGTCGACAAGTCTGGGAAGCCGGTTCCCCCCAGCAATCCGAACTATACGCTCTATCGGGTCAGTAGCCTCGTGCTGCCGGGAATCGATCCCAAAATTGCCAGTCAGGGTGAAGTCTCCACGCGGGCGGGCGACTCGTCGGGGATCGTTCCGTGCACGCTGGGCGATCTGACCAAGCGCGAGTATCGCACGAACGCCGTGCGCAACACGGCGTTTCCTTATGAATTCAACGCGCAGAAATTCATCCAAACCGTCAATGCGAACCCCGCCCTCTATGCGAAGTTCGTGGCCCTGACGAATGTCGTCGGGTTCGATGTAAAAGTCTGGGATCCGGCCGCCGTCACCTATACCTCCGGAACGGTGCAAGTCGTCCCTGGCGATCCGGGTTATGGTTCTGGGACGGCCGGCGCGCTGGGCGCGTATGTCGATCTGGGCTACAAAGCGACGACGCCTAGCTTCTTCTCGGGTCCGCCCCAGCCGGCCTCGAAGACTTCGGGCGCCGCCTGGACAAACGCGACTTGGGACACCTGGCCGATGCACTATGAGTACGATGGCCCGGCGATGGATGGCGTCCGCAACAACGCCGGCGCCGGAGGCGTGGACGACGTGAGCGAGCGCGTGACGCAGGCGCCGTATAACTTTCCGCTCCGCGGCGTGCAGATCAAGCTGCGCGTCTATGAGCCCGACTCGCGCCAAGTGCAAGAAGTCACCGTGATCGAGCAGTTCTTGCCCGACTGAGCCGGCGCGGCAACAGTCCCGCGCAATTCTACTTTTCGATCCCGGCATGGCTTTCATGGCGCATCCGATTCGCCTCCGCGGCCCGTGGCAATGCGAGCTTGTTCAGGAGGCCGACGCGCGAACGCAAACGGTTCAGATGCCTGCGAATTGGGCCGATTTTCTCCCTTCCGAGCACGCCGGGTCCGTGGCGCTCACGCGGCGATTTGGCCAGCCGGCCGGGCTCACGTCCGCGGATCGCGTGTATTTAGTGATCGTGCTGGACACGGCCGGTGGCGCTGGGCCAGAAAGCGTCTGGCTCAACGAGGCGCGCCTCGCGCTGACCCTTTCCGCGACGGAAATGCGATGCGATCTGACCGAGTTGTTGAACCCGCGCAATGGGTTGCGAATGGAATTTGCGGCGGCCGCAGCGGGCGTTCCGCGGCAGGGCCGGCCGCCGGAAGTTTGGCTCGAAATCGTCGAAGGCAGCTCGGCCGGCGAGCGTTTGGTTTGAAACGGCATTCGGCTAGCGGCCTTTCAACCGCTTGGCATACAATCTGAGGCAGGTCCGAAAAATAACCTCGTCTTCAAACTCTTCGCTCATTTGCGGACGCTGAGATGAGGATTGAAACAACAGCGAACTTATTTTTCGGCCGCGTGTAAGTTCATTTGTGCCGCCGCGACTTCTTCCCTCCCCGCGATTGCCCCGATGCTGACTCCTGCTGAAGAATTGGGCTTGAGTGGTCTGAGCCTCGATAGCCGCCTGCGCAAAGTGTTTTACGCCATGCCGCCGGAGGTGATCCGCAATCTGACCGAGCAGATCAGCATGGAATCCGCCAAACGGGGGCTGATCTATTTGCGCGAGGGGCGCGAGGAAACAGTCCGCATCTTGCTGCGGCCGACCGGCGTGATGCCTGACCAGTTGGCCTATTTGCATCACGTTTCGCTCACGATTCTGAACGCGCTGAAGCGGCTGCCGGACTTGTATATCCAAGATCCGGCGATTCGCGCGGTGGTTCCCTTGAGCGAGGACGAGGAGCGTTGGCTCTACGACACCTGGGGACCGAGCCAGCGCGAGGCCAATCCGGTGCTAGGCCGGCTTGACGCCATGGTCGAGTTCACGAGCCCGATGTGGAAAGAATCGCTCAAATTCGTCGAGCCCAATCTGTGCGGGGTGGGCGGCATCCACTACGGCCCATCGTCCGAGCGGCTGCTCGCTGAAATCGTGTTGCCGGTGATTCAACAAGTCGATCCGCAACTGCACATGGAGGTGGGCCAAGACCTCCGCGAATTGTTCATCCAAGAAGTTCTCGACCATCTCGAAGCAATCGGCCGGCACGGCCAAAACGTCTGCTTTATCGAGCCGAAATATGCCGGGTCGGGGCCGAGCGAGCAAGGTCCGCTGCAGGAATACTATTTGGCGCGGCATGGAATGCGGATCATGCACGCCGACCCTTGCGAACTCTATCTAAAACAGGGCGAGGTCTACTATGAAGATCGGCAAGTGGACATCGCCTATCGCGACTATGAAGTTCGCGACATTCTCGCCTTGCAGCGCGACGACGGCGTTGACATTGAGCCGCTGCGGACCCTCTTTCAGCAGAATCGAATTATTTCGACCATGGCCGGCGACTTCGACCACAAAAGCTGCTGGGAGATCCTGACTGACACGCATTTCACGAAAAAACATTTTACGACCGACGAGCGGCAGATCTTTCGCCGCCATATTCTCTGGACCCGCGTGCTGAGCGACCGCAAGACGATGTTGCCGCACGGCGAGAGCGGTGACTTGCTCAAATTTGTCCGCCGCGAACGCGAACTGCTCGTCCTCAAGCCGAATCGCTCGTTTGGCGGCTTTGGCGTGATGATCGGTCATCTCGAAACGAAAGCCGTCTGGGAAGAAGCCGTGGCCAGGGCGGTGGCCGGCCCAGACCAATGGGTCGTGCAGCGGCTGGCGGCGATTCCGGTCAGCGAGTTTCCTGTCGTCGGCGCGGATGGCGAAGTGAAGATCGAGCCGTTCTACACGGTGATGGGCTTTGCGCCGACCAAATTTGGGCTGTCCATCATGGGCCGCGCTTCGCAAAAACAGGTCGTGAACGTCGCCCAGCGCGGCGGCATGTGCGCCGTGTTGATTGGTCGCCCGCCGGGCCGGTTGGTCGGGCCCAATTGAAGTCCGAGCCGCGCCATCCTTGAAAAGCGACCATGGGTTGAGCGAGATCGGCAGCAACCTATTTGAACGGATCGACCGGCGGTGCGCCCTTGGCCGGGGCCGGCTTATCGGCCTTCATCGCCTCGGGTTTGTTGGCCTTCATCGCGTCTGGCTTGGCGTCGGCCGCGTCGGCGGGCGCTTTGGCTTCTTTGGCCGGTTTGGTCTTGGCCGGAACAACGACCGCGGCCTTGACCGGCTTCGGCGGCACGTACATCAAGGGTTCTTTGAGTTCCGGCTCATGAAAGCACTGGATCAGCCCTTTGCCATCGGCCAGATAGATCCGGTCGTTGAGCTGGTTTTCCAGTTTCAGCGAATAGCCTGTCAAGGGCAGCGTGTCGATCCGGGCGCCATTGGCCGCATCCAGGATGGTGAAGCGATCGACCGCGTCGGTGCAATAGACCCGCGTCTTGCTGGCTGAGAGAAAGTGCTTCACGAAAGGAGTGTGCCATTGCTCCAATCCCGTCGCCGCCTTGACGCGGAAAATTCCGCCGGTTTCAGGAACAACGTAAACCGCGTCGCCAAGGACGACCGGCATTTCGCGGACAGGATCGCCGGCGGTGAAGCGCCACAGGACTTTGCCATTGGCCTCATGAAACGCATAGACATAGCCGCCTAGCGAGCCCGCGAACACATACGGCGGCCGATAGCTCAAGCCTCCCATGACGGCGCCGAAGGTTTCGGCTTGAAAGCGTGAGGCATTGTTGGCGTTGGAAATGGAAAAGACATAACCAGCGTCGCTCCCCCAGACCACGCTGTCATAGGTAACCAGCGGGCTCTTGAAGGTCTGGCCTGCCGATCCGGCGACGGCGGCGGCCCGATTCGGATCACGCTGGATCTTTTGAATTTCGATGAGGCCCTTGGATAACGGGACATAGATGCTGTCGTCCGAGACCGCGGGCTCCGCGGTCGGCACGCCCCCTAGATCGCGCTCATCGAGCGCGCGGCCGGAGGCCCGATCAAAAAGATACAAGGTCGTGCCGTTGCAGACGGCCGCGGTCGTTGCATTCGCGCCGACGCCGGTGGTGGGATACTTAAGATTCCCGACCGTCAGAGACCAAAGCGACTTGCCGGTTTCGGCATCGAAGGCTTGCACATGCGCCTGATCGCTCACGGCGAACAAGGTGCCGTAATGCAACGAGATTGCGCGGAGTCGCGAAAATTGGGCATTGATTTCCGTTTGCGCGAACCAGGCGCGGGTCAGGCCATGCCGCGCCGCCATCGTTTCCGGAACCAAGCCCCCCGGGGCAACTTGTCCCCAGGCCGGCGCGACGAACGTGAGGCTGAACAGCCCGAGACCGCAAAGCACCCAGCCGCAAAGCAATCTACGCATAACCGCCACTCCGAAAAGAGGGAAAACCGACGAGTCGCACTGATCTTTCCATGATACACAGCGGCGGCTCGAAAAGTACACTTTTTTACGGTCCGGCCGGCCGGCGCCCCGGCAATAAAAGGGGGCAACTCTGCCGACTTGGCGCGATTTGCGCGGCAGCGCGGGCTCAGAAAACGAAAAAACCCTCCGGCGGCGAACCACCGGAGGGTTGTGCGAATAGACTGCGTCAGCTCCGCGAGCCGGCGAATTAGTTGAACACTTCGGACGTGTCGGTTTCGCCGCCCGCCCGGGTGATCAAGTGCATATACACGTCGGGGCTGATGGTTCGCGAAATCGAGCGCACGCCGCCGTCGCCAAACAGGTGGTTAACTTGTTCGCCACCCGCGTGGTCGCTGCTGGGCCCGAATTTCCAAGCCGTGGTCAGGTTTGGATTCACGCTTTTGATGTTGCCGCCGGCCGTGCCGTAGTACAGCGCGGTGATGGTTTTCGAACCCACCGCCAAGGACGCGGCGCCGCTGGGAATGCTGACGCCGTTGCTATTGGTCGTGCTGCCGGTGGCATTCTCGATCCAATAGCCGCTGGCGGTGTCTTGCTTCGGCTGGGTCCCTTCGGGCCAAATGCCGACGGCCCAGGCGGTGGTCCCATCGTACCAAGAAGCGTTGTATTGCTCCTTGGATTCCGTCAGGAGGACGGTCTTTGAAGTTCCGTCGGAAATGCTCCGCTCGGAAATCCCATTGCCCGGCACGATCACCCCGTTGGGCGGTTCGGCCGTGCCGCCGGTCGTGGTGACCGGCGAAACCATGCACAGATAGTGCGTGGCGCAGGTGGGAACGTAGTTGGTCACCGCGACGCTGTAGGGCTTGCCGGAAGAATCGGTGCCCGCGAACGAGTCATACTTGGTCACGGTTCCATCGGTCGGAATGAACGCTTCGCCGCTGAAGCTGGGGCAAACCAGCAAGGGTAGCGAATAGGTCGAGAAGTGGCGCGTCGTGCTGGCGCCGCTGCTGCCGGTACTGCTGGTGGTGTCGACCATCTTGGTGCTGAACGCCGCTTCCGTTTTGAATTGGTTCGAAATCGCGGCCATCTTGTTATACAACGCGGTTTCTTCAAAGTACGGCAGCAAGAACACGAGCCAACTATAGCCGGCATCCCCCGGCTTGATGCTGCCGGGTGAGGAGGCCGTCCCTTGCTTCTGTTGGTTGAACAAGGCTTGCATGCCCGTGTTCGTCGTGTTGATCGTCGCGCACGGCGGGAACTTGCCGTTATGGTCGTTGGCGTACGTCTTGAGCGCCAAACCGAGCTGCTTCATGTTGCTCAGGCAGCGGCTCTTGTTGGCCGCCTCCTTCACCATGTTGAGCGCCGGCAACAACAGTGCGATGAGCGTGCCGATGATGGCGATCACCACCAACAGCTCAATCAAAGTAAACCCTCCCGGTTTACCGCGGTTCCAACCGCTGGACTTACGAGGACTCATGGAACACCTCCAAAAAAAGAATGAAAAAAATGAGGACGACGATCAATCGATCGCCGGAAACTCCAAGGTGGATTTCGCAACCAGAACAAGAGCGATAGAATGAGCTACAAGGACGAGTGATCGTAAGTTTAATGCTTAGGTAAAATTGTGTCAATTTTTTATTCCGCCCGGCGGCTTCGACCGCGGCCACGCACGAACCGCGACTGCCTGGAATAGCCCGCTCGCATGAATTCGACTGTCTCGATTTTGGCCGGTCCCGCGTGCAGCGGGAAAAGCACTCATCTCTTGAGCCTCTATCGCGACGCTCTCCAAGCCTCCGCGCCCGGCCAACTGCTGTGGCTGGCTCCGACCGGCCGCGGAGCGCGCGACATCGCCGAGCGGCTCATTCGTTCTGGCCTGAAATCCTGTTTTCAGCCCGGAATCTGCACTTTCGCGAGGTTGGCCGCGCTCATCCTCGAACACGCTCCGAAACCCATTAAGCCCCTCTCACCGGGCATGAAGCGTGAGCTTTTAGAAGGGCTTGTCAGGGATTTTACTCAGCAGGGCCGACTCGGTTATTTTCGGCCGATCGCCGAGACCGGCGGGTTTCTCGATCAGGTGTCTGGATTTATTGCCGAGCTCAAACGGTTCGAGGTTTGGCCCGAAGATTTTCAGCGGACCTGCCACGACCGCGGCGACACCCGTTGCCACGAATTGGCGATGATCTATGGCGCGTACCAACAGCGATTGCTCGAACATCAGCTTTACGATCAAGAAGGGCTGTTCTGGGAAGCCCGCGATCTGCTCAGCAAGGGGCAGGTCGAACCGTACGCCCCGGTTCGGCTGGTCGTCGTCGATGGCTTCACCGACTTTTCTCGCACGCAGCACGAAATTCTGGAAATTCTCAGCCGCCGCGTTGAACGGATCTTTATCTCGCTGCCGCTCGAGCGCGACACCCAGCGGGGCGATTTGTTCCGCAAGACCCAGCAGACTTTGACCGAGTTGGAAAAGCGCCACGGGAACCCATTGATTCAGTGGTTCGACCGGCCCGCTCGCTCCTGGGCCGGCTGGTCGCAGCTTGAACGATCGCTCTTTAGCGATCCGCGCCAGGTGCAGCCGGCCGTTGACTCGGCCGGGTTGGAAATTCTCGCGGCGGCTCGGCAAGAAGGCGAAATCGAAACGATTGGGCGGAAGATCAAACGGCTGCTGACGGCCGGCGACGATGCGATTGTCGATCGTCCGAACGGCCCGCCGCCAGCGAACGAGCCGCCACGACGAAACCCGAGCTCGCAGCGCGACGCGGCGGCGGTTTTCTCGGCGCAGTCACAGCCGGTCGCTCCGCAAGACATCGTGGTGGTGTTCCGCCAAGTAGCCGAGGTCGCGCCGTTGATTCGCGAGACGTTTGGCGAGTTGGGAATTCCCTTTGCGCTCGACCACCGCGAAAAGCTGCAAACCTCCGCGCCGCTACGGCTGCTGGCCAATCTGATCGAACTCCATCTTGCGGATTGGCCCTTCCGCGCTCTGCTGGCGGTCTTAAGCCATGCCAGCTTTCAGCCAAGCTGGCTCGAGTTTCGCGGCCGGCGCGCTGAAGAAGCGCAATGCATACGTATGGCGACGGAACGGATCATTCGCGAGTTGCAATTTCCCAATGGGGCAGAGGAACTCGTGAATCGAGTCGCGCAGCTTGCCGCCGTGCCGGATGCGCAGACGCCCGCGATTGAGGAGCGCGCGGCCCGCGAACAACAGCGATTGTGCCCATGGGCGCGGCTCGCCGCCCCGCTGCTGGCTCGCGTCGCTGCCACGCTGGCCGAACTCCCTCAACAGGGCACTCCGCATCAATGGGCGGAAGCGCTCGAACGCTTGGGCCACGAGCTTGGTCTGGCACCCTCGTCGTCGGCGCCCGGGCAGGCCCCCTCGACGGCGTCCACTTCGACGGCGCCCGCCGCGGCTGCCGAATCCGCCGCGGCGGATCGCGCGGCTTGGGCCGCGTTCTTCTCGACGCTGCGGGCCAGCGGCCGCTTGGCCGAGTTCTTGGACGAACGGCCGCCGCAATGGGATGGCGCTGCCTTGCTTCATCGCGTGCGGAACGTGCTCGCCGAAGAGAATCTGCCTGGGGCGACCGATGAAGTCGGCCGCGTAAGAATCGTTTCTGCGCAGAGCCTTCGGTCGCTCCGCGTTCCTTATCTCTTCGTGGCAGGCTTGTCCGAGCAGTCGTTTCCGCGCAGCGACTCCGGCGGGCGGCTGTTCGATGAAGCCGATCAGCAACTTCTGCGCGACGCGGGGCACCGCCTTCCTGATCGGGTGGAGCGCGGCCAAGAAGAAATGCTCTTGTTCTATGAGTTGCTGACGCGGGCCACGCGCCGGCTGATTCTCAGCTATCCGGGGCTCGACGCGAAGGCTCAGCCATTGTCGCCGAGCCCCTACGTGCGCGAAGTGCAGCGCGCTTGCGGCGAGGCGATTCCGGTCGAGAACCAATTCGACCTGAACCCGGCCGCCGCGGCCAGCCAATTGCTCTGTCCGAGCGATTGGCGGTTGTACAGCGTCCAATCTGTCGAGGAGGCGGCCCGCGCAAATCGCGAAACGGCGGAGGCCGCCGAACCGGCCCGCTGGTTGGCCGGCTTGTTGCAAGCGAACACTCGGCTGGCGGACAATCTGACCGCGGCGCTGCGCACGATCCAGGCGCGAAAATCCGGTACAAATTATGGGCCGTTTGAAGGCGTGTTGACCGGTCAAGCGGTGCAAGATCGGCTGGCGGGGCGTTTTGGACCCGACTATTGTTGGAGCGCGAGCCAGTTGGAAGAATATGCGCGCTGTCCGCACGAGTATTACTTGCATCGAGTTCTTAACGTGGCGCCCTTGCCCGAGCTTTCGCTCGAACTCGATTCGCAGCAGCGCGGCACGCTGTTGCACGCGGTGCTGGCGCAATTGCACCGCGGGCTGAACGAGCAGCATGGCGGGCCGACGTCGGCCGGGGCGATCGATTCCGCGCGGCTGATGCGGTTTTTTACGGAGGCCTTGGCGGACTGCCTGGAACGGCTCCGCAACGACGATCCGCTGAATGCGGCTCTCTTGGAGCTCGATCGCCAAAAGTTGCTCGAATGGGGGGCGAAGTACGCGACTCAAGCCGCCGAATATGACGCGGCCGCCGGAGAGTTCGCCGACGGATTCAAGCCGACGCATTTTGAATATGCCTTTGGCCCCCGCGTCGGCGGCGACGATGTCGATCAGCAGTCGCTGCCGGCCCCTTATGAGCTGCGCTACGGCAAGGAGGTGATTAAATTGTCGGGCCGCGTTGACCGCATCGACATCGGCCGCGTCGGCGGTCAGACGGTATTCAACCTGATTGACTATAAATCAGGCGGATCGCGGGCCTTGAAGGTCGAAGAAGTCGAAGCCGGATACGCGCTACAATTGCCCTTGTATGCTCTGGTAGCGCAAGAGATTTTGCTGGCCGACCGCGCCGCCAGCCCGTGGTTGATCGGCTATTGGTTTATCCAGGAAAAAGGCTTCGACGCGAAGAAATCTATTCGCGCCGGTTCGCTCGCAGGCGAAACGCTCGCCCCCAGCGAGGTCTGGACCGCCCTCCGAAAACAGATCGTCGAACGGGTCGTGTCGCTCGTGCACGGCATCCGCCGCGCCGAGTTTCCCATGCACAGCCATGCCGAAGACTGCACGAGCAAGTGCGAATTCAAAACGGTCTGTCGAGTTCAACAAACGCGCGCCTTGGGGAAAACATGGCAACCGCCGGCAACCTAACCCCGCAGCAAGATCGGGCGATTCATGCGCGCGGCGTCTCGGTCGCTTTGTCGGCCGGGGCCGGCTGCGGCAAGACTTTCGTCCTGACCGAACGCTTTCTCGCCGAACTCGAGCCGCCTGAGCCCGGAGCGGCGCGGCGCGAGCTGAGCGAGCTGATTGCGATCACGTTCACGGAGCGGGCGGCGCGCGAAATGCGCGAACGCTTGCGCGCGAAGACGCTCGACCGGCTGCGCGGCGCGGAGGCCGACCATTGGCTGAAGTTGCTCCGCGAACTGGATGCGGCTCGCGTCAGCACGATTCACGCGTTCTGCGGCAACTTGCTACGCGCGCACGCCGTCGAAGCGCAATTGGACCCCCGGTTTCAAGTTTTCGAGGAAAGCGAAGCCGCCACGCTGTTGTCAGAGGTCACCGACGATGTGCTCCGCAAGTGGCTCGTGGAGCTGCGCGAGGAGGTGATGGCGCTGGCCTCGCGCTTCGGGCTGAATCGACTCCGCGAAATGTTGTACGCGATCCGCCACCAAGGCCAGCCCCAGGACCGAGAACTGTGGCAGGCGCGGACCGCGGACGAGCAGCTCGACCGCTGGGCGGAATTCCATCGCGAGACCTTTCTCCCACAGTTGCTCCAAGGGCTGGTGGAGTCGCCCCCCGCGCGCGAGTTGCTGCGGTTGTTGACCGAAATTGCGCCGCAAACCAGCAAAATCGCCGCGGCGCGGTCGACCCTGGTCGGCTTGTTGCCGAATCTGCCGAAGAGCAAAAACCTTTCGCTCGACCTCGATGCGATTCGCGAAGCGGCCAAAGTACAAGGGATCACGACCAAAAAGGAATGGCCCAGCGAAGCCGCCTATGAAGCCTATAAAAACGCCGCGGAAGGCGTGCGCAAGCAAATCGACGGCTGCCGCGATCGCCTGCAATTTGACCGCGAGGCCGCTCGGCCCAGCGCGGTCGCCGGGTTGCAACTCTGGTATCTCGCGGCCGATGTCCGCAAGCAGTTCGCCGCCCGCAAGCAGGAGTTGGGCTATCTTGACTTCGACGATCTGATCGGGCACGCCGTCCGCTTGCTGGTCGATCCGTCTCATGCCGCGCTGCGCGAGCGGCTCGCGAGCAAGTTGGCATTGCTGCTGGTCGATGAGTTTCAAGACACCGATCCGCTCCAGGTCGAAATTGTCAAAGCTTTATGCGGATCGGATTGGACCGCCGGCAAATTATTCTTCGTCGGCGACCGCAAACAATCGATTTATCGCTTTCGCGGTGCGGCGCCGCACGTCTTTCGCGATCTGCGTGACCAAATTCCGGCGGCGGGCCGCCTGCCGTTGACCTTGAATTTTCGGAGCCAGCCGCAAATTTTGGAATTCGTGAACGCCTTGTTCGTCGATCGCTTTGGACCGGACTATGAACGCCTCGACGCCAGCCGTCCGCAGACGACCCCCTTGCCGGCCGTCGAATTTTTGTGGACCGTTCCGGATTTCAGCCTCCGCGCGGCGGGAGGAATGGAGTTGGCGCGGCGGCATGAAGCCGATTTTCTCGCGCGGCGGCTCAAGCAGATTTTTACCGAGGGCGAGCCTCTTATTCCGATCGAGGAGCCGAACCTGGCCGAGCACGCCCGCGGCGCCGCGCCCAGCGACAAATCGAGCGGCAGCAAATCGAGCGGCAGCAAATCGAGCGGCAGTGGCCCCGCGCCAGCGCTTCGCCCGGCCCGCTATGGCGACGTCGCGCTGCTGTTTCGCGCCCTCTCGGATGTGCAACATTACGAGCAGGCGCTGCAAGAGCACGAGATCCCGTATTATCTCGTCGGCGGCCACGCCTTTTATGCGCAACAAGAAATATTCGATGTTCTCAATCTGCTCCGTGCGATGGAAAGCGAGGCGGACGAGGTCAGTTTGGCGGGGGTCTTGCGCAGCCCGTTCTTTTCGCTCGACGACGCGACCTTGTTCTGGCTCGCGCAACAAAAAGGGGGTTTGGCGCGTGGATTCTACGCGACCCGGCTGCCTGCTGAATTGAGCGTCGAGCAATGTGAGCGGGCGAACTTTGCCCGACGCACGCTCACCGCGTTGCGAATCGCCAAGGATCGCTTGCCCATTGCTCAATTGTTGCAACAAGCCTTCGCCCGCACCGGCTACGACGCGGCGATTTTGGCCGAATTTTTGGGCGAGCGCAAATTGGCCAACTTGCGAAAGCTGATCGAGCAAGCGCGCGGGTTTGACGAAGAGGGGATCTTCACGCTGGCCGATTTTATCGTCCAGCTTTCCGAGTTCGTCGCGAAGCAGCCGCGTGAGCCGCTGGCGGCGACCCATCCTGAGTCTTCCAACGTGGTCCGACTGATGACGATTCATCAGGCCAAAGGACTCGAGTTTCCGATCGTGGCGATCACCGATCTCAATCGTCCGAAACGAGCCGGCGGAGAGTCGGCGGTGTTCACTGCGGAGTTGGGTCCACTGCTGAAGGTGGCGCCAGAAGATGAAGCGGCCAATCCGTGCGTCGGCTTGGATATGTATCGATTGTTGGAACGCGCCGAGGACGATGCCGAAACGGATCGACTGCTCTATGTCGCCGCGACGCGTGCCGCGGACATGCTGCTCTTGTCCAGCAGTGTGGCCGATCTCGAACGGCCGTCCGGACCGTGGACTCGATTGTTGGGCGAGCGGTTCGATTTGGCCACCGGCCAATTGAAGGTGACATTGCCGCCAGGGTATCTCACGCCGCAAGTCAAAGTCTTAGCACAAACCGTTTCCGAGCAGCGGCCCAGCACGCCGCGCCGCGCCGCAGTCGACTGGGAGACTGCCGCCGGCCGCGCCGAACAAATCGTGGACCGCAATGAAGGAGCTCTCGCGCTGGCGACCGCAGCGGTTTCGCCCAATTGGGCGGCGCGGCGGCACTATTCTTTTTCCAGACTCAGCGGCATTCTCGAAGCGCTCGAGCCGGCGGAGGAGGATGCCGCTCCGCCGTGGGCCGCGCCGCGCGCGCGGCCGGACGACGCGACCGGCGCCGGCAGCCACGCTCTGGCACTGGGGTCGCTGGTCCACGCGGTCTTGGCCAGTTATCCATTTGACGGGGAAAACCTCGCGCCGCTGGTCGCTCGCCACGGGGCACTGCTGCGAGCTGAAGACGAAGCGACCTTTGCGGAGGCCGAGCAGATGCTGGCGCGGTTTGGCGATTCGCCGCTGGCCGCCAAGTTGGCTGCGAGTGCGGAGCGGCACTCGGAACTCGAGTTTTTGTTGGCTTGGCCTCCGGAGACGCCCGATCCTTTTGGTCCGTACATACAAGGGTTTATTGATGCGCTTTATCGCGATGCGGCCGGGGCTTGGCATCTGGTCGATTTCAAAACAAACCGCGTCGAGGATCGCAATCTTGAACAAGTCGCGGCCCATTATGAACTCCAAATGCGAGTTTACGCATTGGCCGTCGAACAAGTGCTGGGCGTCACTCCGGCCAGCTTGACGTTATATTTTTTGCGCGCCGGACTGGAGCGGCCTGTCGCCTGGGACGATCGCATCCGGCGCGAAACTATCGAACGAGTGAACTCCGCCTTGGCGGCGGTGTCTTCGACAGGGTAAAGAGAAGCTCAAAACGTACTTTGTCTCGCCAGCTCTCGTCTCCGGGGCGGCGAAGGCCAAGCGCCGGCGCGCCGGGTGGTGGTCGAAATTGAATCGCGATTTGCAGGCTGTCCCATTCTCATTTTTTGAATTTGAAAACGCATGTCATCGGCCGACCGAACCACAAGACGCCTGTTTGCCTTGGAGGTGGTGCGCCAACTGCAAGGAGCCGGTTACCAAGCCTATTGGGCCGGCGGTTGTGTGCGCGATCGCCTGCTCGCTCGCGAGCCGAAGGACTACGACGTCGCGACCGCCGCCACCCCCGACCAGATTCGGGCGCTATTTGACCGGCGCCGGACCTTGGCGATTGGGGCTGCATTTGGCGTGATCTGCGTGCTTGGTCCGGTCGGCGCGGGGCAGGTCGAAGTGACGACTTTTCGAAGCGACGCCAGCTATTCCGATGGCCGCCGTCCCGACGCGGTCGTGTTCAGCTCGGCCGAAGTCGACGCGCAGCGCCGAGACTTCACGATCAACGGCCTGTTTTACGATCCGATCGCCGAGCAAATGCATGACTTTGTCGGCGGCCGTCATGATTTGGAACAAGGGCTCGTGCGCGCGATTGGCGACCCCGCCGCGCGCTTTCGCGAAGACAAGCTTCGCTTGCTGCGGGCGGTCCGCTTCGCGGCGACGTTCGGATTCCATTTGGAGCCGCAGACGTTTGCCGCAGTGAAAGTTCTGGCGCATGAAATTCATGCCGTTTCGGCCGAGCGGATCAGCGAGGAAATGCGGCGGATGCTCGCGCACCCGTCCCGCGGCGTGGCGGCTCGGCTGCTGGCCGAGTCGGGGTTGCTGGCCGCGATTTTGCCCGAAATGACTCCGCTCACGGGCGACGACCCATCCGTGCCTGCCGCGGCGACGACGGCCTGGAATCAGACGTTGGCAGTCCTCGATCAGCTCCAGTCAGATTCGTTCGCGTGCGGCTTGGCGGCCTTGTTGCACCAGGTTTCGCGCGATCCGGCGTTCGTTGCCCACCTGGGTCGGCGCTGGAAGTTGTCGCTGAAAGAAATCGAACAAACGAGCTGGTTGCTCGCTCGGCTCGACGCGCTGGCCGGAGCGCGCCAAGCCCCTTGGTCGAACCTTCAACCGCTGCTCGTGCATGAGGGAATTGGCGAGTTGCTGGCGCTCCATGCGGCCCGCGCACGCGTAAGGGTAGGAGAACTGGCCGACGCCGAATTTGTGCAAGCGCAATTGCAGCGCCCCGCCGCGGAGTTAAACCCGCCTCCGCTGCTGACCGGCGACGACTTGATCGAGCACGGCGTGCCGCGTGGAAAAGAGTACAAGCATCTGCTCGAAGCGGTTCGTGCCGCGCAACTTGACCAGCTCATTCAAACCCGCGCTGAAGCCTTGGCGCTGGTCGATCGACGGCGGCAACCGGGCTGACGCGCACGGCCGCCAGCAAAGCGCGCCGCATTATCTCGCATCGCAAACTTCGCTCTCACCGGTCAGGGTAGTATTTCTCGAGCAGCTTGGTCGTCGGCGGCGTGTTGATGATTCCAAGGACGACGGACAAGCGCTCGCGGCGGCGCGTATCCTCGTCGAGATAAGCCGGATCGATATCATCAATGCGGCCGAGCAAGAGTTCCAATCGCGAGCGCGCTTCCGCCGAGGCGGGCGCTTTCCACGCACGGCGCAAATAGGGGATCGCCGAACTGCCCAGTTTCAGCAGATCTTTCATCGCTCGTTCGCGCGCGCGAAACTCATTGGCATCCAACTGCTTGACCAGTCCGGCCGTTTTCTTGGCCAGCAATTCTTTATCCGGCAGACGGCCGAGCGCCGCGAGAAAAGCAGTCGATTTTTCGATCGTCTGCGCGGGCGCGGCGACGAGCTTCCAACCCGCGTCGAATGCTTTCGCCGGATTGGCGTCGCCAAAATCGTCCCACACGTTTTTCCATTCGGCCGGCGACAGAGGCGGCACTTCTTCCGCCGACAAGACTTCGACCGTCACATTGTCGAGCGCCCAACTATGATCTTCCACCTGTTGCAAATTCTCGCCAAAAAATCCGAATTTCACGTTTGGCCCTTGGTGCGGCAGCAGCAGCTTCAGACGATAGGTTGAATCTCCTCCCGCTTCGCGCTCGAAGCCGAAGCTATTCGTCTCGGCGGCACGGGTCCGGGCGGGAACACGTTCGCCAGGAATCAGCGTCGGAAAGGTTTGCCACGGCCCCTCTTGTTGCAGCCCGATGCTGCTGAATGGGTTGGCAAATGCGGCATGGATCAACAGCGGCCCCTGGTCGAGCTGCATTCCCCAATACTCCGGCCCGCCCGATTGATTGTCGATCGTGGCGCCGCTGATCCCTTCCCAAGATTTCAGAATCAATAGATCGAAGGAGATCCGCACAAAGGCATGCGGGGGGAGCGATTTCAAAGAAAGGGTCACGGTTTCATTAGTGAACTCGCCCAGATAGCGGCGCGGATGCCGCTTGGCAGGCCGCCCATTCGTGCCATCATCGGCCGGGGGCACCGCCGTCGATTTGGTGGACCAAGCGTCGGAGACGTTGGCCGCGTCGTTGAAGTCGCTGAAATGAACCCGCTCGGCAGCCGCGGCCCAGGAGCCGACGCTCAGCACTGCTGCGGCCAACGTGGCAACGGACGCGCTGGCCAATCGTGGGCCTCGACGGCGGCGACCAACAACGGCAACCATGCATGCTCCTCCGGGCGAAAGGATGGTGCGAGGATCCGAACTATTTCAGCCTAACCCTGACGGACGAATGAAGCAAGCCATCTCCACTCTGTCCGTATCGTTCCCCTCAACGAGAATCGCTTCCCTCAGGCGAAATGCAGGCGCGATATGGGCGGCCGAGATCGAGGCGGGCAAAGTTCCGCCGAGCGGAGAGGCGTGCAGCGGCAGCTCGCGGACCATTCCAACCTGTGTCCGGGCCGGTTGCGAACGGCGTGGCGGCCGGAGTAGAATCCCGCCACGCGCTCCGCGCGATGCAGATTCTTCTGCACCGGCAGCGCTCCTCAGCCTCCCTTGGCGATTCACCTTATGAGCATTTTTCTCGGCATTGACATTGGCACTTCCGGCACCAAGACCTTGGCCATCAACGAGCGCGGCGAGATTTTGGCCCACGCGACGGCCGAGTATCCGCTCTATCAACCGCAACCGCTGTGGAGCGAACAGGACCCCGACGATTGGTGGCACGCGACGGTCGACACAATTCGCGCCGTGGTCAAAACAGCGAAGCTCAAACCGGCGGACGTCAAGGCGATCGGGCTGTCGGGACAGATGCACGGCTCGGTCTTTTTGGACAAGCAGAACCGCGTTGTCCGCCGGGCGCTCCTCTGGAACGACCAGCGCACCGCCGCCGAATGCGCCGAGATCGAAGCCCGCGCCGGCGGCCGCAAGCAATTGATCAAACTCGTCGCGAACCCGGCCTTGACCGGATTCACCGCTCCCAAAATCCTCTGGCTGCGCAACCACGAGCCGAAAAACTTCGAGCGCACGGCCAAGATCCTTCTGCCCAAGGATGAGGTCCGCCGCCGCTTGACCGGCGAATTTGCGACCGACGTGAGCGACGCGAGCGGGATGCTCTTGCTGGACGTGGTCCGCCGCGACTGGTCAACGAAGTTGTTATCCAAATTGGAACTTGATCGAAGTTTATTCGCCCAAGTCCATGAATCGGACGAAGTGACCGGCACGTTGACGCCCGCTGCCGCCAAAGAACTTGGCCTGTCGACCGAGTGTCTCGTGGTCGGGGGCGCCGGCGACTGCGCGGCCGGCGCGGTGGGCAATGGAATTGTGCATCGCGGCGCGCTCTCGACCTCGATCGGCACCTCCGGCGTGATGTTCGTCCACAGCGATGAACCGCAGGTCGATCCGCTCGGGCGACTGCACACCTTTTGTCATGCGGTCCATGGCAAATGGCACTTGATGGGGGTCACGCTCTCCGCGGGCGGTTCGCTGCAATGGTTTCGCGATCAGATCTGCGGCGAAGCGGCCGCGCTGGCCAAAAAGACGAAACAGAATTTTTACGACGTGCTCAATGCTGCCGCCGATAAGATCGCGCCTGGCAGCGAAGGACTCTTTTTTCTTCCCTATCTATCGGGCGAACGGACGCCGCACGCCGACCCGGACGCGCGCGGTTGCTTTATCGGGCTGACCTTGTCGCACGGCCGCGCTCATTTGGCCCGCGCGATTCAAGAAGGGGTGACGTATTCGCTGCGTGACAGCTTGGAGATTATCCGCGGATTGAACGTCCCGGTGCAGCAAATTCGGGTTTCGGGGGGCGGCTCCAAAAGCGCCCTCTGGCGACAGATCCAGGCGGACGTTTTCGGCCAAAAGGTCGTCACCATCAATGCCGCAGAAGGGCCCGGCTACGGCGTCGCGCTGCTCGCCGCGGTTGGCGCCGGCGCATTCAAGAATATCGAAGAGGCCTGCGCCGCCACGATTCGCGTCGTCTCGGAAACGCCGGTCCAAAAACGAGCGGCGGCAATTTACGATCGCGCATTTCCGATCTACCAAGACCTGTACCGCTCGCTCCAGAGCGACTTTCAGAAAATCAGCGCGCTGGCGCGATAGCAAGTGATAACGCGGCCCGGCTCGCAACGCGGGCCAAGCGTTCCACGAGCGACTAGCGGCGCATCGTCGCCGCTGCGTCAACGGCCGCATCCAGATGCACATTGTTGGCGGCTGCCGTCCCTGGCGTCAGGTATCGGCTCGCATCGGCGGGCGTCCCAGCCGAGGCGCCGTTCGCGTCGCCGGTCGTCGACCACGGAACCGGCGCCCAAGGGGTCGTGCTCGGCGCCGGGCTATAGTTGCTCGTCTGGTGGTCGGCCCCCGCATCGCTCGGCGCCCAACGGGTGGGAATCACCCCCTCGGTTCGGGCGCTCGTCGGATTGACGGCCGGAGTCGTGGCGGGGCCCGCTGGTGGGTAAGCCGCCGGATTCGAGGCGGGGCTCACGTTGGGCGTGCTAGGCAGGTTCGCTGGCGTAGCCGTTGGCGCGGTTTGGCTATAGTCCTTGGTTGTGCCCGGCCGGAAGAAAGGGTCCTTCCGCGTAGTTGGCAGCGCGGTGGGCGTCGCCGCCGGCGCCGCACTATTGGGATTGGGTTCGTTATAAGTCGCCGGTTTAGCGCCCGCATTGGACGCGGATGCGCCCGCGGTCCACGGCGCGGTGGCAGACCACGGCGCGGAGGCAGCCGGTGGGGCGCTCCAGCCTGGGGTCGCTGAGCCGCCCGCCGGAACGGCCGAGCGCGCGTCGGCCATCCGCGACTCGGCGGCGCCATAATTCGGCGCCGGCGATGCCGCATTCGGGTTCGCTTGATAATTGGTCGACGGATACGGCGCGGCCGCGCCCGCATAGGCCGGATTTGCCCCGCTGCCGCCCGGCGCGGTCGCCGCGTTGCCATAGTTCGGGCTGTAGAAGCCATTCTGCGATCCGCCGGCGCCATTGGCCGCCGGCGGAGTCGCCGGCGAGGACGCCAGGCCATTGTGATTCGCTGCGGACGAATTGGAATACGCGGAACCCGCGTTCGGATTCGGCGCCGACCAGGGAGTCGATTCGGCTCCGTTCGGGTGATACGTCGGAGCGGAATAACCGGTGCTGTTCGGCGGGGGCGTGGTGGCCGCGCCCATCCCATAGTTCGTCGTGGGGTAGGTCGGCGAAATGTACGTCGCGTTCGCCGAGGGCAAGCTTGACGAACCGGTGACGGCGGTCGCTGATGCGGCGCCGGCCGGGCTTAAGCTATTGGAGGAATTCGCGGCATAAGCGCCGCCCGGCGTTTGCCCAGCCGATGGCAATGTGGGCCGGTCGGGCGAATACGGAAGGGCCGGCGGCCGGCTGGCCGCCAAGGCATCGTCGCTCTTTTTGCTCCACCACCAGCCGCCGCCGGAGCAACCACATAGGGCGATCGATGTTCCGATCACCACGATCCATTTGGCTTGCGAGAATGTCTTCACGGCGGTGCCCTTAAAAAGTGTTTTAAAGTGCGGCGTAGTTGGAGAATCCGAGCACGCCGGCTTCGCTCGCTGGCGGTTGATTCTCGAAGCGTTCAGAGTTTGGCCAGTTCTGGGTCGCGGCCATGTTCTTTAAGTATTCTGTCGGACGAATTTGGCGAAACGTTCATTTATTCCGGTCCTATCGATTAAACGAGATTTCCGGATTCAAGCGGCGGGATTATAGAAGGTGCCCAGCTTGCGTCAACGGCAATCTCGCCCAGACTTTTTTGCCGGTTTTCGCCGTCTTTTAGCCGCCCAGACGCCGTTGGAAGCGGAGGCTGCTAGCAAGGCCCTTCAGCCGGCCCGGTTGCGGTCGCCGGCGCGGCTGCTTAGCCTCCGGCGTATGGAGGAGTTGCCAGATGCAGGGCGGCGGCCGTCCGTTTGAACTTGACCCTGCCGCGGCGTTGTTTTTCAATGTCGCGCCGTTACCCGTGCCCGGCGGGCCCTTGCGAATGGGCGAAATCAAGGACAGGCAAGGCTTTGGAGAAAATTCTCCGGCGTGGCGCGTGACTTTTCCGCCCGCCATGGCAACTAACTGGGTGCGGAGCAAGGATTGCTCGCGGTGAGAGAACCGTACAGGTGCATGTGACCAAAGCAGACGAAGATCTCGCGCGTTCGGACGAAGCGTTGGCGTCCGAGGCTGCGCGCGAAGGTTCTGACGGGGTGGCGTTTCGCACGCTGCTCGAACGCCATCGCCAACGGGTGTGGCGGATTTGCTTTCGGCTAATGGGGAATGAGCACGACGCCAACGACGCCGCCCAAGAAGTCTTCGTGCGACTGTTTCTTCACCGCGCGAAATTTGCCGGGCGCTCGCAATACGGAACCTGGGTGCATGGCATTGCGGTGCATACGTGCTTGACGTTGCGCCGCAGCCGCGGCCGCCGCCAGAAGCACGAAGGCACGCGCTTCGATCCGCAACTTGAACAGGCGGCGCCGCAAATGGAAGGCAACACCGCCGGACTGGCGCTCGACCTGGTGCAAATGCTCGAGGTGCTGGACGAAGAGGACCGCGCCATGATGCTGCTGAAATATGCCGAAGACTACTCGTTTGAAGAACTGGCGGCGATATTCGAGTTGAGCGTCAGCGCCTGCAAAATGCGACTGAGCCGCGCCAAAGACAAGTTGCAGGCGCGTTTTCCCAATCAACGATAAGCGCCGCGCCGGCGGGCGGCCCAGGCCGCCGTCCCACGGGAACTCGAGAAGAAACACCTCCTACACAAAGCGATCGCACGATGCCTCAGGACGTTTGGGAACAATTGGCCGCGGAACCGGTTCCGCCTCCTCCCGCGCGGTTTGATCGCGGTGTTCACGAGCGCATTAACTCGCAGTTGCTAGCCGGCCAAATTGCCGACTTTATGTTGCGATGCTTGCCGTATGCGCTTTGGCATTTTGGCCGCGGACTGATCGGAGCCGTGTTCTTTACCGCTACCGGCAAGTATTTTCTCGAAACAAAATTGCCAAAAAACCAGCCGCCCGATGTGACCGGCCCGTAATCGCCGGCAACTGATCTAGTGGCCCGCGACGAGTCGCGATGCTCGCCGGGTCGCTGAAGCCAGAGGGTTCGTTCGACGCACGAGAGTGCGGCGAAGAATCGTTGGGCCTGAAAAAAAAACAGATCCGCTCGGCCGGCAGCCGAGATGCACACCCACCCCACGGTTCCGCCTGTTGCCGCGGCGGAGCCTATCCGAGGAGAGAATGTTATGGCCGCTGAAACGGTCCTGGTCGCGCCGCCGACCACCACGTTTACCGATGTGACTAATCAACTGACGAATGC
>DASRSE010000003.1:0-14563 GCA_035656655.1 Pirellulales bacterium
CGTGTTCGGCGCGTCGATGCGTAGCGTGTCGGCCTCGAGCAACCCGGCCTCGAACGTTTGTGCCAACCCCTCGTTGAGCCACCGCGGCACGTCGTACCGTTGCGGGGGATAGAGGTAGTTGTCGAGATATGCGTGAAAAGCCTCGTGATACAGCCGCGCGAACATTTCGCCCGACACCTCGTTGAACAGCGAGGCATTGAGTCGATCGGCGGCTTGGATGCGCTTATCGAGCAGCGCCAATTCGCGATCCCAACTCCCTTGCGCCGCGACCAAAATTTTCTTGCGCTCCTCGGGCGCGACGGCCTGATGTTCAAGATCCTGTGACAAGCCTTTCAAGGTCTCGGCCATTTGCTGGCTAACCGCAGCATACTCATGACGAACCTTTTCATGCTGCTGCTTCGTCCGCGCGAGTTGTTCCGCGTAACGCGTGAGGTCGCTGCCGGCGACGACGAGATTTTGTTCCGGCGAATAATAAGCCGGGTTCTTGATCCGCAGCTTTTGCAGCCGCAGACGATCGGCGTATTCTTCCATCGTGCCGAGGATGAGGAATCGGGGCGGTTCGGGCGGCTCGACGCGCGGCGGAAACATCTGCCGAAACGCGACAAATGCCTCTTCGATTCGCACGATCGAGCGCCTTGTCGCATCGTCATCCGCCGTGCTTTCCAAGGTGAACCAGACCTGCTTCGCCTGGGGCTTGCGCGGCGCGCCGGCAAAGAAGAAATGGGTTGCGGTGGCGCCCACTTGCCGCGTCAACTCGAGCGAGCCGGCGCGCCGCGCTTCGTCCGCCGCGCGATGGAGGTAGAGTTCAAGCTTGTTTCGCAACGCCGCGCGATCTTCGTCCGCGAGCCGGCGAATCTCGCGAATCTGCTTCCGCTCGATCGTCCGCAGCAACAAATACATCGGCTTGCCCGGTGGGCGGCGGACATCCCACACCTCGACAAATTCGTCGAGTTCTTCCTCGATTAAGCCTTGAATCGTCCGCCCGTCTTTCAACTCGACCTGATCGAATCGCCACGTGGCAGAGTTGGCGTCGGCCGACTTCGAGAGGTTCGCCGTCGGCGCCGCGGCCCGGACGGCCGCAGTCCCCACCAATAGCGCCGGCAGCCAAATCAGCACGCTCCAGCAGAGCGTTCGATCGCGCCGCGGCCACCCGCTCGGGGCAAGGTTTCCGGGATGAAACATAAATCGGCGCCCCGGCCGGTTGAACGCACGCTGGACAGCGAGTCCAGAACGCGTTCACCGGCCGGGGCCAGTAGAGTCGAGTTGTCGTGGCGGGCAGGCTTTACTCGCCCATGCCGCGCATGGCGCGGGCTAACCTTGCGCGTTGGTTTTCAAGGTCGCATCGTCGGCGATGTTGATCCACAGATGCACGTGCGGCGCGCCGCGGAAATACCAAATGAACGACGGTCCTTCCAACCGCCAGTTGTCCCACACGCCGTCGTCGCCAAGGTCTCCTTGCGAGTAGAAAGCCAGACCGCACTTGTCCAGACCCCCTTGAGACTTGAGGCACTTCAGGACGTCCTCACGTTCCACCTTGCGATACGGATCGAGCATCAACTGCATCGTTTTTTGCAATTGCTCTTTTTGATCGCTCGACAGTTCCGTTACCGCGATGCCCGGAAATTCGCCTTTCTCGCCGCGGAAGCCGACGGCCGATTCGGCCGGCGTGCGCGCCACGAGTGCCGTCTTGCGCTGTTTGCCGTCGAGCATTTCAAAAATCTTGTTGGCGGCCAGCGCCTGCGGCCAGAATACATTGCCCGGATGATCGGGTTTCTCGTTGAAGCCGCTGGCGGCATGACCGTGAAAGATCGGTCCGCCGAACGCGGCGTGTTCGTTCGAGTGGCCATCGACGCGCATCGTCAAGTGCCGGCCTGTCATGACGAATTCAAATTTGCCGTCGCCGGGCTTGCCAAAAAGGGCAATGTTCTGTTGCTTGCCATAGCCGCCGGCATCATCGGTCAGTTGCTTGTCGAGTTTCTTCACCCACTCTTCCGTGAAAACGCCCTCAAAAATCGCGCGGATCAACTCTTGTTGGTCCTTAGTGTAATACTCGCCGGCGATTTGCGGTTGCGTAATGTGCCAATTGTTGGAAACGCGGCTGCGCAGCAAGCCCATCTCCGGGTGCACAAAGTCCCAATCGAAGGCGACCTCCTTACGCTGTTTTTCGCCGAGCGAATCGTAGAGTTTTTTGACGAGCGTTTCAGGTGGCCCCTTTTCGGCCGGCAGGTCTTTCGCCACGGCCCAATTCGGCAAGATCGATGCCGCCACGGCGGCCGCGCTCGTCGTCTTCAAAAACACGCGCCGGCTTAGTTCGGCAAAATCATTGTCGCAATCGGGACACGATTTTTGCGGTTGCGTCATGGCTAGCTCCAAAGATCGAAAAGGAAGGTGGGAAAAACGAGCAGTTCAAACAACTCACTTCTTATCGTGACACGCCTCGCAGCGCTGCGACACGGCATGCAGCAGCGGGCGAAAGCTCCGCGCATTGTCCGTTTCGCTGCGGATTGCCAACTCCGCGGCTGACTGATAGTCGCTTGCCCAATGCTGCCAGCGCGCGTCGGTTCGTTCATTAGACACCAGCCGATCCAGCGCCGACAAGACAACCGCCGATTGCCGGGCCGCGGCCAAGTCGTCAACCGCCACGGCGGTCTTGGCGTCGGCTAAGGTCGCTTCGAGAACGTACATCAAATTGTGCAGGCCGCCGGGCGCCTTTCCTAGGCTGGCAGGTTTGGCGGCGGAGTTTTTTTCCGCGAACGAAGGCAACTGCCCCGCGAGCCGATCCAGGGCCGCGGCGGCCGCCGGCGCGTCGCCGTTTCGAGCGGATTCCAAAATCGCTCGATTCGTTTTCGCGGCCTCGGCGGCGGCCGTTTGCCAAGCGTCTTCCGCATTTTCGGCGCGGAGCAATTCGACCAACACAGTCATGCCATTCGCCCCGCGCGCGAGCGATTTGAAATCTCCGCCGCGCGCGGCTTGGCGACAATAGGCAAGGCTGGACTGCATGGCCGCCACAAGCGCCGGAGCGGCTCGCGGAATCCCCTTTTCAGGAGCAGATTCCGCTCCGTGCAGCAGCGCTCCGCCGACGAACACGATCGCGGCCAACACGAGCCCGGTCGAGCGCCTCGCGAATCGCTTGCTCGCGCTTGATTTTATGCTTACGGAGCGTCGCCAAGCCCGATCGCCGTCCAAGCGATCTCGATTGAAGTCCGGCGGCGCAACGCGTGCTGAGGATTCGAGCGACATGGGCGATTCCGAAAGCGGATGCGAGAGAATTGCGATTCGCGGGCCGCACTTCGCTCGGCCGCCGCGAGCATCGCCTCAAAAGGGCTATCATAGTGGCCAGCCAGCGATTTCGCGAATTTTTTCTGACTGGCATGTAGGCCGAGAGGTTTTTAACTTGCACCCATCTATTGCGTGCGGCCGGCGGCGCTATTGCTCGGCGAGGATTCTGCTATCGCAGGGCGAATCACCCTTTTCTCCCGCTTGACAGGCGGAGCGAATTCTCTCTAAGATGGGCGATTCTTTACGACCTTACCAGGGGGCGACCACCCCCGTTGTAGACTTCGTGGAAACCGTACGATGGCCGTTCCCAAGCGCCGACACTCGAATTCTCGCACTGGCTCGCGCCGGGCGCACGATGGCCTGACGGCCAAACAACTCGTTTATTGCACCAAATGCAGCACGCCGGCGCCGAGCCACCGGATTTGCCCGAAGTGCGGCTACTATATGGGCCGGACGTTGGTTGAAACGGACGAATAATGGCCGCTGCGGCGTTTCTGTTCCCCGGCCAAGGTGCGCAAATGGTCGGCATGGGCAAGGCTGCGTATGACGCCTTACCGGCGGCGCGCGACTTGTTCTCGGATGCGTCCGCGTTGCTGGGCTACGACTTGGCGAAGCTCTGTTTCGAGGGCCCGGCCGCGGAACTCGACTCGACCGTCCGTAGCCAGCCCGCCTTGTTCGTATGCAGCTTGGCGGCGCTCGAACTACTCAAGTCGCAAGCGCCCGAGACGGTCGCGGCTTGCCCGGCCACGGCCGGTCTCAGCCTGGGCGAATACACGGCGCTCGTGTTCGCTGGCGTGCTCGAATTTGCCGATGGATTGCGAGTGGTCCAAGAGCGCGGAGCCGCCATGCAGCAGGCCGCCGAGCGGCAGCGCAGCGGCATGTCCAGCATTCTTGGGCTCGAACGAGAACAAGTCGAACAAATCTGCGATCAGGCCCGCCAAGGCGATGTCCTGCAAATTGCCAATCTGCTCTGCCCCGGCAACTTTGTGGTTTCCGGAAACAAGGCGGCCTGCGAGCGAGCTGGTGAATTGGCCGTTGCGGCCGGGGCAATGAAAGTCATTCCGCTAACTGTCGCCGGGGCGTTTCACACCCCTTTGATGGATTCGGCGGTCGAGCGCCTCCGCGCGGCACTAAGCCAGGTCACCCTGAAAACGCCGCGCATTCCGGTCATCTCGAACGTCGACGCTGAACCCCACCACGATCCCGAGGAAATTCGCCGGCTGCTGATCGAACAAGTGGTCCGTCCCGTCCGCTGGGAAGATTCAATCCGCTACCTGCTGTCTCAGGGAATTCGCGCGTATTACGAAGTCGGGCCAGGCAAGGTCCTGAAGGGCTTGCTCAAGCGAATCGACCGCAAACTGGAATGCGAAAACATCGGTTAACTCTCCTTTTGTAAGGATTCGAATCATGCCTGAACCTGCTCAAGCTCGTATCGTTGTCAACTTGGCAGGCCAAGTCGCGCTGGTCACCGGAGCTTCGCGCGGCATTGGCAAATCGATCGCCTTGGCCCTCGCGCACAGCGGCGCGCAGGTCGCCTGCCTCGCGCGCGACGCGGCGAAGCTGGCTGTGACCGTGGAGGCGATTCGCGCTGCCGGCGGAACGGCCGAAGCCTTTGAATGCGACGTTACCAAGGGCGAAAGCGTCGATCAGGCGGTTGACGACGTGGTGGCCAAATGGGGCAAGCTGGACATCGTCGTCAATAATGCCGGCGTGACTCGCGATACCCTCATCCCGCGGATGAGCGACGAGCAATGGGACGAGGTGATCAACACCAATTTGCGCGGCGTGTTTTTGTTCACCCGAGCAGCGACGAAAATCATGATGAGCGCCCGCTATGGCCGAATCATCAACATTTCGAGCGTCAGCGGTTTAATGGGAAATCCGGGCCAAGCGAATTACTCGGCCTCAAAAGCCGCGGTCATCGGCATGACGCGGACCGTGGCGAAGGAATTGGCCGGCCGCAAGGTCACGGTCAATTGCGTCGCGCCTGGCTTCATCGAAACCGAAATGACCGCCGCGCTGGGCCCCGCGCTATTGGACGAGGTTAAAAAACGGGTCCCCGCCAAACGGATGGGACAGGCCGACGAGATTGCCGACGCGGTCTTGTTCTTAGCCAGCGGCTCGGCGAGCTATATCACGGGTCAAGTTCTGACCGTGGACGGCGGAATTACAGCCTAAATTGGCCGCCCAGTGGGGGACGGCGCGAAAGGCCGAGGATTCTTCCCCCACACTTGCCAACGCGTGCAAGCAGGCTATACTGTTGTCAACCGACGGGCTGAGTTGGTCGCATTCATGCCGAGGAAATCGTCGATGCGACACGGCCGACGGGGTTTTTCGTCCGCGCTCTCTTTCGCGGAGACAGCACGATGCTCGTATTATCCCGCAAAGTCGGCGAGCGGATTCTGATTGGCGATCATATCGCCATTACCGTCGTGCGGTTGGCCCAAGGCGGGGTCCGGCTCGGGATCGAGGCGCCGAGCGATCTGATCGTCGTTCGCGAAGAGTTGAAAACTGCTCCGCCAGAATCGACGGAGCAAGTCGGCGTGGAATCACGCGATTTGCCAGCCGCCGACGGCCGGCTGCGGCCGATCCGCTGAATGGGCCGTTTGTCGCGAGATTTTCCGGCCTGGTTCGCGACCGGCGAGGTCAATTCGCCGTGTCGGCGTTGGACTCGAACGCTTCGTCATTAATCGGGCCGCTCGGGACAATCTGCTCCATGATCCAGCGATCCAGGTCGCGCAGCATGTTCGGATCGACTTCATCGCCGCAAGGATATTCGCGGATCGTCAGCGATAACCCTGCGGAATGGAGCAACCGCAGATCATCGCAGACCGACGGCGAGGGGTAAGCATCGCTCGTCCGGCCGCAGCCAATCAGCACCGGCAAGCTTCGCGCGGCCAGCAATTGGCGCAAGGGCGCCTGATCGGTCGGAAAAGGGCCGCCCATCGAGACGACCCCCGCGAACGACCGAGGGTGCTGGAGCGCAATCCGGAAGGCCATCGTCCCGCCTTGGCCGATGCCCGCCAGAAACACGCGCTGCGGGTTGATATTAAACCGCCCGCGGGCCGTTTCAACCGCTTCAAAAACGCGCTGTTCGGCCGCCTGGATATGCTCGCCGGCCTGCATCCACGTATAGCCCGGCATGCGAACCGCTCCGTCGCGCATGGGGACCGTTCCGCGGGGCGCCACCGCCACGTAATTGCGCACGCTCACCAGGGGCATCAGCCGCCGGAGTTGGTTTTCGTTGTTGCCGGCCCCATGCAGCCAAACAATGAGCGGATAAGCATAGCCCGGCTCGTAATGGAGCGGAGCAAACAGGCTAAGTCCGCCGTGGGCCGCGGGCCGAGTAAAGACCGCCGCCCCGACTTCGTAGGTCGGTTTCGGATCGGCTTCGCGAGGAGCCGCAGAGATCATCTGAGTCAGTCGATTCATGATTCTTTCGAGAAGTGGATCAAGAGGCAGGGCTGAAGCATCAGTTCATGAAGCGGGTAAGGCGGACTCTAACCCAATTTCGCGAGGCATGTCAACCGAAATGAGCTTCCAATGCGTAAATTGCATATTCTGCGCAGACTTTGCGGGCAAAATGCGGGAAAAACCCACGCGCCGCCAACATTCCGACCGCTTCTAGGCCACCGAGTCGCCTTGGATTTTGAGACGCGTCGCCGGCTCCGTTTCAACCGGCGTTCTATTCGGCATTCGCTGCGGGCCGCGCAACGCATCGGCCGTCTCCAAGTGGCGGACCCGCTTCGGAGCGGTGTGGCGCAGCAGCGGAACCTCGCCCACTTTTCGCGTCCCGGACTCGGCCCAGGCTTCCGCCTCCAGCGTCAGGCGGTTCAGCATCCATTCCACCTCTTGGCGATAGGTTTCGATGCCATCTCGCTTCAAGTCGGTCGGGATATGCAAAGCCGGGCTGACGACCGCCCGTGCTCGGGTCAGCGGCCGCGGCAAGGCGAAGCGATCCCAGCTTCGAAAACGCCAAGGCCGATCGTAGCCGAAGCCCATCACGACCAAGGGAATATTCAGCTTCGATGCCAGATAGATCGGTCCTTGCGCGAGTTTCCGCCGCGGCCCGCGCGGCCCATCCGGCGTCATGGTCAAATTCATATCTCGGCTCTTGTCGAACATCGCCCTAAGCGCAGTGACTCCGCCTCGATAGGTGGAACCGCGGACGCAATCAAAGCCGAGATGATACGCGGTCCGCGCGAGAATGTCGGCGTCGCGATGGGTCGACAAGAGCATCGACAGGTTGCAATTTCCGCGCAGATAGATCGGAAAGAGAATGTACTCGTGCCAAAAAACGTAAATCTTCTGGCCGCCATAATCAGGATGGACCGGATCGACCGTCGGATCGTAGTAGGCGCACTTATACTCGAGCGTCCGCATCCATTGGCGAATCGCGGTTGCGCCCAGATATCCGCCAAGCTTCGTCCAGAAGGGACTGGTGAATTTCATCGAGCGGCCTCCATGCCGACAGCGGAACAAGTTAGGGATAGGCGAGCCGAATGCGGGTTGCGGTGCGTTAGCCGTTCCACTCGCCTGTGAAAACCTCGGTGGCCGTGCCGGTCATCAACACGTGATTGTCGGCGGCCCAATCCAATTCCAGATCCCCTCCGGGCAGATGCGCGAGCACTCGGCGCTCGGTCCGTTCGGTTAGTGCGCCGGCGACACAGACGGCGCAGGCCCCGGTCCCGCAGGCCAACGTCACGCCGCTGCCGCGTTCCCAGGTTCGCATGGTCACTTCATGGGGCGAATGGACTTGAACAAAATGGACGTTGATCCGTTTCGGGAACAGGGCCGCGCGCTCGAAATAAGGCCCCAAGTCGCTCAGATCGACCTGTTCCACCTCGCGGCAAAACAAGATCAGATGCGGGTTTCCCATCGACATGCAGGTCATCCGCGCTTCCACGCCGGCTTGCTCTGCCCCCGCGGCCCGCTGGAGCCGCGCCGTGGCTTCTTGGTCGAGCGGGAAATTCACGACGCGCTTTTCCGAGACCGCCGCTAGCGCGACCGGGATCTTGGCCGGTTCGAGAATCGGCTCGCCCATATCGACCTTGATCCGCTCGGCAAGACCTCCTCTGACTTCGAGGGCGAGCGACAGAATGCCGCGGCCCGTTTCAATTTTCAACTCCGGCTTCGTCGCAATGCCGTGATCGTGCACGAACTTGGCGACGCACCGAACGCCGTTGCCGCACATTTCCGACTCCGAACCATCGGCATTAAACATCCGCATCTTGGCGTCGGCATGCTCCGCAGGGCAGATCAAAATCAAGCCATCGCTGCCGACGCCAAAATGGCGATCGGAGATGCGCCGCGCGACGGCGGCCGGATCGGCGGGCGGGGGTTGCGCAAAGCAATCGACGTAAACGTAGTCGTTGCCGATTCCATGCATCTTGGTGAAACGCATAACCCACGCGAAAAAATGGCGGCGGAGACGCAAAACTTGGGATCGGGCCAGAATTGGAAACCGCTTACGAACGCGAACCGGACTGCACGGTCGTTTGTCTCCCCGCCCGCCTGCGAGGGGCGATCCGGCACTTCGGAACCGACCATTTTAGCCGAAAGGGGCGAATGCAACAAACGCGGAATCGGCTTCATTTTTGGAGCTGAGCGCTCGAGTTTCGCCCCGGCGACGCGTCCGCCGTCTCCGTGGCCAAATCAAATGGCCAAATCAAATGGTCAGATCAAATGGTCAGATCAAATGGTCAGATCAAATGGGCAGATCAAATGGTCAGATCGAGTTGGCCGCCGCGGTTGCCTGACAGGTCGATGCTTTGCGCGGCGTTTGCTTCCGGCTCGGCGGCATTCGGCTTCGCGGGCGGATTTACCTCCCAGAGGCGGCGGCCGTCAGCGTCACGATCGCTGGCTTCTTGCTCGCCATCGGTTTGGCCGATCCCGGCGGCATTTTCGGCCTGCAGCTCCCCCGCGACTTGCCGTTGCTGTTGGACGGACGCATTTTGGGTCCGCTCGGCGTCTGCCGATTTTTGCGCCAGGGGCGCGGCGGATAGTCCGCCAATGACCCCTAAGGCCCCGATGCTCATGGTCGGTCTCCTGACTTGAATCGATTGCGGTGAAAATAAGGCGAGTTGGTTTGGCTTGTTCGTCGGTGTCGGCCAAAACCGGCGCCACGCATGCCATCGTCGCGCCGCGGAAGGCGATTGCATTGCCGCCCGAATGAAGCGTCTTAGCGATTATTGCCGCTGCTTGGGCGCGCGGCTTCTTGGCCCAGCGGCCGATCGAGGTTGAGTTGTTGCAAGGCTTGTTGCACTCCCGGAAAGGCTTCGGTCCACGTGTGCGGGTTGGCGACATTGCCATCGACATGGATCAAGAGAAATTGCTGGCTGGCGGTTCCCATCACGTTTTTCAACAGCGGAAGTTGATAGTCGGACCGTCCGACCACGGAGTGAAACGCCATGTGCAAATCGGACTCGAAATTCATTTCCCCCTTGCCCACCAGGCTGATCGCATCGCCGGCAAATTCGAGCTTGTCGAAGTAGATATGGTCTCCTTGCATGCGGAAATCCATGTCGCTGGTCGTAAAGGCCGTTTTGTCAGGGGGGCGCACCGACAGAATCTTGAGCAGCGCGACCATCACTGGCAGCTCATAAATGTCGGCGTCGCGGAGCGCGATTTTTCCGCGGCCCGAGACGGTGTGCAACCCTTGGGTCGTGCCTGACAGTTCGACATTGCCGAAGACCTTGCCTTGGAGCTTCTTTTGGGGGCTGCCAGCTTCTTTGACAAAGCGCGCGAGATCGCCCTCGGCGAGCGACGCCCGGACCGAGTATTGCGGCGTGGGGCCGAGCAGCACGGCGCAATCTCCGGCGACGGTGCCGCCCGAGATTTTGGCCGTGACACGGCGACTCGGCTTGCCCGGAGCAGGCCGTTCGGCGCCGGTCCCCAAGAGGATCCGCGTGTCGTCGATCCACATGGGACCGAGAATTTCGGAAACCTGGAAATCCTTGTAATTGAGCGAATCGATGTTCAACTCGCCGTGACATTGCGTATGTTTGCCATCGTTGAAGCCGGTGAGCCGCACCCCTCCAAAGACATTCTCGAACTTCACGCCGCAGTCAACGCCGCCTTGCGCCATGCTGAATTCAACATCCCAGTTGGCAGTCGCCGGAGTTTCCGGCCGCGCCGCGCCGACCAGTTCAAATTGGCCGCGCAGATTGAGCGCGCCGGTCGGATTGAGCTGACTAACGACCTTTTTCAATTTGGGAGGCAACGCCCCGACCAGATCGCGATCGACCTTGAGCCGATCGACCGAAAAGTCTTTCAGTTGAAACCGCCAGCCCCCTTCCGGCTGCACATCAAAGCTGGCGTGCGACGCCAGCGTGGTGCGGCCATGCAAGGCCCGCAGATTGCGAAAATCAGCATGATTGTCGCGATAGCTGAAGGCCCCGGTGATTCGCTCCAAGCGATAAGGGAAGCAATCGGGCTCGACCGAGATTCCCTCTCCCCCCGCCTCGCCGCTGAGCGCTAAATCAAACTCCTTGTTCGCGGTGAGATAGCGCAAATCAATGCCCAGATTCACCGAGCCGTGCGGCTTCAACTCGTTCCACAGCTTTTGCAAATTCGGTTTCAGCGCGTCGCGCAACTGATCCTCGAGCGGAATGTCGAGGCCATCCAAATGCATCGTCAAGTCATAGCCGCCGCCGGAGGGGAGCATCTGACCGCGGCACTTGATCAGCCCCGTCGAGTTCGTCCCTTCCAAATCGCGAAAGGTCCACTGATGGTCAAGCATTTCGAGCGTCCCGCGGATATTCGCCAAGGGATAGCGAAAGCGCGCAAAATCGAGCGAACAGCGGTTCAACTGCACCGCCAACTGATGGTGCATTTCCTCTTCGCGCGGATCGGTCCGCCACGACTTCGCGTTCAAGTTGAACGTGCCCCGCGGATTCAGCGCGCGGAGCGCCGCCTCCGCGCCGTCGGGCATCGCGGCCAGCAGAGTGTCGTCGAGCGGCAAATCCTTGCCGCGGACTTCGAGCACTCCGGTAAAGTCCGGGCCCGGGTGTTGAAAGTCGCCGTCAAAGCGCAACGGCTGGCCTCCGCCGAATGCGGTCATTTGCAACTTCAGCCGATCGTCGTGCAACTCGATCCGCCCGGTTCCTCGTTCGAGTCGATACGGAAATTTGTAATACATGAACGAGACATCGAGACAGTCGACTGTTCCCTCGGGATGCCACTTTTTGCCGTCGAACGTGATCTTGAAGTCGGCGTCAATGTCGCCGGCCGGCTCAAACTTTTTCCATTGGGCTCGCAAGGCCTCAGGCAAGGCTTCGGCCCCGCGCCGATCGAGCGTCAGATGCCGCGTTTGGCCTTCGATTTCGACTTTGCTATCGGCGCGGAATCCGGCGGTCTTGGCCGTCAGCCGAATCTGCGTGTCGCCGTGGCGCGCCGAAAATTGATCGAGAACCGCGCCGGCATTGTTGGCGTGGGCCACGACCTGGAGATCGGTCAGCGGATAAGGCAAAATTGGATCGTCGATGCGGCCCTGCGTGAGTTGGCCCGCCACCTCGAATTGGACCGGCGGATCTTGCCCCGGAATCGATTGGATCTTGAACTCGGCTTCGGCCTCGCCGCGGACGGAAACGGCGGAGGCCAATTGCGAGGCGATCGCGCACGGCAGCGAGTGGCAAAGCTCGGGGCAAGCGCTCAGGCCGGTTGCCTTGCCCGAGACCAACCAGCCGCCGCCGTGCGGGGCCATCAAGCCGGCGATTTCGACATGCTGCAAATGATCGGAAGAAAACGTGCCGTGCATTTCCATCGTCCGATCGACGGCCAGCATTTCCGGCGTGCCATCGTGGGGCGTGAGGCTCAAGCTGATGTCCTTGATGACCAGCTTGCGCGGAGTGCCATTGGAGGGATCGATCAGCTCGAACGAGCCGTTTTCCACGGCGATCACGTCGGCGCATTTCTTGCTAAATTTGGGAATCGGCCAGAGCTTCGCCGCGTTCCAGCGGCCGTCCGCGCCGAGCGTGGCGCGGATCACCGCGTTGCGCAGCGTGATCTTGCGCATCGGCAATTCGTCATGCATCAGGTCGGTCAGGCCCGTCGGACAGTTCAAGAAGATTTCATCGAAGGTCGCCAACTCGCCACTCGGCCCGGCGACCCCCGGCTCGCGAATCGTGACATCGCGGATGCGGATGCCTTCGCCCTTGAGCAATTGCGCGGAGCGGACTTCGATGTCGAGGCCCGGATAGTTCGTGGTGAACTTCGCGAGCACGCGGAGGCGAATCTCTTCGTCGATCTTGGAGTTCAAATAGGGCCACGCCACGACGGCCCCCAGGACTGCCAGAAGCAATCCCCACCGTGAGCAGAACCAGATGCTGTTCAGAAAGCGACTCACAACGGAACGCTTCTCCCACGCGGCAAGAGGTTTTTATGAGGGGGCAGGCGGCAGCCCCTGGTCCGCCTGCGGAACCGGGCGGTCGCCAGCAGCGCGCCCGCAGTGTAACCGTAGGCTCTCGGCAGACTTCGGCCGATTGCGGGGGCGGATGATAGGATTTTCGCGCGGCGGCGGCAAGACAAAGTCGGCGCGAATCTCTCAGGTCCGCACGCGCAGCGCTTTTTACTTGTGCCCTGCGCGGAGCTCTAGCGGCTGGCGAAAGAGGGGGGCCTGCGCAAGCGCCACGCGAGATGCCGACTTTGTCGCCCATTTTCTAAAAATTGCCGAAACTCAGCAGTTCGCCTCCGTTTACTTCCCGTTTTGGGCTTGTATACTCAAAGCCGGCAGTTTTTCCCACGCTTCGGTCCGGCCCCCTCGGGCGGTCTAGCCCTCGCTTTTCTCTGAACGACTTTTCCCATCCCACATCTGTAGTTTTCCTTGGCGGAGATATTTCATGAGCACAGCGAAGGCGCAAGCCGGCTTCCCGAACGACGCGAATTTCGATGCGATTGCCCCGAATGCGAAGCGGCTGTTGTTCGCCGGTTTCATGGCGATTTTAGCGGCGGGGGTGGGCTTTTCGGTGCGTGGCGGCATCTTGCAAGATTGGGGTTCGCAATTCGGCTTCACGCAGAGCGACTTGGGCTTGATCACCGGCGGCGGTTTGACCGGCTTTGGCATCATCATCATTTTGAGCGCTTTGATCGCCGACAAAATCGGCTACGGTCCGCTGTTGATTACCGCGTTCGTGATGCACTTTTTGTCGGCGGTCGTCACGCTCGCGGCGACACCGGTCTATAACTCAATGAAGGAAGCGAACCCCGCCGGCGCGCACGACACGGTCTATTGGATGCTCTATATCGGGATGTTCATGTTCGCGATTGGCAATGGATTGTGCGAAGCGGTCGTCAATCCGATGGTGGCCACGCTCTTTCCGCGCAAGAAATCGCATTACCTTAATATCTTGCATGCCGGCTGGCCGGCGGGGCTGGTGGCCGGCGGCTTGGCTTCGGCCTTCATGGCTGGCAAAGTCCGGTGGGAAGTGCAAATGTCGCTGTTTTTGATTCCGGTATTGCTTTACGGCTTTCTCTGCTTTGGCCAAAAGTTTCCAAAATCCGAGGCGGTTCGCAAAGGGGTCAGCTTCGCGAAAATGCTCGCGCAGTTTGCTGCGCCGTTGTTGCTGTTCCTCCTCGTCATCCACGCCATGCTGGGCTATGTCGAACTGGGGACCGACTCCTGGATCAGCAACATCACCGGCAATATTGTCGGCAGCAAGCAGAATGGCTTGTTCTTGTTCGTCTACACGTCTTCGCTCATGTTCATTCTCCGATTCTTCGCCGGACCGATCGTCCATCGAATTTCGCCGCTCGGTTTGCTGTTTGTGGGGGCGTGTTGCGGGGCGACCGGGCTGACGCTGCTGGGGCATGCGGACTTGACGAAAACGACGATCGCCGTCATTGGCGCATTGACGATCTACGGCATTGGCAAAACGTTTCTCTGGCCGACGATGCTGGCGGTTGCGTCGGAACGCTTTCCCGCCGGCGGCGCCATTGTGATTGGCGCAATGGGCGGCATCGGCATGCTGTCCGCCGGCATGCTCGGTGGTCCGGGCATTGGCTATTGCCAAGATCGCGCCGCCTCGGCCTATTTGGAGCAAAAGGACCCGGCGGTCTACGACATGTATAAATCGCCCGAGAAGAACCAGTTTTTGTTCTTCGAACAGATTCAAGGCTTGAATGGTGGAAAGGTCAACAAAATTCGCGACATTGAGGCCAAAGACCGGACTCCCGACGAAACGATCGTTCACGACGCCGACCTCCACGGCGGACGCATGGCGCTGGCGATTACCGCGGGAATCCCTGCCACAATGGCCGTCTGCTATCTGTTGCTGATTTTGTATTT
>DASRSE010000004.1:0-6809 GCA_035656655.1 Pirellulales bacterium
CGCCGTGCTGGTCGCCACCCTACGAGCCGCTCGGCCAACGAACACAGGTGTAGGGTGCGGACCAATTCGCGCAGCGAATGCAGGCCGACCAGCGAATGACGTCGCCGCGGAATCCGGCTGGAATGCTTCGCGCTGGAACGCTTTACGCCGGCGGGCGCGCCGCGCCATCCGCCGGCGGGCTGCGCCGCACGCTGGTGGGCCTGCGCACGGCGTGCGCCGTGCTGGTCGCCACCCTACGAGCGCGTTGGTGGGCCTGCGCACGGCCTGCGCACGGCGTCCGCCGTGCTGGTCGCCACCGGACAGGTTCTTCGCCTGGAGCTTGGCGCCGGATTCAATGTTTTGTGCGGTGTAGGGGCTTAAATGGTTCAGGGGCAGATCACTTGGTTGCAGGCGCGACGCGGAGAGTCTATGAATAGAATGACGCTGCGCCGCCGCTCGGCAAGGGCTGCCGCCCGCGGTCTCTTTCTGGAACAATTCCTGCTTGGCGAAGGAAAACGATGAGAACTAAAACCCGTAACGCGGCCTGGATCGCGGCCCTCTTGCTGATTGGAACTCTGAGCACGCAGGCTGCCGAGCAGCCGCTGCCGCGCAGCACGCCGGAGGCGCAAGGGATTTCTGCCGCCGCCGTGCGCGACTTTGTCGTCGCGGTCGACAAGATTAACACGTTACACAGCTTTATGATCGTGCGGCATGGCCACGTGATCGCCGCTGGCTGGTGGAAACCTGAGGCGGCGGACAAGCCCCACGTGCTGGCTTCGCTCAGCAAAAGTTTCAATGCCACGGCCATCGGCTTGGCGATCGCCGACCGCAAGCTGAGCCTCGACGATCCGGTGCTGAAATTCTTTCCCGACGATGCGCCGGCCAACCCTTCCGACAATCTCAAGGCCATGAAGGTCCGCGATCTGCTCACCATGACCTGCGGTCACGACACCGAGCCCAAGGCGATCGGCGGCAACCCGACGGTGAAACAGTTTTTGGCGCAGCCGGTCCCGCACCCGCCCGGCACGCATTTTCAATACAACACGATGGGCAGCTACACGCTGTCTGCGATCGTCACCAAAGTGACCGGCAAGACGACGCTCGACTATCTGAAACCGCGGCTGTTTGAACCCTTGGGCATCGAGAACCCGGAATGGGCGAGCAGCCCGGAGGGGAATTCTCTCGGCGGCTACGGACTGAAGCTGCGCACCGAGGACATTGCCAAGTTTGGCCAACTCTATCTGCAACATGGCCGCTGGCAAGGCCAGCAGTTGATTCCCAAAAAATGGATCGACCAGGCGACGCGCAAGCACGTGCCCAACGATCAGGAATCGCACGCGAAGATTGGGGTCGATTGGCAGCAAGGCTACGGCTTTCAATTTTGGCGCTGCACGCATGACGCGTTTCGTGGCGACGGCGCGGGGGGCCAGTTGTGCGTCGTGATGCCGGATCAAGATGCGGTGGTGGCGATCACGGCCGACACGGGCAATTTTCAAGGTGAAATGAACGCGATCTGGGACAAGCTTTTGCCGGCGTTTAAGGACGATCCGCTGCCGGCCAATGCGGCGGCGGACGCCGCGCTCGACCTGGCCGTGAACAAGCTGGAAGCCCATCCGGCAAAAAAGAAAAACTGAGCGACGGCGCGGTTTTCGTCGGCGGTTTCGCTTCGCATCCTTGGGCAACGGAAGAATAGAAACCTCTCTCGGCAATTTCTTATCAAGCAGCCATGAAGAACTCAGATTGGGCCGTTTTTCTCGTCGTGGTCCTGGCGATCGTGGTTTACTCGCACTACAAACAAAACCAGCCGGTCGCCGGTGACGAGACCACGATTGAATATCGTGGTGAACGATTCCAATTGAGCAAACCGTACGACAGCTACGAAACCTACAAAAACGATCCCAACAATCTCGTCGCGTCGGAATGGCCGCGGCTGCAGCGCCTCCTGCTCGAGGCCCAACCGGGCTCGTGGTTTCAGACCGACGAAGACTGGTCTAACGCCATCTCGGCCTTGGAGTTTCCAGGGTATGGCGCAATCTACTGCTGCGACTCGGAACAGGCCGACGGCTCGACGTTGAAGATGATCTGTGTCGAAATCCCGCATGCCGGTAAGGATCGGATTTTCGTCGGGCGGAAAACTTCAACGGGCATCACGCTGGTCGATGATTTTGTGTTCGCCGAGCAGGTAAGCATCGAGTCGCTCGAGTTAAACGCCAACGTACTCCGCTATCGGGCCCGCGACGGCTCGCTCCTACGCGAGCATGAATTGGCGAAATGAACAGCCGGCTGCGTGCGCTAACCTGTGGCGCGGCGCGAACTCGCGCCCGCCGTCCTTCCTTATGAAACGAATGCTGGGAGCACAACCATGGGCGTTCCTGACCGTGAAATTTTTGAAAAGGCTTACACCCGCATCGCGCCGTGGGATATCGACGGGCCGCAGTCCGTGTTCGTCGCGGCGGCGCCGCTCGTGGTGGGATCAGTCCTCGATGCCGGCTGCGGCACGGGCGAGAATGCGCTCTTCTTCGCGAGCCGCGGACAGCGCGTGACCGGGGTCGATTATCTGAGTGAGCCAATCGCCCGCGCGAAGCGCAAAGCGGCCGAGCGCGGCTTGGCCGCGACTTTCTTGGTGCTCAATGCGCTCGATCTGGGTGAATTGCCGGAGCAGTTCGACAGCGCCATCGACAGCGGCCTGTTTCATGTGTTCGCGGACGACGATCGCGCGCGCTACGTGGCGGCGCTGACGTCGGTCGTGCGCCCCGGCGGAAAGCTCTTTCTGTGCTGCTTTAGCGATGCGGAGCCGGGCGAGACGGGCCCGCGACGGATTACGAAAGCGGAGTTGGCGGCCGCGTTCGCGCCGGGTTGGACGGTTTGCTCGATTGAACCGGCGCGGTTTCAAGCGCGGCCCGACTTCACGGAAATGGAGTTTTCGCCCGGCGGCCCGCACGCCTGGTTCGCGATCTTCCAGCGGCAAGCAGACTGAGTCTGCCGACGCGCGCTGACGGAGCGTCTCGCGGCACCGAAGCGATTAGACGCCGCTGGCATTTTGAGACGCCCGGTCGCCGCGCTTCTCGCTCGATTTGGCGTCGGGGGGCGCTTGCTCGGAGGGCGCAGGATTGCCCCCCGTGTGGGCGCTCGGCGCGCTTGCCTTCGCGCCCGGCGTCTCCGCGTTTTCGGTCTTATCCGCTCCTTTATCGGAGGATTTGCCGGGCGATTCGCCGGAGTCTTCGGAGGGGTGCTTGCCGGAGTCGGCGGCTTTGGCTTGGGCCGCTTTGAATTCCGCTAAGCCGGCCTTTAATTGCCCTGAGTGCGGGTCCAGCTCGATTGCCTGCGTTTGATACAGAATCGCGTTCTCGTAATCCCCTTTGGCGAAGTAGCAATGGCCGAGCGTGTCGAGATAGCCCGCCTCGCCGGGGCGCAGCTCAAGCGATTTTTGCGAAGCGGAGATCGCTTCGTCCGGGCTAGCATGGGTGCCGGCGAGGAGCCACGCCAGTTGGTTATAGGCCATTGCGTCGTTCGGCGCGTTTTGGATCATACTACGATATGAATCGAGCGTTTCGTTGACGCGCTGCACCACCTTTTTATGATCGGCCTCCTTGTCCTTGGTCAGCCGGAACAGCGCGATCAGCACATCGGCGTCGGTGTCGTCCTGGGCCAAGGCCTTGTTGAGTTCGCGCAGCGCTTCGGCCGACTTGTGATCGGCTTCATAGGCGCGGGCTTGAAAGTAATGCATGCGAGCGGCAATCGACGAAGGATTGCGATCGAGCGTTTTCAGCACTTGTTGAATCTGTTGATTCGCGCGGGTTGGCGCGACAATCGGGCCGAGCACTTCGGCGGCTGCCTTTTCTTGGCCTTGGTCGTGGAGACATTCCGAGAGGAGCAGCCGCGCCTCCATCGGTTCATAACGCGTCGGCGGAAGCTGGATCAAGGCGCGATATTCGCGCTCCATCCACGTAAATTGCCCGCGCTTTTGCATGAGCGCGGCGGCTTGCAGGTGCGAGAGCAATTGTTCGCGGTTCAAGGCAAAGGCCTGGGACGCCAGCTTCTCCGCCAACTCGGTCTTGCCTTGGAGCGATCGCGCATCGGCCACGGTGTAGAGCAGCAGCGCATTTTGCTCGATCGGCCGCTCGAACTTGGTTGCGACCTCGTCGACCAATTCCCAGAGTTGCTGCTTGGTCAGCCAGGTGACCAGTTCGATTAAGGACTCGGGCGCGCCCCGTTCATAAGAAATTTGCTTGCGGGCGACCACCAAGGCTTGATCGCGGCGATGGAGCTTTTCCAAGAGGAGAACTTCGCGCCGCAACAGGGCGACCAGCGCAAAGTCGTTCGCCGGCCCATTCTGTTCGCGGGCCGCCGTTTCGTCGGCGACGATCTTTTCCCACTCGGCCAAGGCCGCCTCGGGTTGATCGAGCGCCTTGATCACGGTGCGAATCCAAACGGCGCCCGGGCGCCCGCTGCCGTCGAGGGTCTCCAAAGATTGCTTTGCCCGCTTGGTCCAGATCGCGCCATCCGGGTCAGGGATGGAAAGGGCTGCCAAGGCGGCTTGCTTGGACAGGAAGGGGGTTTTTTCGAGCCGCACGAGCCGGCACAGCGCAATCAAGCCAATGCCGTTGGGCAGGAGCGACAGCCCCTTGATGCGGCGGAGGCGATCGTCGATTTCTAAATCTTCGTACCCCTCCAGCCGTTCGCGGACCAACGTCGGGTCGGAGTCGCTCACCCAGTCAACGTGGACCAGCTTGATCAGATAGCGGGCACGCTCGGCGATTTCCAGATCGTCGTGGTTGGCCGCTTCATTCAAGGCGTCGATCGCCGGTGCGCCGATCTTGAGGAGTTCGGCCTGGGCCTTTTGCCGCTCGAAGAAATTCTTGCTGCCGAGTTGCGTGATCAGCGCATCGATTTGCTTGTTCGAACTCCGGCTCGCGTTGAGGTCCGCGGCGCGGACTGGCGAAACAAATAGCCACGGCAACACCAGCGCGAACCAGCCCCACGCCAGCCCCCCGCTCACGGCGGCGCCCAGCCTGGTTCGAGACCGGCGCGGCGGGGCGCGGCGGATTGTGCAATCGATCGACGGCATGGCAGTCTTTCCGAGCAAACTGCAAAAAAAGGAAACGCCCCTGCGCGCGGGCGGACGACACCAGGCGACGATGGACAAACTGGCGGCGGCGCGCCAGCGAGCCGCGCCTTGGCCGGCCACCCGGACTCCCCTTAGGATACCTGACTTTTTGCCTGACCGGCAAGCTCGACTTCGCTCTTCCGCCGCAAAATGCCCAGGCCGTGGCGTCGCCCCGACAGCCGGACGAAGGCCTTTTGGCGAGGGCCGTATAACGACTTGCGCCGGCGAGTCAGGAGCTGGTTCACCGTTTGGCGGCGGCATCCAACTCAGCCATCTTAAACCGCTCGCTGAGGATATAGGGCTGCTCTCGGTCGATCCAATGACCATAGGTGGTGACGACGAACGTCCCGTCGCGCAGCAGTTCCACCCCCGGATACGCGCAATCGCGAGTGAGATAGTTTTTCTTGAAGCGAATTCGATATTGGCCTTGGCCTTGCTGCTTCAAGTCGTCGTATTTGCCGATCCAACCGACCCAATCGCCATTGGTGGGGCTATGGGTGCCTTTTACCTCGACATCGCGAAACGAGATAAAGAGTCGGCCATCGGGCGCATATCTCGCCGTGTGGCGGTCGCCGTTTAAGGATGCGGCCAGCGGGCGCGGCGCCGTCCAAGTTTGCCCCTCATCGTCCGAAAAAATAACGTGCGCGTTCTCCACGCGAAAGTTTTCTCGCAGCAAGACCGCGATCTGCTTTCCGTCGGGCGAACGAATCGCCCCGGGCTCGCACAGAAAGGTTTTGTCCGATTTCAGGATCGCGACCGGCTCGGACCAGGTGAGCCCGCCATCGTTCGAGAGCGTTTTATAGACGGTGGAGATTTTCGTCGCCTTGCCGCCGGCGTGCAGATAATGGCCATCGTCGTGAAACAAGCCGAGATAGCGGCCGGGCGCTGTCTTCAACGCGATGACCGACGCCATCACGACCAGACCGCCCCAATCTCCGACCGGCTTCAGCTCGGACCAAGTCGCGCCATCGTCTTCGCTCACGGCCAGCCGAACCGGAAATCGTCCGCTAAACAAGATGACTCGCTTCTTGCCGGCCGCATCGACCACGCGATGCAAGGTCGGCGTTTCTTGCGACGACTCCCAATTCTTCGGCGTGGGCAAACGATCTGACCAGGTGAGCCCGCCATCGGTGCTCCGCTTGTAGTAAAGGGGGCCGCGGCCATGGCCGCCGGGATAAACGCAGAGGATCGTTTTGCCGTCTTCCAGCAGCAAGGTGCTTGGGTGGCCGAGATATTGCCCCGGCTCGCGATCGACGACGACTTGACGCTGCGCCTGGTCGTTGAAATCAATCACCGGCAAGGTAAACGAAGGCGGTTGCGCAGGATCGACCAGCAGCAGGGGCGCGACGCGCGCTGCGTCTGGCTGGACAGGCGCGCTCGCCGGCGCGGCCGCCTGGACGAACCTCGCGCCGCCGATGAGAGAGAGCACTGCGCATCCCGCGAGCGCGCATTTCGCGCCGCTGTGGAACCAACGAATTTCGCCGCGCCGCGCGGTCGGTCGAATTGTCGTGCTGCCTTGGCGCGCTCGGAATCTGGCGCTGCGCGCGATTGCAAGCATGGCGTTGATCGAGGCTGTCATTGCGAAAAATGGATGAAAAGAGGATGGCGCCAATGCGAAGAGCCGAGCAATCTTGCTGACCGGCCCACTGGCCACTGATTGTCAGAATAGCCAAGGTTTAGGCCCGGAAACAAGGCGTCCGAGCTTATTTTGAGAGGAATCATT
>DASRSE010000005.1:0-18660 GCA_035656655.1 Pirellulales bacterium
CCCCCAAAGCATCATCGACCGACACGCAACCGCTGCTCCACGAACTTCGGCATAACGCCTAATACCGGGAAACTTTGCCCTCGTGCCAAAGCCGAAAATTGGAATCCAGTTGGCCAGCTTGAAAATGCCGCTGAGGCAAGCTCTGACGATTGCGCAACGGTTGGGGGCCGACGGTGTGGAAATCGACGCCCGCAGCGGACTGAGCGCCGCCGAGTTGTCCCAGACCGGCATTCGGCAAATTCGCAAGCTGCTCGACGACTTAAATCTAAAAGTGACCGCCCTGGCTTACCCTACGCGGCGCGGCTACGACGTGCCGGATGAAATCGAACGGCGCGTCGCCGGCACCAAAAGCGCGATGAAACTCGCCCGCGATCTGGGGACCGATGTTGTGATCAACGATGTCGGCCGGATTCCCGCAGAAAGCGAGGGGCCGCAATGGCAGCTCTTGCTCGACGTGCTCACCGATTTGGGCCGACACGGGCTACATGTCGGTGCGCGGTTGGCGGCCGACACCGGCAGCGTCAGCGGTCCCGAGCTATTGCGCCTCTTGCAAGCCTTGCCGCCGGCGAGCATCGGCGTCAACTTCAATCCGGGCCAACTCATTGTGAATGGCCATTCTGCCCTCGAGACGGCCGAAACGGTCGGCGCGGAAATCGTCCACGTTCATGCTCAGGACGGGGTTCGCGACTTGGCGCGCGGACGTGGAATCGAAGTCGAGTTGGGGCGCGGTTCGGTCGATTTTCCGAATTTGCTCGGCCTCTTGGAAGAACGCGAGTACCGCGGCTATCTCACGGTGCTGCGGCATCACGCCTCCGATCCCGTCGGCGAACTGCGCCTGGCGATCGAGTATCTGCACAACCTCTGACGTTGGGCGATGGCCGAAGCAACGAGGCCGGGTCTGAACCGGAGTTCCGCGTGGCCGCTCCCGAATAGGGAACATTCGGTTGCTCGATCATACGGCGCGGCCGTACGGTTGTAGCAATTGTCCGGTTTAGGTAGTTCGGGAAAACTTTTCTCGCCCTTGGCGGTCTCGAAGGACGATGTACCGGGTAGTCCGATTTCCTGCGCCGAACTCCGTGTGGAGTCCAAAAGGCGAAGGCCGGAGCACTGAGGCTCGCCGGGTCTGGCCTGTTCCCTATTTCGGCCGAACGCAAGGCGGGCTTTGCCGGCAGCAACTTTCTCGATCGAGGCGTCACCATGTCCGAGCATTATCTATCAGGTCCTGAACTGAGCGAATCGGCGAAAGCCCAGATTTTGGTGATCGACGACGATGCCGAGGTCGTGGAATCGCTGTCGACGATCTTGACCGCCCATGGCTATGCATGCCACGGCTGCCGCTCGGCGGAAGCCGCGATTGAAAAGGTGCAGACGATTTCGCCCGACTTGATCCTGTCGGATATCAATCTGGCGGGCCGCAGCGGTTTGACGCTCTGCGAACGGCTCCGCAAAGACGAAGGCCTCCTCGACGTGCCGGTGATGTTCTTGTCGGGCGCGCAAATCCCGGACATCATTCGCCGCGCCCACGCGGCGGGGGGAACCTATTACTTGCGTAAGCCCTTCGACCCGGGCGTGTTGCTCGAATTGGTGGATAAGGCGCTTTGGATGCCGCATGTCGCCGCGAATCGGCTGATCGCGTCGAGCCGCTAAGGCCAGAATAGCCAAGCCGCTTCGCTCCATCCGCGGGCATTCTCTTTGCGCGCGGCGCTAAAATTTCCGCCTGTTATTCAAGCGTCCGCGGCGGCGGCGAATTTCCATCGCCGCGCTCTCTTTTGGGCTGGGCTCGCCCGTCGTCGTAGCCAGTTGTTGCGAACCGCGCCATCCTTGTCGGTCGCGCGCCGGTCGAATTCGCATCGATCAGGTGGCGTTTCGCCCAGCTTGAATTGGTGCGCGGGCGGCGAACTTTTCCTATAATGAACCGCGGGGGCGATTTTGCCGCCGCGCGAGGCGACGCGTCCAACCTGTCGATCCGAATCAGGAGGAAATCATGACGGCGCAAACCGCGGAACAATTGACGCACAAAAAATGTAAGCCGTGCGAGGGGGGCGTCCAACCGTATACCGCGGCCGAAGCGGCTGCCCAAGTTCAGGCCTTGCCCGATTGGAAGTTGACGGCCGACGGCAAAGCCATCGAACGGCGCTGGGTGGTGAAGGACTTTCTGACGGCGATGAAGTTCTTTGACGCGGTCGCAAAAATCGCGGAAACAGATCAGCATCATCCCGACTTGCATCTGACCGGCTATCGCAACGTGCGAATCGAGCTGTCGACCCACGCGATCGGCGGTCTTTCTGAAAACGACTTCATCTTGGCGGCCAAAATCGACAAAACGCCGGTCGAGTTGAAAAAGAAATAGCTCGCCTTGGCAGCGCACGCCAACGCCGGCACGCAATGGCCGACGCGCAATGGCCGCGAGCTTGCCGCTATTTCGCCAGGAGGAGGGTCGCGTGCCGCGGAGGAACACCGCGCCGAGCAAAAAAATCGGCCTCCTGGGCGTCAATATCTTTAGTTGCGACGGCCAAGGGAATTGGGCAGGCGAGCGTATTCCGCCTCAATTTTGCGAAACAAATCAACCGTGATTCATGCAAACCGTTCGTTTCGCGTTTTTTTCGGTGCAAAAACGCTCAGAAATCTCCAAAAACGCCATCGAATTCGATTTTGAGATAGGTTTGAGATGCAGTAGATTGGGTTTGCTCGCTTATTCGAGCGAAACGGCCCCAAGCCAGCGAGTTTCCATTCTTGAGTAGAGCGCGGAGACCTCGAACAGACGACGGACGCCTCACCAGAGATTGTTTTTCGCCGCCGCGCACCGAGCCGCCGCGATCCTCGATTCCGCGTTGGGCCTGTCGTTCTTAGGACTCGTTTTGCCAGTCAATCGGAAGGATTGCCATGAGCTTTTCACGCAGCGCGACGACGATGTTGGCCTTGGCGACGATGGGGCTTTTCATCGGCGCCGCCCCCAGAGGCGCCCCCAGCGCCGCGCCCAAAAGCTCCCTCGCCGCGACCACTGCGGCCAAGCCAGCCAGCAGCACCAAATCGATCTATGCCGACAAGAATTTTGCCGGCAAGAACAGCACGCCGATTCCTAAGATCGCTTCGACCCGGACACCGGCGGAGGTCGCCGCGAAAGCGGACGCGCTGTTGCAAGAGGAGCTTCTGTCCACCTCCAAAACGGCGCCGACGGCGCGGTGCAATGACGCCACGTTTCTGCGCCGCGCGACGCTCGATTTGACGGGCGAAATTCCGACGCCCGACGAACTCGAACATTTTGCCGCCGATAAGTCGCCCGACAAACGCGCGAAGTTGGTCGAGGCCTTGCTCGCCAAGCCGGACTACGGCGTAAATTGGGCCCACTATTGGCGCGATGTGATCATGGCGCGGCGCGCGGAAGATCGATCGTTGCTCGTAGCGATGCCGCTGACCAAATACTTGACCGAGGAGCTAAACAAGAACACGCCGTGGGATCAACTCGCGCGCTCGTTCATTACGGCCAAGGGGTCAATCGACGAGAACGGCGATACGGCGATCATCATGGCCCAGATGGGCAATACGGAAGATGTGACCAGCGAGATCACGCGGATCTTCATGGGAATTCAGATCTCTTGCGCCAATTGCCACAATCATCCGACCGATCGGTGGCAGCGCGAACAGTTTCACGAGTTGGCCGCATTTTTTCCGCGCGTGGAAGTTCGCCCGATGAAGGTCGGCGAGAAGCGTTCATTCGAGGTCATCGGCCTGAATCGCGACCCGCTGTTCAAAGGCAACAACATGATTCGCCGGGCCAGCGCCGAGCATTATATGCCCGACCTGAAGAACCCGGCCGCCAAGGGGACGCGCATGGAGCCGGTTTTCTTTGCAACCGGCGACAAGCTGTCGCCGGGCAAATCGGACGAAGAGCGCCGCCGGGACTTGGCGAATTGGCTCACGTCGCCGCGGGACGAATGGTTCGCCAAGGCGATCATTAATCGGCTTTGGTCCGAACTGGTTGGCGAAGGCTTTTATGAGCCGGTCGATGACATGGGTCCCGACCGCCAATGCTCGGCGCCGAAGACCATGCAACTGCTGGCGGTGGAATTCGTCGGCCACGATTACGACGTGAAATGGCTGTATCGCACGATCATGACGACCAGCGCGTATCAACGCGAAAGCCGCTCGCGGCGCAATCCGGATGAAACGCCCTTCATCGCCAGCACGCACCAGCAACTGCGAGCCGACCAGATTTTCACGTCGCTGACCAAGGCGCTGGGGATTCACGAATCGTTTGCCGACACGGGCGTCGCCTATCGGCCGCGCGGCCAGGCGCGAAATCCGCGGGCCCAATTCGACGCCGTCTTCAACTACGACCCCAGCACGCGGCGCGATGAGATCTCCGGGTCGATCCCGCAGGCGCTGATGCTGATGAACTCGTATCAACTGGCCCGCTTCGAAAAGGGGACCAATCGGGCGACCGATTTGGGCCGCCTCTTGGCCGAAGAGAAGAACGACGAAAAGGTCGTGGTGGATTTGTATCGCCGCGCCTTGGCGCGCGATCCGCAATCGAGCGAGGTCCAGACGTGTTTGACCTATGTGAAAAAGTCCAACAGCCGCAGCGAAGCGTTTGAAGATATTTTGTGGTCGCTGGTGAATTGTACGGAGTTCTTGCACCGCAAGTAGAGGCTCCGTGTCGCGCTGGCCATTACGACGAAGCGCCGACGAATTCCGTTCGACGCGTTCCAAAAAACAGAGATAGCCTTGGAATCGAGGAAGGAACGATCATGCATTTGACTCATGAAATTGGCGTGCACCTGAACCGCGAGCGAGTGATTTCGCGGCGCGATTGGCTGCGGACGATTTCGGCCGGCGCGGTGGCCGCCGGAACCTTGTCCTTCACCGACCTGCTCAGCGTCCACGCGGGCGATCTCCGCAAGCAGGGCAAATCGGTCATCCTCCTCTGGATGCAAGGGGGGCCGAGTCAGTTTGAAACTTTCAGCCCGAAGCCCGGCCACGCCAACGGCGGCGAGACGAAGGCGATTTCCACCGCCGTCAGCGGGATCGAAATCGCGGAGTCGTATCCCAATCTGGCGAAGCAAATGCAGGACGTGGCGATTATCCGCTCGATGACCAGCAAAGAAGGGAGCCATCCGCGGGCGACCTTTTTGCTGCACACCGGTTATCTTCCCACGGCGACGGTCAAATTCCCGTCGCTGGGCGCGATTGCCGCGCACGAGCTGGCCGAAAAGGCGTGCGAACTGCCGTCGTTTGTCCGTATTGGCGGCCGCTCGGGAACCGGCGGCGGGGGCGGGTTCTATGGCAGCGAGTTCGATCCCTTTGTGGTGGCGCAGGCCGGCTCAATGCCGACGAATGTCCAGCCCACGACCGGCACCGACCGCTATCGTCGCCGGCTCGATTTGCTCAGCCGGCTCGAGTCGGACTACGCTCGGACCGCCCCGCAAGAGGTTGCCGATCATCAGAAGCTGTACTCGAAGGCCTCCAAGATGATCCTTAGTTCGCAGATGAAAACCTTCGACCTGAGCACCGAGACCGATCTGATGCGCGAGGCCTATGGCAAAACGCCGTTCGGCCTCGGCTGCTTGCTCGCGCGGCGCCTGGTCGAGTCGGGCGTGACCTGCGTCGAGGTCAACCTCGGCAATTGGGACACGCACGACGATAATTTCAATCGCACGAAAACGCTGGCGGGCCAGCTCGATCAGCCGTTCGCGCGGCTCATCGCCGACTTGAAGCAGCGCGGTTTGCTCGACAGCACATTGATCGTCTGGATGGGCGAGTTCGGCCGCACGCCGAACATCAACGCCCGCGGCGGCCGCGACCATTTTCCACGCGCGTTCAATGTGGCACTGGCCGGCGGCGGAATCAAAGGGGGCCAAGTCATCGGCGACACCGACAAAGGCGGAACCGAAGTCGCGCATCGGCCGGTTACGGTTGCCGATCTCTTTCAGACCTTCTGCAAAGGGCTGCAAATCAATCCGGCCAAGGAAACCATGAGTACCGTCGGCCGCCCCATCAAGATTGTCGACGGCGGCAAACCCGTGCAAGAATTGTTCGGCTAACAGGTCGGAACAAGCCGCGATCGCGGGCCGCGAATTTGTGCGGTGCGAATTTGTGCGGTGCGAATTTGTGCGGTGCGAAAAGCGCCCGCAGCGCGCTTCTAAACGTAGGGTGGGACAAGCGAGCGCAGCGAGTGCGGGCCCACCAAGGAGAGCGCGGGCCAACCAAGTTTGCCGGCAAACCAAAACGTGGTGGGCCTGCGCATGGCTTCGCCGTGCTGGTCCGCACCCTACAATTCCCGTCGCGCCTAATGTAGGGTGGGACAAGCGAGCGCAGCGAGCGCGGGCCCACCAACGAGAGCAAGAAGAGCGCGGGCCCACCAAGTTTGCCGGCATGACGAAACGTGGTGGGCCTGCGCACGGCTTCGCCGTGCTGGTCCGCACCCTACAATTCTCATCGCGCTTCCAATAACTCCCCTACACTTGAAACACGCCGAGGCGAAATGGCTCGCGTTCGGCATGGCGCGTGACCACGTCCAAGCAGGCGATTAGCTCCGCGCGGGTTTGGCGCGGTTCGATGATCCGATCGACCCAGCCGCGGGCGGCGGCATAGCGAACGTCCGTCTGGCGTAGATAATCTGCTCGGACCCGGTCGCGGAGTTGGGCCAACTCCGCCGCGTCAACCGCCTCCCCTTGCCGCTCGAGGCTTTTGATGCTGATGTCAAGCAACGTGGAAGTCGCTTGCTCCGCCCCCATCACGGCGCACCGCGCGGAGGGCCAAGCCATGATGAAGCGCGGATCGAACGCCTTGCCGCAGAGGGCATAATTGCCCGCGCCAAACGACCCGCCCAGCAAGAGCGTGATCTTGGGCACGCGGCTGTTGCTGACGGCGCTGACCAGTTTGGCCCCGGCCTTGATGATGCCGGCATGCTCGCTGTCGCGGCCGACCATGAAGCCGTTCACGTCTTGAAGGAAAAGGAGCGGCAGCCAATCTTGGTTGCAGTTCATCACGAACCGGGCCGCCTTTTCGGCGCTGTCGACGTACAGGACGCCGCCAAATTGGAGCGGCCCTTCGGCCGGCTTCACGCGGCGATGCTGGTTCGCGACAATGCCGACGGCATAGCCCCCCACGCGCGCCGTGCCGCACACGAGGGTTCCCCCATATTCCGCCTTGTATTCATCAAAACTATTCGCATCGACCAGCGACTGCAACAGGTCGTGCACGTCGTACTCGGCGCGGCCGTCTCCTTCGGAAAACCGGTTGAGCTCCTCCGGCGGCCGCGCGGGATTGTGGGCCATGCCGCGGACAAAAGGCGCCTCGGGCAGGGGGTCGTCGGGCCGCCCGTTGGCGGCCACGCTGCGCAGCCGCGCGAGACAAGCCGCGTCGTTCGGCTCGCGATAGTCGATGGTGCCGCTGATGCGGGCGTGCATCGCGGCCCCGCCCAACTCTTCGTGCGAGACCTCTTGCCCGATGGCGCTTTTGACCAGCGCCGGCCCCGCCAGATAGAGCCCTGAGCCCTCGGTCATCAGCAACTTGTCGCAAAGAACCGGCAAATAGCCGCCGCCGGCAACGCAGTTGCCCATGATGGCGGCCAATTGTCCCAGACCAGCGGCCGAGAGAACCGCGTTGTTGCGAAAGATGCGGCCGAAATCATCCTCGTCCGGAAAGACATCCTCCTGCAACGGAAGAAACACACCGGCTGAATCGACCAGATAAATCAGCGGGAGCCGGTTCTGCCAAGCAATGCGCTGGGCGCGCAACACCTTCTTGGCGGTCGCCGGAAAAAACGCGCCGGCTTTCACCGTGGCATCGTTGGCAATGACCAAGTGGCGGCGTCCGCTCACGAGTCCGATGCCGCAGACCACTCCGGCGGCCGGCGCGCCGCCGAATTCCGCGTACATTTGCCAGCCCACCCACAGACCCAGTTCCCAGAAGGAGGTTTCCGGGTCGAGCAGCGCGGCGATCCGCTCGCGGGCGGTGAGGCGGCCCTTGGCATGTTGGCGTTCGATGGCCGCGGAGCCTCCGCCGAGCAAAATCTGCGCTTCTTCTTGTTCGATTTGCGCCGCCAGGGGAGCGGGAGTCGCCGCTGGACCTTTCGCCGAATTCGCCATGCAGGTGCCTGTTTCTCGCAAGGAGGGCCGTGGGTCGAGGGCGGTTTGCGGCTCGAGCAAGTTTCGTCAGCGCGGAGCCGTGTTATTCGCGCAGCAATCCCAGCGCGTGCAGCTTCGCGCGGCATTCATCTCGTTCGCGCGAGCGTTCCAACGTCGCCCATTCTGGTTCTTGCGCGGCGAGAAAATCTTCCTCGGTTCCGCAGGGCCGGCCAACTTGGCTCAGCCGCGCGACTAGCCGGCAAATCGTTTCGCGATCTTGCCGCGTCAGAAACATCCCCTGCAACCGATAATCGGCAAAGGCTTCCCAAACGAGCGGAAACAAAGGCTTCACGATTTTCTCGCCGAGCACGGTCGCGTAGCTGCGAATCTCAAACTGGGCGTGCGAATCCGCTCGCAGCGAAAGAAAATGCAGCAGATTGTGCAGGTCGATTTTCCAATAGGCTTCCGTGTAGGTCGCCAGCGGCAAGTCTTTGCGGGCTTGTTCGCGGGCGACGCCCAAAGCAATCCGATTTTCGTAGAGCTGCCGGGCGCGGGCTTGGAACTCCGCTTCTTCCCAGGAAAGACGCTCGCCCAGCTCTGCTGGGAGCGGGCCGCCGCTGCCTTGGCGATTCGTCGCGGCTTGCGAACGCCAATCTCCCGGCTGCGTGCCCTGGGCGGCGTCGATGGCGAGCGAATACCGCGTGCTGTATTCGTTCACATTCGCCGTGCGATGGCGAATCCATTGCCGCCAACAATCCATCGGCACGCGCACCAGAAACTTGACCTCGATCATTTCAAAGGGGGTCGTGTGGCGGTGGCGGAGCAAGTAGCGGATCAGTCCGCGATCGTCCGAGACCTTTCGCGTCCCTTCTCCATAGCTCACGCGCGCGGCTTGGACCACCGCTTGATCGTCTCCCATGGCATCAACGAGGCAGACGAATCCATCGTCGAGGACCGGAAACTTTTTCCACCGCAGTTCGTCAACTTGGGCCGCGTTCGTAGGCATCCGTTCTTACACCGCACAATAATCAAAAAGGGATCGGAAAACTCACGAGCCGGAGAGCGGATCGCCAGCGAAACCAGGCGGCGCGATCCACCCGAGCCAAAACCCGCCCGAGTTCCCACCAGCGGAACCAAGCAAGTTCCCTCGGCGGCGGTTATTGTAACGCGGCGAGATTGGCCCGCTAAGGGCCCGCGGCCGGAAAAATGCGGCCTCGGCGGCAACGCCAAACGTGGGCCTGGGCTCGCAGAAGAAAGTGTTTTTCGGCTCTGACTGGTTTGGACTGGTTAGTCCCACCACCACTGATTTGCCTTCGAGGCTGGAATTTCTTGGCGAACCGTCGTGAGTTTTTCGTCGCTCTTGACGTTTTGGACGATTTCCCACGGCTGAATTTGGACGCCGCCGGAGACGCTGATCAGCCAATTGCTTCCTTTCTTGACGAAGGTGGCTTGGCTGGAGATGGTTTTCGTGGCGGCTAGCGGTTCGGTCGTATAGACCTGCGGGTCCGTCAGGGCCGGCAGCTTGACCCCCGCCTTGTTCAAGAGATTTTCTTTGAGCAGCAAGGTTCCCACGATCGCCAGATCCATGCAACTGCGGAGCTCGGCGAAGATCGGCTCTTTGACCGACAATTCGTCATATTTCTTGGTCATATTATCGGCCCATTTTTGAGCCGGGCCGGTCGCCTTGACTGTCTGTTGCTTCTTGTTCGTTCCATTGAAATAGTCTTCCGCTGCCATGCATTTGACCGTGCCGTGGAACTGCCACGCCAGTCCGTCAGGGTCGCGGATCACCGCGTCATAATTCGGCACCATCCACCACCGCGGAAAGGCATTCGCCAAACCGACAGGTCCCGCCGCCGAAAGATCGAGATAGCTCGGCAGACCCGTCACCGGCGACTCGTCGAACTTCATTCCCAGCCGCTTCATGCGATAGTCGGCCGCGACCAGCACCCGAGCAAACCGGCTCGTCGTCGGCACACCGGAAACCGTGACGACTTGGCCGCCGAGGGCTTCTTCGATGGAATTGATGGTGGCTTGCGGATTGTTGCCGATTTCATGGGTGTGGGCCAAAATCCCTTTGACCCGGTTGATGCCGGCGGCAGTCGGATCGATCGAGCAGTTGATGCCTCCTTGGCGAGCGGCGTTCGCGGTGCGAATCGCAGTCACGAGGTCATCCAGATGCATGACGGGCAAATTCGACGTGGCGCCGACGATGTTGCCATCTTGGTTGATTTTCCAACCTTCGCCCGGTCCGGCGAGAATAATGTCGTGGTGGTCGGTGTCGATGAAAACATATTCGATTCGCTGTAACCCTGCCAGAAACTGAATCTCGTCGGGCAGGGGCTGTTTCTTCGCCGCGCATTCTTGAATTGCCGCGTCGAGCTTCGCCAGCGAGACGAACCGCAGCTTGCTCGGCTGTTGCAAATCAGCCGCGGGCTGCTTGATTGCCTTCGCGCGGAGCTCGCGCAGTTCCTTGCGATCGGCCACCGTCAAGTTTTTCAGGACTCCTTCGGCATTGATCGACACCCCGCCGACCGCCTGTTGCTGCTGCTGAAGAACTTGGCCGAAGGCGCTCGAATCTAATGACACCGTGGAAAAAACCACCAACAGCGCGGCAAGGTTTTGAAAAGACTGGCGCATGATTGCTCTCGTAATTCTGAGTTCCGTTGGCAAAAGCGAGGATAAGATCGCCGCGAGGATGCCCTCACGGATTCGTGCAAGCGAACTGCTTCCTATTATAAACACCCGCACGCGCGTTCATTCTGCGGCGCGTTACGGATTTCAAAATTTTTCGCGGTGGATTGGGGCGATAGCGATTTTGCCGGCCTCTTCCACGGAGCCCTCCCGCGAGATACCGAATCAGACAAGGGGAGACGAGTCCGCCCGCTCTGCTGCGAAGTGCGCGGCACTCCAGCCGTGTTGCAACGCCCTGGCCTACGAGTCTTTAGATTAGTTCGAGCGGGATGAAATTGCAAGAAAAACTCACTATGATAGAGACTTACGGCCCTTTTGGCCGACTCGGGGCCGCATTCGGCCCCCGGGACACACCGCCCCGGTCCCTGGCGTCACGGAATGCTGGCTTATCTCGTTATTCGCGAAGGCTCGAAATGGTCCGACGTCTTCCGGCTTGTCCCCGGACAGACCGTGACCATTGGTCGGGCACCGACCAACCAGATCGTCGTGAAGGACGAGCGGTGCAGCCGTTTTCACGCGGAAGTCTTCCTTTCGAGCAGCGGCTGGACCTTGCGCGATCTCGATAGCCGCAACGGCACTTCCGTCCGCGAGCAACTGGTGCGAGGCGACTACCTTCTCCAGCCAGGCGACGTCATTCGAATCGGCCAATCGCAATTGGCTTATGTGCTTGATCTGGCTCAGGCATTTCCCGAGTCAAGCAGCATCGCGCCGGTCGTCCGCGTGGCCGAGCACCGCATCGCGGAGACGTTGGCGCCGCTGGGCGACTCCGAGATCTTGGAAGCGGTCGTTCCGGCCCATATCACGCATCGCCGCGGCGAGACGAAATTCTTTCAACCGCAAGCTCCCGACAATGTGGCGGCGCTGCCCAAGGTTGGCCGCGTGGCGACGAACCTGTGCCGCCTGGCGTTTGAATTGGCGAAGTCGCCCGACTTGGCCGCGGTGGCGCGGGTTGCGTTGAACGGACTATTCGAGGCGGCGCAAGTCGACGCCGGCGCCGTTCTGCTGTTGCCGCGGGCGACGACCGGCGAGTTGAATCCGCAAGAGTTGGAGGTGGTCGCCTCGCGCACGGACACCGAGTTGAACTATCATCGGGTTTCCAATTTTATCGCGGCGACGGTTCTCCGCGACGGCGAAGCAGTGCTGGCGCGCAACATCATGGGAGACAGCACGCTCGGCAATCGCGACAGCAAGGGGGAGTTTCACGCGACCAGCATTCTCTGCGCGCCGATTCGCCAAGGCAATCGCGCCTTTGGCCTGATCCATCTCTACTGCACGAATCCCGGCGTCGCGCCCGACCCGGACGATTTGGAATTCACGCTCGCCGTGGCCGATACGGTGGCGGTGGCGCTCGATAATTTGGGCCAGCGCCAAGAGTTGTACGACCACTTAAGCGTGGTTCGCAATGAGAACATGCAGCTCCGCGAACGGCTGGGCGTGGAAAGCGAGATCATCGGCTCGAGCCCCTTGATGCGGCAAGTTGCCCGCGAAATCGCCCGCGCCGCTCCGAGCCGCGCGACCGTTTTGATTCGCGGCGAGAGCGGCGTGGGAAAAGAACTGGTCGCGCGCGCGGTCCATTTTTCTAGCCCGCGGCGCGGCGGCACGTTCGTCTGCTTGAATTGCGCGGCCTTGAGCGAAAGCTTGCTTGAAAGCGAATTGTTCGGCCATGAGAAAGGGGCCTTTACCGGGGCCACGGAACGGAAGCTCGGCAAATTTGAAACGGCGGACACCGGAACGCTCATGCTCGACGAAATCGGCGAGATGAGTCCCACGATTCAAGCGAAGTTTCTCCGCGTCTTGGAAGGGCATCCCTTCGAGCGCGTCGGCGGTAGCCAACAAATCAAAGTCGATGTCCGGGTCATCGCCGCGACCAATCGCGATTTGGAGAAGGACGTGGCTGAGGGGCGGTTCCGCCGCGACCTTTATTTTCGGCTGCATGTGCTGGAGATTATCGTCCCGGGGCTGCGAAAGCGGACCGAGGACATTCCTGAGCTGGCGCACTATTTTCTCAATCGCTTTAACACCGAGACCGGCCGCAAAATCCGCGGATACACGCCGGCCGCGGTAGACCAAATGCTCCGCTATCGGTGGCCGGGCAATGTCCGCGAATTGAAAAACGTCGTCGAGCGGGCGGTCGTGTTGGCGCGGCGCGATTTCATCGACGTCGATGACCTAACGCTCTCGAACCTCGCCACGGCGGGCGACACGGCGGACGTGGCTGCGGCCACGGCGCACAAATTTGAGCCGTTGTCGCTTGACGAGGTCGAAAAGCGGCATATCCTCGCCACGCTCAAATCGACCGACTGGAATAAGAGCCAGACCTCGGCCCTGCTCGGCATCGAGCGTTCCACGCTCGATCGCAAAATCCGCCGCTACGAACTCGACAAGGAATTCGAGCGCCGATTTCGCTGAGTCGCGGCGAAAGACAACTTCGTTAAATGGCTCGCTCTCACCGAGGTGGATAGCGCCGACGAGGCAGCGAAGTTTTTTGGTCGCTGCGGTGCTTGCGCATTCGGCCGCCCGTGCGACGGCGCACTCAGTCCATTTTTTGCCGCATTCAATTGACCGCCGCGCGTCCCTTGGCCGCCGGCGGCGCGGCCGGCGCGGTTGATTCGGCGTTCTTGTTGGGCCGGATTTCCGTTCCGCTCCGCTTCGCGTAGACCTGCGTGAACTCAGCTCCTAAGAGAAGGATTTGGGCGGAATAGTACGACCAAACCAGCACAACCAGAATCGTCCCGGCGGCGCCGTACGACGAGCCGAAGCTGGCTTGGCCAATGTAGAGGCCGATCAGAAACTTACCCAAGTTGAACAGCAGACTCGTGAAAACCGCTCCTAGCCAGACATCGCGCCACGCGATCTCGACGTCCGGCAACACCATAAAAATCAGCGCGAATAACAGCGTCACCACGATAAAACTGACGAGAAATTCCACCCCGTACGCGGTAAACGCGGGAAGCGGGACGCGGGCTTGAAACCACGCCAGGACGGCCGCCAAAGCAGCACTAATCACGAGCATCACGAGAAGCAAGAAGCCGATTCCCACCACCAGCGCGAACGACAAATAATAATCGCGGATCATTCCCCAAAATCCGCGTCCCGGTTTGAGTCGGACTTGCCAGATAGTGTTGAGCGCGCTTTTTAGTTCCACAAACAGGCCGGTCGCGCCAAACAGCAGCGCCACCACGCCAATCACCGTCGCGATCAAGCCGGATTTTGGTTTTTGCGCCGCCGCGATCATCGAAGTAATGGCCTGCTGGCCTTCAGGTCCCATCAGGTTTTTGAACTGAGTGTTCAATTCGCGCTGTACATCCGCCGGATCGAAGACCCTGCCCGCGATCGCAATCACAATGATTAACAGCGGCGCGAGCGAGAAGACGGTGTAATAGGCCAGCGCCGCCCCCAATCGCGGCGCCTCGTCGTCTGACCATTCGGAAATCGTCTGTTTCAGGATTTGCCACCAAGCTGCGAAATTGACCATAAGAATTTTTGATTTTTGAATGGATTGAAAAAGAGCGGCATAAACCATAATTGCCAGGGCCGCCGTTGGAATTGAGGGCGACTCCGCTGCGCTCCGCAGTGGCGAACGCGCGACCAAGCGGGCTGGCTTGATCGCGCGCCAAAGTGGAGGGCGTCAAGGCTTAATACCAAATTACTCGGCGCGGCACCGCAAAACCGTGCTGAATAGGACGCGGCATTCGAATTGCAATGCTTTGCGACGCCTGCACCGCGCGCCGCGTCCGAGGCTTTCCTGTGGCGCAAAAACGCGGAGCAGGTCGCGTGCCGCACCAGGACGCCACCGCCGGATAAATTAGCAATCGTCATGCAAACGCATCCAGCGGTTTCCATCAGCCGGCGCGTTAAAGGGTAGTTCAAAGAAGTCCAGCGGATGCCCCCCAGAAAGACTTGAGCGATCAGGAGTGCGATCATGGCAACGACCAAGCCCAATCGAAGCGAACAATCCCGCGCCCCGCGCAAAGAGAGCGAAAGCCAGATGCAACAAGAGCCGACGCCCCCGTTTCCGCCGCAGCACCAGCGGCAGCCAGGCCTGCAAGCCAATATGGACCCGCAACCGCGGATCGACGCCGATCGCTACCGCCCGGCCGACAAGCTGAAAGGCAAAGCGGCGCTGATCACGGGCGGAGATTCCGGCATCGGGGCTGCCGTGGCGGTGATTTATGCGCGCGAAGGGGCCGACGTGGCGATCGTCTATTTGCCTCAAGAGCAGATCGATGCGGAAATGGTCCAAAAACGAGTCGAATCGCATGGGCGACGCTGTCTGCTGTTGCCCGGAGACTTAACCGACCCCGGCTTTTGTGCGGAGGCGATCGAGCGGACCGTGCGAGAATTCGGAAAGCTGGACATCCTCGTGAACAACGCGGCCTATCAGTCGCGAAAGAAAACGATCGGCGACATTTCCGATGAGGAATGGACGCGGACGTTTGAAACCAATGTCGCGGCGTTCTTCCGCCTTTCGCGAGCCGCCATTCCGCATTTGCGGCCCGGCTCGGCAATTATCGCCACCAGTTCGATCACGGGCCTCGAGGGCTCGAAGCAATTGCTGGACTATTCTTCGACCAAGGGCGCGATCAACGCTTTTGTAAAGGCCCTCGCGCAAAACGTGTTGGAATTGGGAATTCGCGTGAATGCCATTGCGCCCGGACCTGTCTGGACGCCGCTCAATACGGCCGACCGCGGCATGACCCCAGAGCAAGTTTCCAAGTTTGGACAGAAGACGCCACTCGGCCGGCCGGCGCAGCCCGAGGAGATCGCGCCGGCCTATGTGTTTTTCGCGTCGGATGCCGATTCCAGCTTTATTACCGGCGAAGTGTTAAGTCAATTGGGCGGCGCCACGACTGCCGCTTGAATGCACGAAGTTTGTATTTGCCTTTTTTTGTCAATCGCGATGGGGGCGGCGTTGCGCTCGGCGGACGGCGCGCAAGCCGCTCCGAAATGGATTTCAACTCGGAGCAGATCCTATGAGCGAAGCGTCATCCGCCGCCCCGCACGAACCCTTGTGGCGCGAAATCTGGAATATCTGTCTTCGCGGCCGCCAACTTTGGAAACTGATTCCGCGGCGCCAGCGCTGGACGCTGCTGGGGGCGGTCGGGCTGATGATCTTGGGCGGAATCTCCAACACCGCCATTCCGCTGATTCTGGGAAAACTCGTGGACACCGTCCAGCACCTGGGTCCGACCGACCAAGGGATCCCCTCGCACGCCAAGGTGACGTTTTATCAATCGGTCGGGCTCATCCTGGGCTTGATCGGTTTGGCCTATGTGATTCGCGAAGGGCTGCAAGTCGCCAGGCGATATCTGGTCGAGGACACCTCGACTCGGCTCGAAAAGCATTTATTCATCACGCTGATCAACCATCTGCTGATGGCCGATCTGTCGACGTTCACCGAGGAGAAAATCGGCACGCTGCACGGCAAGATGCTCCGCAACATCAACGGCAGCGTGCGGTTTTTGCGGGTTGGCTTTTTAGATTTCTTGCCGGCCGTGCTGACCGGCAGCTTAGCCCTGATCGCGGCGACGACCAAGCAGCCGTGGCTGGGGCTGGTGATGGCCGGAGCGATTCCGATTTCGTTCGTGCTGACGCTCTGGCAGCTGTCCTCGCAGAAAGGGGTGCGATTGGCGTTGATGCGCGATCGCGAAGAACTCGACGGAACGGTCGTCGAGCAGTTGACCGGCATCGACTACATCCGCGCCGCCAACACGCATCAGCGCGAAGTCAATCGAGTCGATCGCTCGGCCGAAGCCTTGCGCTCGAAGGAATTGCATCATCACTTCATCATGTCGTTGTATGGCGCCGGCAAGGCCCTCAGCGACGGCTTCTTTCACATCGTGGTTTTGGCCTTGGCCGTGCATCTGGCAGCGATCGGCAAAATCTCGTTTGGAGACATCCTCACCTTCTCGATGCTCTTCTTGAACGTGATGGCGCCGCTGTACGAAGTTCATCGCGTCATTGACGAAGGCCACGAGAGCAGCCTGATCGTCGCTGAACTGCTGAGCATGCTCGAGGAGCCGCTGGATCGCTCGTACGAGACCGGCTCGGCCGCGCGACCGCGGCTGGATTTGCAGGACGGGGTCATTCGCGTGCAAGATTTGCATGTGCAATACACCACTGGCCGCCGGCACGCGCTCGATGGCGTATCGCTGGTCATCCGGCACGGTGAAATCGTCGGCATTGCCGGGCGATCAGGCTGCGGCAAATCGACGTTGCTGCGGACCTTGATCCGCCTGATCCACCCGACGACCGGCGAAGCGCAGGTCGCCGGAATTCCGCTCTCGTCGGTCTCGCGGCAGAACATCGCCGAGTTGGTCGGCTACGTCGGTCAATCGCCGTTCATCTTTGCCGGCACCGTCGCCGACAATATCGCCTATGAGCGGTTGAACTCGAGCCGCGACGAGGTTTGCCGCGCCGCCACGATGGCCTGCTTGCACGATGAAATCATGGAAATGCCCCACGGTTACGATTCCAGCGTGGTGGAGGGGGGCCGCAATCTTTCCGGCGGACAACGGCAACGCTTGGCGCTCGCGCGGGTGCTGCTTAAAAATCCGCCGATTTTGATCCTAGATGAGGCCACGTCGGCACTAGATACCATCAGCGAGCGGCGGATTCACGAGGCGCTCGTCGCGCTGCGCGGCGATCGCACGGTCATTCTGGTGGCCCACCGGCTCTCCACGCTGCTCAATGCGGACCGCATTTTGGTCTTCGACCATGACAAAATTGTCGAAGAAGGAACCCACGACGAATTAGTCGCGCGCGGCGGTTTATTCGCGGAGTTGGTCAACAGCGCCGAAAGCAGTCCGCACGCGCAGCGGCAACTCGCCGCCGCGTCCTAACCAGGCGCCACTGCGAACTGCGAACTGCGGCTCGGAGAGGCGCGCTCGAAAAAACAAAACGGCCTCGGGTTCCACAAGGAAACCCGAGGCCGTGGTTTTTGGCTCTCGGCGGCCGTTGCTTTTCGATCGAGACTCGCGGGTTTGGTTTCCACGCGATTCCATCGAACGGACCGCCGATTTTTTGAATTTACAATTCCGTTTTAACGCGGGCTCCTCCAGACGCTGCTGTTTCTTTCCTCACGCTGTTTGCGGCCTCCTCTTTCGTGGCGCGAGTTGGTTTTCACCGGGTTGCATCCGCGGTTGGCGGGCCAAGCCGTCGCGATTAGCGCACCGCCTCGTTTAGCATCTTCGTATTAGGAACCGTATGGCGATTGAGCAGGCCGTGTTCTTCGGTCTCGACGACCGTGGCCGTCGCCCCGACTTCGCGAATCGTTCCTTCGAGATTGCCAATCGTGACCGTATCGCCGGCTTGCATCCGCTGGCGGAGATAATAGCCGGCGAGAATTCCCGCCATCACATCGCGGCCGCCGAAACCGGCCGCCAAAGCGAAGCCGATCGCCAGGCCGCCGAAGGAAATCTTCACGAGGTCGTTCAAGAGTTCAAACTTGATGTGAAGCTGATCGAAGGCGCCCAAAAAGACCATCAAGGCCAAGACGTAATAGCAGCCATTCGCCAATTGCTCGGCATAATTCAACCCCACCCGATCGGCGCTGGTCGCGATCACGCCGCGCAGAAAACCCGCGATCAACAATCCGACCACCACGACAACCGTGGCCACCAGCAAATGCGGAATGAAGTTGACTACCGACTCCATGGCCTTCGTTAATGATTCCAGATTCATGATATTGAAGCTGGCCATCAAGAACACGCACATCAAGAGCCAGAACGAAAAGATTCCGACGATCGTGGGAAAGCTGCGGCGAATCCCCATGTGGGCCATCGAGCCGGCCAGTCCGCTCCGATCCGCGGCTTGCTGCAAACCGAGCTTTTCGCAAAGGGTGCTAACCAGCCGAGCGACCATTTTGGCAATGATATACCCGGCGACGAGCACCACG
>DASRSE010000006.1:0-8115 GCA_035656655.1 Pirellulales bacterium
ATGATTTCCGCGTTTGTCGTGGGACCGAATGGCCTTGGCGACAGATCGCAGCGTGGTGCTTGGTGGGGCAAACCGCGAGAGCCGTGGAATTGCTCAACGTGAGGCTCGCAGCGGCATCTCCTTCCGGCAAGAGTGTGATCGAATCTGCCCTAAAAAAAAGTGGGTCAATACACTAAGGCTTGACAGTTCATGAACTACCGCTACGAATCCGAGTCGGAAACGTGTTTTGACAACCTGTCCGAAGATATGCTCGACCAACTTCTCGCCCAGCTTGATGGCATAGGCAACAGCTATGCTTCCCTTACGGCATCAGATGGGAATTATGTTCAAGCGGGCGGCGGACCTACGTTCTTCACGGTAGAGAAACGAGAGATTAGACAGGATGGCACGTTCCGCCATCTGAAGGCAACCTTGGCCACTGAAGAACAAGATGAACGCCGGATAATAATCGGCGGTTCGAGCGTGTCTGTGCGGGCGGATCAACTTCTTGATTTGCCCACGGTTCAGCAAATTTTTCGAGCTTTCCATAGGGGCCTTACGCCTTCTCCGAGTGTCGTTTGGCAAGACATTACGTCGATGTTTCAAGAGATAACCTGATCCCGTTCCTTCGACCTGGTTGAAACCGGTCTCGTACAACATCCGCCATGCAAGGGACGCGGCATGGTGGCCACTAACGCGGGTTCTGCTGAATCTCTTCCGGGGAACGTGCCTTTGTCGGGCGCGTTTCCCGGTTCTTTTTTGCGCCCACCTCACTTGGCGTGACCATTGAGCGATTGGATGAGCGCTTCCACCACTTGTGTCCGTTCCGCGATACACATCTTCTTTCTTGCGCGGTGAATCGTCAAGCTAGCGGCCATCTCAAACCAGGAGGTGGACGATGGCGAACAAGCTGCGAGACGCGGCGAAGGAACGATTCTGGCGGGACGTGCTGAAACGCTTCGCGGCGAGCGGGTTGTCGGTCCGGACGTTTTGCCGCGACGAGAAGTTGGCCGAGAGTGCGTTCTACGCCTGGCGGCGGAAAGTCGTCGAAACTTCTTTCTTTGCACGCCGGGGGCGGATCTGACGCCGGCGGAGCTGCAGCAAGCGTATTGGCTCCGTTATAATATGGCGGCGTCGAATGGCTTTGATGGCCGAATGTTCGCTCTTTTCTTCAACCCCGCAGGAAATCTCAACGACTTAATTCTCGCTCTCGGCGGTTTTGTGGTACCGTATTCAGGGGTAAGAGAAGGTCCGCCGGAAGCGTTTCCCGAGCCTGCGCAATGCGCGGAAGTCGCGCCTTTGGAACCCGGCCGCGGACCGGTTGAAACGGCGTCCCCCGCACCCCGGCCGCGAGTGGTTGAACCGGCGCCGACAAACCTGCGTCCGACCAAACGCAACACTTGGCAGAGCCAGGGACACCCACCACGCGCTGCTTTCACGCGCGTGGCACTTGGCGCTCAATGGGACTGATGGCATCGTGATCGGAGAGTGCATGCCCCGGCGTCAGGAGTGGATCAAGTTCTTGAAACGCATCGATGCCTCGACGGATCCCAGCCTGGATTTGCATCTGATCGCCGATAACTACTGCATGCACAAGCATTGGAAGGTCCAACGCTGGCTGACCCGCCATCCTCGGTTTCACAAGCACTTTATTCCCATGAGGACTCGATCCATGTCGTCCATTCGCCTACGTATCGTTACAACGGTATGGCCGCGGCCCGGCCTCAGGTCGTGGGCGTGCTGACTGGCGCGGATGGAAATAGCTCCAGGTGAAACTCTCCGTCACGCCCGAGATAGAATACGCGGTGCCCCGTAATGTGAACGAAATAGCCAATGCATCCGGCGGCCATCGTCTTGCGAACGAAGTCGAGATAGGTGTGTTCGTTCCGCTGACTCTGGCCGACCGCGGCGGCGACGGCGGAGGGGGAAAACTGGACCGCCGTGACATGGTCAGGATGCGGCGTCGAGATGGCCAAGGAATCACCATCTGCCAAGTAGTAGGTGATTTCTTGACGGCTGTAATCGGCATGATATCGCTCCACGCCGAGATCGGCGAGCTTGCCGATTATTTCAGGAAAGGAGATCTCCGCGGTGATCGCACCTCGCGCGCACTCCTCCATGATCCGTGATTGTTGCGTGTTCATGGCTTTTCCATCTTGGTTCGTGGACCGGGCTCAATCGGCAGGCAAGTCGTCGGCGCCGTCCTGGCACGCGATACCCTGGAGCAAGCAGGGCCCGCTAGCCTGTTTTGCCGCAGCTTAAAAGGCCAACCACTCGCGATCGTGCTCGGCGGCGAGCGGCGCCAACGGCTGAATTGGCTGCTTGCTGGAAGCGGTGAGTTTTGACTCTTGAATGGCAGCCGCGCTGTTAATTGCCGAACATTTCGGCGAAATCATTGCCGCTGCGGCCGATGCCGATGCGGACGTGGTCGGCCAACATGTTCTTGTGATGACCGGGGCTATGAAACCAGGCTTCGTTGGCAACCTTGCCGCTCATGTTGCCGACGAAGATGTTCTCCGCGCTGGCGCTCGTGCCTGCCAGCTTGGCGCGGTCCCACGGAGTTTTTTTGCCGGCGACGGGCGACTCATGCGAAAAGAATTTGAGCGTTTCCATGTCATGCGAATGGCCGCGCGCCGCCTCGACCAATTTCAAGTCAATCGCACACGGATTGAGGCCGAGCAAGATGCGCGTCAGATTGCAGGCGAGGATTCCCTGCGCCTCCTCGTGGTCGATCTTGCCGACGAGGCGCTCGTTCGCGGTCAGCACCGCGCGGGCCCCTTGATCGATCGGCATGGCCATGCCGGCGGCTAATTCTTCTTCGCCGAGCAGATATTTTCCAAAGTTCGGCGGGTCCTTGGCGCGCTGGTCCTCAGGCAATTCGCCGTTTTGGAAGACGAGACAGCGCTCCCAGTATTTGCCGACCGCGGTCAGCTTCGCGCGTTCTTTTTCCAAGTCCGGCGCCGCTTGGAGGACCGCCTTGCGATCGATGACCAAGAGTTCGGAGAGCCGCTTCATGGCCGGATCGCCCACCCGCTCGATCTCTTCCTTGGTTAAATCCTTTTTCTCTTTGAGGGCCAGGACCGCGGCGCGGAGGTCGGCGATTTCCTTCGTCGAGACCGGCGATTTCGTCTTCGAGGCGACCAGCGCCAGGGCCTGTTTGAAGAACCGATCGCGGTACCGGTCGAGTTGCGGGCGAACTTGCTTTTCGATCTGCGCCGAAAACATCTTCACGCCGACCGCGCCCAAATCGAAGATCCGATCGACGATCTGGTCTTTGTCGGTTTCGCTCCGACCCGGCAGACGATAATCGTTCAATAGTTTCAACAGTTCGGCCTACTGCTGCTGCGTCAGTTTGCCGGCAGGCTTCGACTCTTCCGCCGCGTTCGCAGGCAGCGGCCTGAGGGCACACAGCGCGCCGCTTGCCGCGAAGCAGGCCAAAATAAACCATCGGCTATGTCGTTTCATGCTGGCGCCTCTTCGCGTTTGAATTGCTCCGCGCTCCCGTTCCGGCAGGTTCATTCCAGCGCATCGGCCGCGGGCGGGGAGCAAACTCCGAACCGATGCAAACTGCGTCCGCACGGCGATTCGTCAATCGTCTTTCAGCTTGGCAAGCTCGGTTTCGCACGCGGCAATCTCTTTTTCAAGGCGCGGAATTTCTTCCGGGTCGTCCGGCTGATGCTTCGCGCCCGCCAACTGCTGCCGCAATTTGGTCAATTTCTGCTTCAAAACTTCGCTGCGTTTTTTCGCTTTTTTGTCCATGGAGTCAATCTGGATCTGCACAACCAAGAGGATAAGGGGGCGAATCGCGGCCGGCCAAGCAAACCGTTCCCTTGATCATAAGCCGGCGGAGCCGCGCGAACCAGTCGCGAGCAGCCCGGCGGCCAAGACCGATCGTGTGGCCGAGTTCGCTCGCTAACGCACGGCTGCCACGGCCGGCGTGACGGGAGCCAGCGGCAAAGCGGCGGGCGGATGCACATGGGTGGACCGGAGCACGCCGGAAATACAGACAATTACCAACAACAGCAGGACGTTGACCCCGGCCCAAAATTTCGCTCGGCTGCGCAACTTGTCAAATACCGCGCTGCGTCCGGCTAACGCGCTGGCCAAGAAAAACACGATGAACGCCAGAATAAACTTGATCCCAAACAGGATATTGTAAAGTGGCGGGAGCTTTTGCTGATCGTCCAAAAAGAGCTGGCGCGTCAGAAAGAAATTGATCAGCCCGGTCACCAGCAGAATCAGAATTGCGCCGCTGAGGATTTTGGACCAGCGTGAGCGAATCCGCTCATGCAGCGCCTGCCGCTGGTCGGCGGCGAGCGAACTGACCGCGGGCATCAGCACGAACCGGGCGAAGACCGCGCCGCCGGCGGCGGCGATGACCGCCCCGATATGGAGCCAGCGAAGTACCAAGCCAACCCAGTCCATGTTCGCCTCTGAAGAAAATGGGGTCGCGAAAAACGCTGCGGAAAAGGACCGGCCGCGCCGCAATCAGTTCGCCTGCGGCGCCGACTCTGCCGGCTTGGCCCTGGCGGCCGAATCGGGAGCGGCGGGTTCGGCGCCGGCGGAGGCCTGAGGGGCAGGCTCCGTGGAAGTCGAATTGGCGGCGGATTCACTCGCCGAGGACGCATTTCCAGAAGTCGCGTCGGCTGCCGATTCGTGGGCGATCGGCCCGGTTGTGTTTGGCTCGGCGGTCGGCGGCGCGGCGGCTTGCTGCGCGTCGGCCGGGCGAGTTGCCTCGGGCTGGACTTCACCCACGGCCGGATCGCGCGGACGCTTCGGCGGGGCGCCTCTCTGGCCCGGCTGCGGCGCGGGCTCGGAGGCCGGTTCGTCGGGCTGCGTTTTAATTTTTACGAATTGGAACAGGTCGCCGAAGGTGCGCATGGGCTCCTTGCCTTCAACCATCTTTTTGGTAATCGGCACCAGCGGCTTCGGTTTGGGCTTCGGCGGAGGGGACTTGAAATGCGGGCGGTTCGTCCCACCTTGCTGGCCCCCGCGAAACGGTCGCTTTTCTTGGTCGCCGAAGCGTTTCGGGCGCGGCGTGAATGAAGCCGGCCGTGCCCCTCCTTCCGCGGTCGGCGCGCCGGCGGCGGTCCCTGCGCTTTGGCCTTGATTCTGATTTTGGTTCGCGGGGCGTGGCGGCCGGCGCTCGCCGCGTTGGCCTTCTTTGGAGCCGCCATGTTTTTGCGGGGGCGTGCGCGGCGTTCCGGGCGCGATCATCGTCAGCGACACGCGCCGCCGCGTTTTATCGATTTCCAAAACCCAGACTTTGACGACGTCGCCGACGGCCACCACCTCATGGGGATCGCGGATGTATTTGTTGGCCAACTGGCTGATATGAACCAGCCCGCTGTCATGCAGGCCGATATCAACGAAGGCACCGAAATCAACTACATTCAGCACGCTGCCGGTGAGTTCCATGCCGGGGGTCAAATCGTCCAGCTTCAGCACGCCTCGTTTGAAAATGGGAGGCGGCAAATCTTCGCGTGGGTCGCGGCCCGGCCGAGTTAACTGGACCAAGATGTCTTTGAGCGAAAGCGCGCCGACATGGAGTTCCGCCGCAACCGCGGTCGGATCGAGCTTTTGAGCGCGCTCCGCGAGTTGAGCCGGCGTTTCCTTGTCCACAAGCGCCGTCGGCGCGCAATCGAGTTTTTCCAGAACATGTCGGGCCGCGGCATAACTCTCGGGATGAATCCAGGTCGAGTCGAGCGGTTCTTCGCCCCCGGTGATCTTCAAAAACCCAGCCGCTTGCACAAACGCCGATTCGCCAAAGCCGGCCACCTCCTTCAGTTGATCGCGCCGAGCAAACGGGCCATGCTGCTGACGATGATCGTACACGCGGCGCGCCGTGAGCTGGTTCAAGCCCGAAACGTATCGCAGCAAGGCCGGGCTGGCCGTGTTCAGGTCCACGCCGACATAGTTGACGCAAGATTCGATGACCGCGTCGAGCGAAGTCCGCAAATGCTTCGCCTTCACATCGTGTTGATACAAGCCGACGCCGATATTCGCCGGGTCGATTTTAACCAGTTCACTCAGCGGATCGAGCAAGCGCCGTCCAATCGAGATTGCGCCGCGCAGCGTCGCGTCGAAGTTGGGAAACTCCTCGCGGCCCAAGGGGCTCGTCGAATAGACGCTGGCCCCCGCCTCGTTCACGATCACATAGGCCACTCCTTGGTCTTGGAGTTCGTTGCCTAAGATCTCCGTGAGCATGTCTTCCGTCTCACGGCAAGCAGTGCCATTGCCAATTGCCACGACCTTCAGACTATGGGTCTGGATCATTTCGACGAGCTTCGCGCGGGCTTCCTTTTTACGTTCTTCCTTGCCAATGAGATGAACGACGCCATGATCGAGCAGGTTGCCAAACTCATCGAGCGCGGCGAGCTTGCAGCCGCTTTTGAAGCCGGGATCAATCGCCAGGACGCGGCGGCCTTGGATCGGAGGCTGGAGCAGCAGATTGCGAAGGTTGCGGGCGAATACCTCGACCGCGTGCGTTTCCGCGTTCTCGGTCAACTCGCGGCGGATCTCCCGTTCGAGACTTGGAATCACAAGCCGCGTCAGGGCGTCCTTCGCGCAACCACGGAGAAAATCGGCGTGCGGATGATTCTCGGCGACGACTAGGCTTTCTCCCTCTTGATGCAGCGCTTCTACATCGGCGTCAATTTTGACCCGCAAGATTCTTGCTTTTTCGCCGCGATTGATCGCCAAGACGCGATGCGGCGGGATGCGGCCGATCTGCTCCGAATAGGCGAAGTAGTCGCGGAAATCGTGTTCGAGCTTTTCTTGCAGCTTGTCCTTGGCCTTGTCTTTCGCCTTGCGCTTTTTCTCACGCTCGGCGACCCGCGCCGATTTCGCGGACGCGACGGCTGGGGCCGGCATGCTCGCGGGGGCGGAGGGAGCCGCCGAGCCAGGCTCGGTCGCCGGCGCCGGCAGAACCGTCGAGGTGGCCTCGCTCATTGCGCCGCTCTCTGCCGCGACAGGCCTTTTCTCTAACGCTGATTCTGCCGCGGGCAATTCGCTCGACATTGTCCTTGGCAGGGCTGTCTCAGGCAACGCTGTCTCAGCGGCGTCAGTAGCAGCCGGCGCCGCGCTAGCATCCATCTCCGCGGCAGCTTCCCAAGCAGGAGCGGCGGACTCCATTTCGGGCGACTCCGACCGGGCTGGCTGGGCATCGTCAGCCGCTTGAATCGCGGGCGTCGGCGGCGGATCTTGATTCGGCGGCACGGCCGACAAATCCGCGGGGGTCGGACCCGGAGGGGGCTCGTTAGAAGCCATATCGCTCGACGGCATTTCGCCGGCGGCAGGCTCGGTCGAAGTCGCGGGCGCCGGAATGGTCTCGCTCGAAATTTGTTCGGTCGCAGCCAGCTTTGGCGTTTTCGGCGCGGTTGATTTGCTTTCAGCCGATTTCGCTTCGGATTCAGCCTTCTTTTCGCTCTCGATCCGGGTGCTGACGAGCTTGCCGGTCCGCTTGAAGATTTTGCGGAGCCGGCCCCGCAAGTCGGCCCGCTCGCTGAAATTTTCGGCCAGGATATGACCCACCCCTAACAGCACGTCGGCAACCGACACAATTTGCTTGTCAGGGTTGATGAAGTCGCGGGCGCGCGCGTCCAGGTCGGCGCAGGCGGGCGAGGCGATGAAGATTTCGTCGGCCAGCGGTTCGAGCCCGCGTTCGCGGGCGGCGGTCGCGAGCGTTTGCTTCTTGGGCTTGAAGGGAAGATAGAGATCCTCAAGCCGCTTGAGGCTGTCGGCGCCGCTGATTTGCGCCGCCAACTCCGGAGTTAACTTGTTTTGCGCCTCGATCGAGCGCAGGATCGTCTGCTTGCGCTCGGCCAACTGCCGCAATTTGTTGACCCGCGATTCGATGTCGCGAATCTGAACTTCGTCCAAGCCGCCGGTTTGATCCTTGCGGTAGCGGGTAATGAAAGGGACCGTATTTCCGTCGTCGAGCAGTTGGATCGTTGCCCCGACGCGTTCTGGAGCAAGCCCCAGGTCGCGTGCCAGAGGCCCCAGATCAATAGTCGTCATGTTGGCCATGCAGCAGGCCGATCCCAAAAAAGTCGTAAGATCAAATTCAAAGAGAACTTGCTAGCTCCGCAATGTAGCGCGAATAGGCAATTATGTCAAGAATCGATAAACCTGGAC
>DASRSE010000007.1:0-18908 GCA_035656655.1 Pirellulales bacterium
GCAATCAGATCATCTATCAATCGACCTTTACCGTGCCTCCCGGAATGAAGCTCGACGAAATCATTCGCCGCGGACAAGAAGACAACGAGCCGCACTGCCTCGTCGAAGGGATCCGCCGCGTCGTCGCCCGCGAAGTCCAGATGCACTTTCATCGGGTGGTCGCGCGCCGCCCGTCGTAGCGCGCCATGTTGCCACGTCCTCGAATGTCCGGCGCGGGCGCCGCCAACCAAACCTCCTCAACATGACCAAAATTCTCATCCTGGGGGGCGGGTTCGCAGGCATGAACGCCGCCCAGGGGTTGGCGCGGATTCCGGGCGTCGAGATTACGCTGATCGATCGGGCCAACTACCACCTTTTTCAACCCCTGTTGTATCAGGTCGCGATGGCCGGCCTGAGTCCGGCGGAGATCGCCGCGCCGATTCGCTCGATGTTGTCGCGCTATCGAAACGTCGAGGTCTTGCAAGGAGAAGTTCAAACGCTCGATCTGGAGCACGGCCTGGTCCGCGCCGACTTTGGCGAGCTGAAGTTCGACTATTTGATCATGGCGTGCGGCGCGCGGCATTCGTATTTTGGCCACAACGAGTGGGAATCATTTGCGCCAGGTTTGAAAACGCTCGAGCAAGCAACCGAAATTCGCCGCCGCGTGCTGTTGGCCTATGAACAAGCCGAGCGCAGCGATTCGGCCGACGTGCGGAAAAAGCTGCTGACGTTTGTCGTGGTGGGAGGCGGCCCCACCGGTGTCGAATTAGCCGGCGCGATGGGCGAAATGAGCCGCTACACGCTCGCCCGCGACTTTCGCCATATCAATGCCAAACTGGCCCGCGTCATCCTGATCGAGGCCGGCCCGCGGATCCTCGCTGCCTTCAGCGAGACGCAAGCCAACCGCGCGATGCGCGATCTCGAGCACTTGGGCGTGCAGGTCTGGACGAACAGCGCGGTCACAAAGATCGACGCCGACGGGGTTGAAATCGGCAACGAGCGGATCCATTCCGCCACGGTTCTCTGGGCGGCCGGAGTCAAAGCGTCGTTTCTGGGGCACGAAAGCGGCGCGCCGGTCGATCGCAATGGCCGCATTCTGGTCGAACCGGATCTGAGCTTGCCCGGCCACCCGCGCGTGTTTGCCGCGGGCGACTTGGCTTGTTTTCTCCATCAGACTGGCAAGCCCTTGCCCGGCACGGCGCCTGTCGCGATGCAGCAAGGGCGCTATCTGGCCAAACTGATTCGGGCCGAACTGGCCGGCAAGCCGCGGGCGCCGTTCCACTTTGTGGACAAAGGGCAAATGGCGACGATCGGCCGCGGCCGCGCGATTGTCGAGATCGGTAAATTCAAGTTCAGCGGATTCTTTGCATGGCTGATGTGGCTCGTGGTGCATATTTATTACTTGACCGGTTTTCAAAATCGGTTTTTTGTGGTGATTCAGTGGGCTTGGTCCTATTGGTCGTATCGCCGCAGCGCCCGGCTAATTGTCAACAAACAGTGGCGGATTCATCCGCCGCCCGCCGGCCAGCCGCGGGACGAAAACGATCGCTGACAGAATCTCGGTGTGGCGGCCTCGGCGGCGACGAATTGCTGGCGGAAACGGGCCGTTTTCAGTCCCTGTCCGGGCGGCGGCGGCGGGCGGCGGCGGAAGCTAGTCGCAGGGGAAAAAATCGGTTAAGATACGGCCCTACTTGGGCAAATTCACTCGGCGCGGCCGCTTGCAAGCCGCCGGCAGCCGCTCGATCAGGCAATCCAATTGAGCAGGATTATGGCACGTAAGGTCTTGAACCGGCGAGAGTTGCGCGAAGAAAACGACGCAGCGGAAGAACGCGAGATGGAAGAAAGCGAGGGGGACGAGGACGAAGGTTCCGAAGACGCAGCTCCTAAGAAAAAGGCCAAAAAAGCGCCCGCCAAACGCAAAAGCCGCTCGAAGACTCCCAAAATCATTCGCCTGAAGGCTTTTTGGGGCGTGTTCAACCAGTCGATGAAGCGGGTCGCCTTGTTCGAATACAGCCAGCGTAAACACGCGGACAAAAAAGCCGCCGAGTTGTCGGTTTCGCAAAAAACGCCCCACTTCGTTCAAGTCGTCAAAGAGCCCATTGAGGAATAGCCTCGCGCACGCCTTCGACGGCATCGCTTTTCCGCGTCACGGACCCTTCTGCTGCCCGCGAACTGCTATGGATGACCAGACCCTTTATCGCGTGAAACTTTCCGCCGTGGTGGGCGGAATGTTGTTTATCTTCTTTCAACTGCTTTTCAATTTTGGCGACCGCTTTAGTGTAGGCAAGCTGGCGCTCGCGTTCGTGATTTTCATCGTCGGCGCGGCCGCGACTTTTTTTATTCAAGCGGCCATGAACAAGGGGTAGCGCTGCTCGCGGCATCCGCCGCGCGGCGTGCGCTTCCATTCGCATTCTTCCTTCTCGCGCGGCGCCCCCGCTTCGCCTCGCTGCTTCTCACCCCTTTCGCTCGGCATGCTTTGGTACCAGGATGCGCTGCTCTTCGTCGCGGCGCTCCTTGCCGGGGGCATGAACTCCGTCGCCGGCGGCGGGACGCTCTTGACGTTTCCTACGCTGCTGTGGGCGGGCGGCGCGGCCGGTTGGGTGAATGCCGCGCTCGTCGCCAATGCGACTAGCACGGTCGCGCTGTGGCCCGGCGCGCTCAGTTCGTTTTGGGGCTACCGCGGGCAGTTGCCCAGCGATCGCCGCGAAACCATATTGCTCGCGATTCCGTCCACGCTCGGCGGCGCAATCGGCGCCACCATCTTGACCCTGACCAGCGAATCGGTCTTCAAATCGCTCGTTCCTTATCTGATCTTGTTGGCAACCTTGCTCTTTGTCGCGCAAGCTCCGCTCGCGAAGCTGCGCAGCCGCTGGGCCGAGCGGAATCGGGGTGCCCGCGGACTGAGCGAAGCCGAAATCGACGAAGCGCTCGATCGCGCCGACACTCCCGGCTTGCGCGGCGCGCGTCGCCGTTGGCTGGCGGTGCTGGCATTTCAATTCTTGGTCGGCGTCTATGGCGGCTATTTCGGCGCCGGCATTGGCATCTTGATGCTGGCCGGCTTTAGCTGGCTCGGCTTTACGAACATTCATCACATGAATGCGCTGAAGAATCTAATCGGCGCCGGCATCAACGGGATCACGGCCGTGATCCTGATCAGCAACGGCTTCGTCCATTGGCCGGTCGCCTTGCTGATGAGCGTGGCGGCGATTTTGGGGGGCTACGCGGGGGCTGGCATTGCGCAGCGAATCGGACAAAAATGGGTCCGGCGGATCGTCATCGCGATCGGCTTTTCGCTAACGGCCTACATGCTCCTCCACCAATTCCGCGGCTAATTCGCGGGCGCGTGGCGAGCTTCCAGGCGGGCAACAGGGCCCGGCCGCACGGCCGAAGGATCGCGGCACCCAACCTTTTTTTCGGCGAGCAATCTGCAATGAGTTGGCAAGGCTTGTTAGGACACGACGCGATCGTTGACCACTTTCGCCGGATGCTGCGCGCCGAGCGCTTGGCGAGCACGTTTTTGTTTGTCGGGCCCGGCGGCATCGGCAAGCGCACCTTCGCCCGCAAGTTGGCCCAAGGCTTGCTCTGTCAAACGCGGCCTGCCGCGGCGCTCGATCCGTGCGGGACCTGCCCGTCGTGCGTGCAGATCGAGGCCGGCACGCATCCTGATCTGGTACAGGTGGAAAAGCCGAGCGATCGCGCCTCGATTCCGGTGAAATTATTGATTGGCGAAAAAGAACAACGGATGCGCGAAGGCTTTTGTTATGACCTGAGCAAGAAACCGTTTTTCGGCGGGCGCAAAATCGGCATGATCGACGACGCCGACTACTTGAACGAAGAGGGCGCCAACTGCTTGCTGAAGACCCTCGAAGAACCGCCGCCTAATTCCGTCTTGATTCTGATCGGCACCAGCCCCACCAAGCAATTGCCGACGATTCGCTCGCGTTGCCAGGTGATCCGCTTCCGTCCTTTGTCCGCGGAGCAAGTTGCCGAGGTCTTGCTCGAACAGGAATGCGTCGCCGATCGAACCCAAGCGTTGCAGGCGGCGAAATTCAGCGAAGGGAGCATCGCGCGGGCAAAAGCCTTCGTCGATCCGGCCTTGGCGACGTTTCGCCTCGACTTTTTAGCGCAACTCGCCGAGCCGCAACTCGACACGGTCCGAATCAGCAAGCAAGTGCTCGCGTTCGTGGACGAAGCCGGCAAGGAAGCTGCCGATCGCCGCGAGCGGATCCGGCAAGTCGTCAAGTTCGCGCTCGAGTTTTATCGCTGTCTGTTTCGCGAGGAATGCGGGGCGGCCGCCCTTGCCGACCCGGAACTCGCGCGACTCTGCACACGGGTTTTGCACGCCGGCGCCGCGCCGGACCGGACCGCGGAGCGGATCGAGCGCTGCCTTGAGGCGCTGCAACAGATCGATCGCAACGCGAACCAACAAACGCTCGTCGAATGTTGGCTCGACGAACTTGAGTATGGCGCGGCGAAGCCGGCTGCCGCGCTTTAGCGGCCTCTCGAAGACTTCAACAGACTGCCGGCGCGCCGCCGAGCGATCGCGAAGGCGGCGGCAGCAAGCTTGATCGCCATCGCGCTCGCTCCGTCACGCGCCGCTGAGCGTGAGGACCAGATTGCGCCCGGTTGCTTGGTTGCGATGTTCGCATAGGTAGATGCCTTGCCAAGTCCCGAGCGCGAGCCGTCCGGCAGTGATCGGAATTGAAATCGAACTGCCCAACATCGCCGCCTTCACATGGGCCGGCATGTCGTCGGGCCCTTCGCACGTATGCCGGTAAGGAAAATCTTCCGGCGCGAGGGAGTTGAACGAGCTTTCCAAATCCGCCGGCACGTCGGGGTCCGCATTTTCGTTGATCGTGAGCGAAGCGGAGGTGTGCTGGATGAAGACGTGCAGCAGCCCGGCTTGTAATTCGCCCATTTCGGCGAGCGCCGTGACGATTTCCGGTGTAATCAGATGAAAGCCGCGCCGTCGCGGAGCGAGCTTAAGGTTGCGTTGAAGCCAGATCATAGTCCTATTTCCCAGGTGTCCAAAAAGAGGATGCCGTGAGGCTTTCTAGCCGAGCGTGGTAAATTGGGTGAAGTTTGCGGGTTGGGTTTTCCAGCGAGAACCTTTCGGCGCGAGGCATGTCCTTATTTTAGCTGGACGACCCATACGAATCGCGCTCAGCGAGGTTTTCGCGTGGTTTTCAATCAAATTCTCTAATGTCAGGGAAGAATAAAATTTGCCGTAAAAATTCTTGACATTAAGATTCACTCGTACATAATGCAATACTTAAATTCATGGATCGGGTCCGCCGTTCATCGTTCGGTCCTTATGCTCACCTCGACCGATCGCGACCCATCTAAGGCAAATTTTCATTGGTGAAAGCTGTCGGACAAGTTTAGGGGTCGAGCGTATCCGACCTCCCCGGCCTTGGTTCCAACGAACCAAAGCCGCTGCCTCGCATGCCCGCGGGTTCGGTCCGACGAGTTGGTTTTTTCGCGTTGGTTTTTCCAGGGAGTACTATTTTCATGCGTCAGATGAGAAACGTTTTCGAAACCATTTTGAAGTACGGCCACGACGAAGATTTCGCGCCGACCGAATCGGACGAGTTTGTCTCGACCGATGCTCCGGCCGGCTCGCGCGAAAAGCTCGATATCTTGGCCAAGCGTATTGAGCAAGGCGTGCCCTTGTGGCACCCCGAAGATCGTCCGGACTACAGCGGCCTCACCGGCGCTGTCCGGCCGCGCGACTAGCAACCGCGAGACTAGCAACCGCGAGACTAGCAATCGGCGCACGGCGTCGAGCGCCGCAAGTTCGCCGGTGCGCCGCGGCGTGCCAGGTTGCGACTCGCTGCTTGGTAGTTCGCCTTGGCGATGAGGAAAAAGGGCCTCCTCCCGCGCAGCGGAGAGGAGGCCTGACCCGGACGAGGGACCGTCACAAAGCAACGAGTTTTGCACTCACAAAGCAACGAGTTTTACACTCGTCCGGCCCCTTGCAGCGCGGCTATCGCGCTTTCTGTTCCGCGCCCGCCCGCTCGATGGCGGCGGCTGCTCTTTGGTCACGCGGCTGCTAGAATTAGCCTCGGTCCGCGGCTCCGCGGCGATTCTCTGTCCGAGACCGCTCCCTAGAAAGGAGGCCCGCCCGATGCCACAAAATTACCGGCTAGCGCAGCTCGATGAATTGCCGGCGACCGCCTGCCCTTGCGGGACGACGCGGCGCGCTTTCTCCGCGCCCGACAATCCGGTCGCCACCATGCACCTGCTCGACGTCAAAGTCGATGCGCAAGTCCACTATCATCAGAACCTGACCGAAATCTATCTCGTGCTCGCGGGAACGGGCCATCTCGAACTCGACGGCGAACTCGTTCCCGTCAAGCCCTTGACCGCAATTCTGATCAAGCCTGGCTGCCGCCATCGGGCAATTGGCAAGCTCCAGATCATCAACGTGCCGATTCCGGCCTTCGATCCGGCCGACGAATGGTTTGACTGACCGCGAACCTCGATTTGCGGTTCGTGCCGTCCCACGATAAAATCGCACGTGCCGCCACGCGCCGCATCGCAACGCTCCTGTTGATGCGAATGTGGAATCAGCTCGCGCCGCGAGCGCCGCACGACGAGCGCACGCAGGCGCGGACCCACTCGCACCACGAGCGCAGAGCTACCCGGAATCTTCTCAATCGCCTCTGTCGAATGGCCGCCACGATGTCTGCCGAGCAAATCAAAACCGTCTTGCAACAATTGCACTCCGATCTGGGCGCGACCCAGACGGTCGACCCCGAATTGCGTGCGCTGCTCGTGAAATTGGACGGCGACATTCAGCAGCTTTTGCAGCAAGCCGAACCGAACGCGGTCGAAGCGGAAGGGGTCATCGGACGAGTGGAAGAAGCCGCGACGAATTTCAGCATTCGCCACCCGCAAGTTGCAGGTCTGCTGCGGCAATTGGCCGACGGACTGGGCCAGATGGGCATCTAACGGCGCGCCGCACAGATGGCGCGTCGCGGCCGCCACCTGATTTGAACCCCCGCCCCGGTCCCGCCTGCGCCGCGGGCGCGGTTTTGCCGCTGGAATCGGTTCGCCAAGCGACTTGGCGAGTGAAAATTGTTGCAATGAGCGGCAGACTCGCTAGGATGGATAGTTCGACCGTCGCCCGTAGCGGGGGGCCGGTTTCCCGCCGTTTTTGCCGCTCGGCAGAACCCTTGCAAGTCGTCCGCCGCCAACCAAGCTGCCCCGCCCTGGGGACCAGATGGGTGAGTATATAATGAATCGTGCGGCTGGCACGGGAGTGGGGATCGCCAGACGGCGCTTGCAGACCCGCCGTCCTGCCCCGCGATCGGCAAAACGCACAGAGAATCGTGTTCGCCGTCGGCCTTTGCCCGGCCTCAAGTTGCCCACATCACCGTCGCCGTTGAGGAAAGCCATGCAGCGAATCGCCAGCCGAAGTTGGTGGAACAGGGGATGGGCCGTTCGGATCGCGCTTTCCGCAGCGGTGTTCACCTCGGCAGCCGTCCTCGTCATGCGAACGGAAGGGGCTGATGCGCCTCCGGCCGGCGCGACCGTAACTCCGGTCGCAGCAACTCCAGCCCCAGCAACCCCGGCCGCAGCAACCCCGGCCGCAGCAACCCCGGCCGCAGTTGTTCCGGCGGAGCAGGCGGCTCCTGCCTCCGCGGCGGTGGGAGTGCCGACGTTCAACCAAGACATTCGGCCGATCCTTTTGGAGAATTGTTTCGCGTGTCATGGCCCGGATAGTGCCTCTCGCAAAGCCGATCTACGGCTGGATCGCCGCGATGCGGCGGTCGAGGCGACCGCGATCACGCCGGGCAAGCCGGACGAAAGCGAGATGATTCGCCGAATCACATCGACCGATCCTAAGAAACAAATGCCGCCGCCGGCCGCGAAGAAAACCTTGACCGCGGCGGAGAAGGACACCTTACGGCGGTGGATTGCCGGCGGCGCAGAGTATCAGCTGCATTGGTCGTTGATCGCGCCGAAAAAGGGTCCCCTGCCGGAGGTCAAAAATGCGGCTTGGGTTCGCAACCCCATCGACCGCTTTATTCTGGCCAAATTGGAAGCGGCCGGGTTGCAGCCGGCGGCAGAAGCCGACCCCCGGGCGCTGGTGCGGCGGGTCTCGCTCGACATCACCGGGCTTCCTCCTGCGCCCGCGGTCGTGCAGCAATATCTCGACGACAAATCGCCAGACGCGTATGAAAAGCTGCTCGATCGCTTGTTCAAGTCTCCCCAATATGGCGAACATCGAGCGCGCTATTGGCTCGACGATGCGCGCTATGCCGACTCGAATGGGATTCACTTCGACGATTATCGCGAAATTTGGTCTTATCGCGATTGGGTGATCAACGCCTTCAACCACAACATGCCGTTCGACAAGTTTACGATCGACCAATTGGCGGGCGATTTGATTCCGCATCACACGTTGGACCAGCAAGTTGCGACTGGTTTCAACCGCTGCAACATGACGACGAACGAAGGGGGCGCGATCAACGAAGAATACCTGGTCTTGTACACTCGCGATCGAACTCAGACGACGGCGGCAACCTGGCTCGGAATCTCGGCGAATTGCATGGTTTGCCATGATCACAAGTTCGACCCCTTCACCCAGAAGGAGCTCTATTCGTTCTCGGCCTTTTTCAACAACACGACCCAAGCGGCGATGGATGGCAACGTCAAGAACACGCCGCCGGTCATTCCTTTGGCGCGGGCCGAAGATCGCCCGCGGTTGGCGCAATTGCCGGGCGAAATTGCGGCCGCCAACAAAGCTCTCGGAGATCGCAAGCAGGCCGCGCAGCCGGAGTTTCAGCAATGGCTCGCAACCGTGACGGCCAATCCGCCCACGACCGAGCCGACGACCGCCGGCTTGAAGTTCTCCGCTCCGCTGTCGGAAGGGGCAGGCAACACCGTCAGCCTGACCCTTGATGGCAAGGCGCAAGAGTACAAAGTCAAACCGAAGGTCGAATGGGAGGCAGGCAAGGCCGCCCCCAAGGCGTTCAAGAGCGAGCCCGGCGCGATCTCGTTGCCCGAGGTCGGCGATTTCGACCACGATCATCCTTATACCGCTGGGGCCTGGATCAAAATCAGCAACTTGAGCGAGTTAGGGGCGATCTTCGCGCGGATGGACGACAAGAACGAATATCGCGGTTGGGATTTATGGTTGCAGTCGGGCCACATCGGCTCGCATCTGATTAACAAATGGCCGAGCAACGCGGTCAAGGTCGTCTCGAAAGCCACGATCAAGGCGAACGAGTGGGCCCATGTGCTGGTCGCCTATGATGGCAGCCAAACGGCCGCCGGCCTGAAAATCTACATCAACGGCGCCTTGCAAGAAACGACCGTCGAGGCCGACGCGCTGCACGACACCACCCGCTCGACGGTGCCTTTCAAGGTCGCCACGCGGCACACGACCGGACAGCTCCGCGATCTGGCAATCAACGACATTCGCATTTACGACCGCACGTTGACGCCGGCCGAAATCGAGACTTTGGCCAAGAGCGATCGGCTCGGCGCGCTATTGTCCATCGCGGCCGACAAACGCTCGGAACAGGATCGGAACGAATTGCAACAATGGTTTTTGCAAAACATTGACTCGCCTTCCAAAGACCTGACGGCGAAGCTCGCCGCGCTCGACAAGGAACAAAAGGAGATCTTGGCTCGCGGCACGATTGCCTTCGTGATGCAAGAAAAGCCCGAGGTGCCCAAGGCCTATGTATTGAACCGCGGCGAATACGACCAGCGGAAAGACGAAGTTCATCCGGGCACGTTTGCCGCGCTGCCGCCGATGCCGGAAGATTTTCCGCGGACGCGACTCGGCTTGGCCAAATGGATCATGCTGCCGGACAATCCCTTGACGGCGCGGGTGGCCGTGAATCGTTTCTGGCAAGAAGTTTTCGGGACCGGCATTGTGAAGACGGCCGGCGATTTTGGCGTGGCCGGCGAGTTGCCGAGCCATCAAGCGTTGATCGATTGGTTGGCGGTCGAGTTTCGCGAGTCGGGCTGGAACGTCCAGCACATGTACAAGCTGATTTTGATGTCGGCCGCTTATCGCCAGGCGGCGCAATGCACGCCGGAAAAGTTGGAGAAAGATCCGGCCAACCGGCTCCTCTCGCGCGGGCCGCGGTTTCGCATGGATGCCGAGATGATCCGCGACAATGCTTTGGCAAGCAGCGGAGAGTTGGTGTTGAAAATCGGCGGCCCCAGCGTCAAGCCTTATCAGCCGGACCACATCTGGGATGTAGTAGGAATGGCTGGCAGCGATACGCGGAACTATGTCGCCGACAAAGGGGAAGGACTCTATCGCCGGAGCTTGTACACGTTTTGGAAGCGTCAAGCTCCGCCGCCGTCGCTCGACATTTTCAATGCCCCGAGCCGCGAGATTTGCACCATGCAGCGCGAGCGGACCGACACGCCGCTGCAAGCGCTCGTTATCTTGAACGATCCGCAATATGTCGAGGCGGCGCGGAATCTGGCCCAGCATGCGTTGCAACAAGGGGGCCAAACGGTGGACACCCAGCTGGATTATGTCGCGCAGCGGCTCCTCTCGCGGTCATTCCGGCCGGAGGAAATCAAAATCATCACCGGCTCGCTCGACAAGCTCCGCCAGCATTATGAAGCCAAGGTCGACGACGCGAAGCGGCTGATTGCCGTCGGCGACTCCAAAGCCGATCCGGCTCTTAATCCGGTTCAACTGGCAAGCTGGACCATGGTCGTCAGCGAACTCATGAACCTGGACGAAGTCTTAAACAAGTAGCTTTCCCAGCAGGTGCTCTGATGAATCCGTTTGAAGAATACCGCCAGTCAATCACGCGCCGCCATTTCTTTCAACAGGGCTCGCACGCCGTCGGCTGGGCCGCGCTCGCGTCGCTGCTGGGCAACGGAATGGGCGCAAACCTGTTCGGCGCCGAGCCGGCGCCCTCGCCGGAGCAGGCGGCCGCTCGGCACACGCTGCAAAATTTTGCCGGCAAAGCCAAAAACGTCATCTATTTGCACATGGTCGGCGGGCCGCCGCAGATGGACTTGTATGACTACAAGCCCGCCATGAACGACTATTACGACAAGGACCTGCCTGAGACCATTCGCAACGGCCAGCGGCTGACGACGATGACGTCCGGGCAGAAGCGGTTTCCAATCGCGCCGTCAAAATACAAATTCGCGCAGCATGGCCAGTCGGGGATGTGGGTTTGCGAGCTGCTGCCGAATACGGCCAAGATGGTCGACGAGATGTGCTTCATTCGCAGCATGCACACCGAGGCCATCAACCACGAGCCGGCGATTTGCATGATGCAAACCGGCAATCAGGTCACCGGCCGCCCGTGTCTCGGCGCCTGGACTTCGTACGGGCTGGGTTCGCTGAATGAAAACTTGCCGACCTTTGTCGTGCTGGTCGCGACTCCCACCAACCGCGACCAAGAGCAAGCGATTTCGGCGCGGCTCTGGTCGGCCGGCTTTCTGCCTGGCGAACATGCCGGCGTCTCGTTTCGCACGGCAGGCGATCCGATTTTGTATATCAACAATCCCAGCGGCGTCTCCAAAGAGGTTCGCCGCGAGATGCTCGACGGCTTGAGCGCTTTGAACCAATTGAATCTAAAGCAAGTTGGCGATCCGGAAACGCAAACGCGGATTCAACAATATGAACTGGCATATCGGATGCAATCGAGCGTGCCGGAGTTGACCGATCTAAGCAAGGAAGACGAGCAGACGTTCAAGCTGTATGGCGACGTGGCCAAAAAGCCCGGCAGCTTTGCCAACACCGCCTTGCTGGCGCGGCGACTCGTCGAGCGCGGCGTCCGGTTCGTGCAAATCTATCACAACAATTGGGACACGCACGGCAATGTCGCCGGCCGGCTGCCGAGCCAATGCAAGGACGTCGATCAGGCCTGCGCCGGTTTGATTCAAGATCTCAAGCAGCGCGGCTTGCTCGACTCGACCTTGATCATCTGGGGCGGAGAGTTCGGCCGCACAATCTACTCGCAAGGGGGCCTATCGCACGACAATTACGGCCGCGACCATCATCCGCGCTGCTTCACCATGTGGATGGCCGGCGGCGGCACCAAGCCGGGAGCGATCTACGGCGAGACGGACGATTTTTCGTACAACATCGCGAAGGACCCGGTCCACATTCGCGATTTCCATGCGACCGTTTTGAACCTGCTCGGCTTTGACCACGAGCGATTCACGTATCGATTCAACGGCCTCGACGCCAAGCTCACCGGGGTCGAACCGGCCCGCGTCGTGAAAGAACTTCTGGCATAGACCCATTCCTACGGCCAGGTTTCGCGCTCGACTCGTCGGGACGATCCGCCAACCGCTGCCGCCCGTTTCTTGTGGAACCCTTTCACAAAATGGTCTCGCGATTTAGCAGCAAGCTTTACGCCGACGGTGCGGCGGCGCGGACCCGCTATTGGATCATCGGGTTCGTGTGCGTGCTTCTGCTCGGCATTAGTAACATTCCCGTCACTTCCATGGATTCGCCAAATCCGTTCTTCCTATTCACGGCGGTTCCCATCACTGCGACAGGGATTGCCTACAAATGCAGAATACGTCCGTGGCTCGTTGTCTATGGCGTGATCTGCCAAGGAATCATCACGCTCATCTTTCTCGTGGCTTCCTCGGAAACGAGTTCCATCGCCACGCAGTTCCCGTTTTTCTTCAAGTCGCGTAGCACGATCGTAATTTGGTCGATCGTCGAAATCCTCGTCATTGCCGCGCTCTGTGGAATCATCGAAAAATGTGCGGCGGCCCTGAGAAAAGAGCCCGACCAGCATCCGACCGAAGACCACCTGATTTGAAACCCCGGCCTATTATCACTCTCTTTCCGCGGGCCGCTGATCCGGCCTGAAAAAGACTGCCTTTAGGCTCACTGCGCCGTCGAGAATCGCCTGGGCGTCTGTCTGCTTCAAATCGAGTCCGCACGCCCAGAGGTTCTTTAAGTGCGGCATGGTTCGCACCTGCTTCAATCCCTCTTTGGTGACTTGGGTTCCAGAAACGTCAATCGAATTGAGCGTTTCGATCTCCGAGGCATAAGCCAGTCCTTTATCCGTTATTGCAGTCGATCCCATCGTGAGGGACGTAAGGGGATGTTGACGCAGCTCGGCAATTCCTTCGTCCGTGATATGCGTTTTGTCCAGCGAGACGGTGATAAGCTTCAGAGATTTCAGCGATTTCAATCCCGCGCTCGTGATTCGGTTGTTATTGACCTCAAGCTGATTTATTGAATGACATTTCGCGATTTGAGCCATTCCCGAGTCGGTGACACGGGACCTTGCCACATTAACTTCGCGTAACGTGGCAATGTCGGCGAGTTCTGCGAAGCCTTCGCCGGTAACTTCGGTGGCGGAAAGCGACAAGTATTTCAAGTGCGAAAGATATCGAAATTCTCGGACGCCCGCATCGGTGACGTTGGTTTCATCCAAGTAAAGATTCACGACCAGGGGCAGCTTCCCGATGCGAGCGCATGTTTTGTCGGTGATATCTGTCCGGCATAAGTTCAAGCCAATTAGGTAATGCAAGTCCGCGATACAGGAAACGTCGTCATCGTTGACATTTGACCGACGATCGCCGCCAGGATCAAACATCACTCCTCGGGGACGTTTGCGGTCAGGCCCGATTACCTTTCCTCCTAGTTTTTCAATCTTCTTGATCGCGGCGGCGGTGACGGGCCATTCGATTTCGTCGAGGATTTTTCGGGCACGGGATTGGGTTTCCTTGTCGCCGGTCGATTCGGCTTCGCGGAGCAAGGGGAAGGCTTCTCGCCCCGCTTTCATCAGCTCGCGCGTCGCGGCCTCGCGCGTGGCAAAGTCGGCGGCCGACAAATTTGCCACCAGCCCCTGCAAAACAGCCACGTCCTTCAGCCGCTCCTCCTTCGCCACCCCCGGCTCGCCCACGGCGCTGGACTGCGCGTCGGCCGCGCCCGCGCCTGCTTGTGTGCCTACGGGCGCTTGTGTGCCTGCGCCCGTTTGCTTACCTGCGGCTCGCGCGTTGACGGCTTCTTGCGCGACTTTGGCATCGTGCTGCGCTGTGGACCAGCCTTTCAGGAGCGCTCGCGGCGCCGCACCATTCACCAGTTGCGCCGCCGTCGCGATCATGGTCAGCGAAGCGAGCACGGCGAGCCTTGCCACCGCGCCCGAGCAAAATCTAGCCAGCATGACAGAACCCTCCGCGAATGCGAAAATGCGCTGGAGTGATATGCGGAATCGAAATCTCGAAGGACCTGCCCAGTCTCATCTGCCCGCAGCCCTCTTGAAGAAGCGCCTGTTGCTTTTCGATAGCCTATCAAGCTCGGGCCGATTGTCAAAAGGATTTTGGGTAACTACTTAAAAAGGAAAAGTCATCCATCGACACGGTGCGTTGGTTCGTGCCGCAATTTTCTGGCCAGCAGTGCTGGCATCGAAGACCACGACAGGCCCCGTGCGACGTGCGCCGCGGCAGCGCCAGGATTTCTTCACGTAATTCTTCGTTCCATATGCGCCCGACCGCCGCCAATGCCGCGCGTCGCGACGCCCGCATCAGCGATTTGGCGGCGGGGGCAACTGCAAGGTCGTGGCGCTTGAACTCAGCGCCAGTCGATATTCGTGCAATAGTTCGCGGGTCTGCTGAAACTCGGACCGTTCGGCCAGATCATGATATTTGGGCGAGCTTTCAATCTGCTCGAAGCGCAATTCCAGCGCCAACATCGAATCGGCCGTGGGATGGCTTTTGGCATCGATCAATTCGCGCGGCAATGCGAGATACTGCCGCCACTCTGGGTTGAGCAGCGCGTGCAGCGCCCCGGCGTTTTGATTCAACGCCACCCGCAACGCCTCGAGCCGCGTGGCCGAAATCGGCGGCGCGGCGGGCCCGGCCGGGGCCGGATTGAGGATCGGCCGCTCGACCACGACCGGCGCGTTCGCCGCGCGCGGACTTGGCTGTGCCGGAGCAATCGTCTGGGGTTGATTCGCTCCGAATTGATTTACTGCCGCCGGATTTACTGCCGCCGGATTTACTGCCACGACGCCGCCGGGGACGATCACCGCTTCTCCCGGCGGCTGCGTCAACTCTTCGACATAGTTGTGGAGTTTGACCGCGGCTTCCGGAACGCGCTGCGGCGCGGGCTCGTTGGCCGGGCCATAAAACGCCAACGCCGCGGTTTGATCGATTTCAATGACCGAGCCATCGAGCGAAACGCCGAGAAACAGTCCGCGGCTGCGTGAATAGGAGAGAATCTCGGCTTTGAGTTGCGCGTCGGTCGCGGCTGCGGCCGTGCGCCCGACCGGTCCGGCGGTGGCCGAAGCATCGGCGCCGATCGTGCATTTGCCGCGCATCAGTCCGTCCACTCCCTTGCGCGTGCGAAAGACGAGGACCACGTCGGTTCCTTGGATGCCGGCCTGCCAGCCGACGCTGCCGCCGGTGAGCGTGACAAATTGCGGCAAGCTCCATTTTCCTTGCGGATCGCGGACCATCACAATGCCATGGCCGCGGCGGACGCCTGCGACCAGGCCGATCTTGATCATGTTCGGAATCACGGCAATGCCTTGCGCATCGGCCAGGAGCCGCTGCGGAATTTGCTTGCCCGGAATTGCCACCAACTCAGCGAGCACCTCTCCCGACTCGTTGCAGGTTTCGGTCGGCTCGGCGGCGAGCGCCGAGGCGGCATTCAGCGAGCCACTCAAGATCAAGAGTGCCAGACCAGCGGCGGTCCAAGGGGCCTTGCGCATGATGGGTCTCCATTCCATGAAATGATAAATACGAGCGGTTGAACCTTCGCGGTCGAACGGTGCATTGTCCGTGCCGACGATCGAGCTTTCCGACGCCGCAGCAGCGACCGCGTCCAGAGCGTGGCTTGTCGAATCGGCGCAGCCATTCGTCTCTGCTCAGCTTGCCGAATTGGCGCGGCAAGGTGCACAGCCTAAACGGCTTGGTCGAGCGCGCGAAGAGGAATCTGGCGAAGGAGGGCGAAGCGTGCTGCCAGCAGCGCCGCCTGAGGGGCTCGGTCCGCCGCAAAATCGCGCGCAGACCCGCGGATAATAGACAATCTCGCGACGCGCATGGTCGCAGAACGGCCAGCCGCGACGGCAGCCATGGCAGTTTTTTCAATCCTCGGGCAATTTGCCTGCCGCGAGTTCGGCATCCCATTCGGCCATCAAGGGCCAATCGGTGGCGCAGGTGCCGAAGTCGGCCATATGAAGATAGGCGTTGAGGCGGGCAATGGTGGCGTCGATCTGCCGATCGTCTTTTTTGAAAATCGGGCCGTGGCTCGGCAAGAGCCATTGCGCGTCGCAAGCGCGAATTCGCTCGAGCGATTTGATGAAGTTCGGGATGTTGCTGCCATGATGGGCATCGATCACGCCGACGCAGCCATCGCGATAGATATTGTCGCCGCTGAACAGCAGCCGCCCGTGGCGAAATGAAAGCTGGCTATCGGTGTGGCCTGGCGTGTGCCACACCTCGAGCTTGATGTCGCCGATGGCGACCGTGTCCCCTTCGTCGATGAGGTGGTCGAGCTTGACCGGCGGCATGGGCAGGTGGATATTCTGCGCGTCAATGTCGGCGAAGGTCATGATCCGATCTCCCTTCGCCAGCGGCTCGGCCGCGAGCCGATGGCCGAGGATCGGCGCTTTCAGGATTTGCTTCAGCTTGGCGAGGCCTTGGATATGGTCCACGTCCGCGTGGGTGGCGATGATCGCCTTGCAATGGGACAAGGGAAAATCGAGTTGGCGGATCATCTCGACGATTTCATCGACCGTTTCTTCGAAGCCGATATCAATGAGAACCCATTCCTTGCCGTCGAAGATGAGATAAACGTTGCAGCCCAATTGCTGGCCTGACTGGACGTTCATTTCGATGACGTGGGGGAACACCGGCTTCCGTACTAACATGCAACCATCCTTCCGGAACAGAATTATCGCAACAAGCCGTGATTGAGCGCGAACTGCACCAATTCGGCGCGACTTTTGAGGTGAAGCTTTTCGCTGATCCGGCCGCGATAGGTTTCGGCCGTCTTGACGCTGACAAAAAGCCGATCGGCCACTTCTTGATTCGTAAATCCGCGAACCAGCAGTCCCAGCACCTCGCGCTCGCGGAAGCTGAGGTCTTCGAGCGAGGGGCTCGGCTGATCGGCGGCGTCGCTGCGCGGCTCTTTGGCCTGGAGATCCTCGGCGTGACGGAGCGTATCGCACTGCAAGAACTTCTTGCCTTGGGCGACCTCGCGGATGCCGACGATCAGCTCGGTGTCGGCGGCCGTTTTAACGATATAGCCGAGCGCCCCGGCGTCCAGCGCGGCGCGGCAATAGGCCGCATCGTCGTGCATGGTCAACACCAACACTTTCGCGGTGGGGCACTCGACGCGCAATTGGCGAATGATGTCCGGTCCGGACCCGCCGGGCATCGTCAGATCGAGCGTAATCACGTCGGGCTTCAGCTCGCGCGCCAAGGCGACAGCCTCTGGGCCGCTGGCCGCTTCTCCGATGACCTCGAGATCCGGCTGCGCGATCAAAAGGACCTTTAGGCCGGCGCGCAGAACCGTATGGTCGTCCGCAATCAAGACGCGAATTTTTGCCATGGCGAAACTCACTCGGGCAATGCCACCTGTCGACGTGCCGTCTATTGTGAGACGTGCTGTCTGTTGTGAATTGTAGCGAGCGATCGGCAAAAAGTCGCCAGCCCAGCCCGCCAGCGGCGCGATTTTACCCCCGGCCGCGAGGGGCTGCTGAGATTGCGTTTCAATAGCCGCGAAGTTTCGCTCGCGAATGCCGATTCCACGAAAAAAACTGCGCGCGAGACAATCGGACCGGAGCGCACGAAGCGGGCGGCGCAAGACCGCGCCCAGCGGCTATGCAAGGTTGCCCGCCGGTTCCGCCTTTCGGCGGCCGCTCCAAAAGGCATGCAGCAGCATCAACCCTGCCCCGCAGACCAACAAGCTGTCCGCGATATTAAAAATTGGAAAGTTGATGGTGCGAAAATAGAGCCAATCGCGAACGGCATAGACCGGTTGGCCGATTCGCGGTCCGGCATTCCATTTCAGCCCCGGCAGCCCGAGCCGATCGTACAGATTGCCGAAGATGCCTGCCGTGACGCACGCCAAGGCGATCGTCAAGAGCCACTCGCGCGCTGCCCCCACGATAAACAGCCAATAGCAAATGCCGATCGCCGCGACCACCGACAAGGTGGCGAACAGCCAGCCTTGCCCTTGGCCGATGCCAAACAAAGCGCCATTGTTCAAACTTGTCGTAAACGTGAAGTGGTGCGGAACGATTTCAATGGACGGCCCATTTGGGTCGGGCATCCCAAGCCGCGAGAAAATCCAACTCTTCGTGCCGAGATCGATGGCGCAGCCGGCGATCGCAATCAGCAAAAAGACCGCCACGCGATTTTTCGGCACCGAAAGACGCATACGAACCTATTTCAGACGGAGAGAGGGGTGCGAACATGAATCGCTGGCACGCGACTCGGCAAGGCGTGAACGCAGCGGGCCGCGGGAGGCCAGCTCCCGCGGCCCGGCGCTGCATGATGGTTGCCTCGGGGCAGATTGAATCGGCGCCGTGCGACGCGATTCATTCCGGAAACAGTTTCGTCGACAAGTAGCGTTCGCCCAAGTCCGGCAGAACGACGACGATGAGCTTGCCCGCGTTCTCCGGCTTTTTGGCGACTTGAATCGCGGCCCAGGCGGCGGCGCCGCCGGAGATGCCGCACATCAGGCCTTCTTCTTTGGCGAGTCGGCGGGTTGTCTCGGCCGCGTCTTCATCCGCAACCTGAACGACTTCGTCAATAATATTCACATTCAGCACGTCGGGAATGAAGCCGGCGCCAAGCCCTTGAATCGTGTGGCGCCCTGGCTTCAGTTCTTGACCGGCCTTGCGCTGGGTGATGACCGGGCTGTTGGCCGGTTCGACCGCGACCGCCTTGAACGACGGCTTGCGTTGCTTGATCACTTCGGAAACGCCGGTGATGGTGCCGCCAGTGCCGAC
>DASRSE010000008.1:0-4055 GCA_035656655.1 Pirellulales bacterium
GCTCGTTCGTCGCGGCGGGCGAAAAACGGGCGACGATGAACGTAATTGGTTCTTGTTCAAAGAGCGTGATGACACGGCCGATTCGAGTGCCGATATCACCGCGGACGCACCCGACAGCGTCGTCAGCGGCCGCACCATGGAACAGATCGCGGCGAACCAAGATCGCGTCTGGAAAAATGGCCGCGCGGAAAAGCAACGAGCAAAATCGGCCAAGGCGGCGAAATCCCATTCGAGGTCCTCCAGCGATCGCCGCAAAAAACACGCCGCCAAGGACGAATCCGACGCGACCCCAACAGCCGCTCGGCCGTCCGCCGCCCCGCGGGCCGCCGTTCGGTCCACTCAATCGGCCGCCGCGCTCGAGCGAATGTTGAAAGACGCCGGGGCAACGCGCGGCAAATTGCCGAAGTCGATTCGACCGCAATTGGCGACCTTGGTGGCCGAAGTTCCGCAAGGCGACGCTTGGTTGTACGAGGTAAAGTTCGACGGCTATCGGATGCTGTGCCGCCTCGAGGAGGGCAAGGCGCGGTTTATTAGCCGCAACGAACAAGATTGGACGAATCGATTTCGCGCGCTCGCCGCAGCCGCGGCGCAGTTAAACATCGACGATGCCATTCTCGATGGCGAAGTCGTCGCGCTCCTTCCCAGCGGGGCGAGTAATTTTCAGGCCCTGCAAAATGCCTTTCGCGAAAAGCGGTCGGAGCACTTGATTTACTACGTGTTCGACGTGCTGTATTTACGTGGCTATCGACTGCTTGATTTGCCGCTGATCGAACGCAAAAAAATCCTCCGCGCGATTTTGTCCGATTCCGAGGAAAGCAAGATTCGCTTCGCCGAACATCTGGAAGGGAAGGGACAGACCGTCTTTGAACAGGCCTGCAAGTTGGGGCTCGAGGGGATTATCTCCAAGCGGCGTGATCAGCCTTATCGCCCTGGACGCGGCGACGATTGGCGCAAGTCAAAGTGTCTGAACGAAGAGGAGTTTGTGATCGGCGGCTTCACGACGCCGACCGGCTCGCGGCAAGGGTTTGGAGCGCTGCTCTTGGGCTATTACAACCACGACGACTTGGTCTACGCCGGGCGCGTCGGCACTGGCTTTTCCGATGCGACGCTCCGAGATCTGCATGCGCGGATGGCCAAGCTCGAACGAAAAACGTCGCCTTTCGCCAATCTCGCAGGCCGGACGGGCCAAGCCCGCGGCGTCCATTGGATCACTCCGGAACTGATCGGACAGGTTGAATTTAGCAATTGGACCGCAGACGGCCGATTGCGTCATCCGGCATTTCTCGGTCTACGCGAAGACAAAGCGGCCCGCGAAATTGTCCGCGCTGCCCCCGTTTCCTGGGCGGAAACACCAACCGGCGACACCGCCGAGAATGGCCACCTAAATCCGCGGTCGCGCGCCGCGCATGAAACGCATCCAGCCAAGCGAATTGCCCGCGGCGCGGAAAAAAACCCTCGTAGCGGCGCGGCGAAGAACAGCAAGAAAGCCTCCGCCGCGGACCACTCCGCCAAGAAAAGGAAAACCCAGCGTTCGCCGCGCGCAGAAGAAACCGATCACGATGCGGAGGGGCCGAACGCGACCGTCGCCGGGATCAAGCTCTCGCATCCTGACAAAGTTTATTATCCCGACTGCGGCGTCACGAAACGGGACGTGGCGGAATACTACGCGGCCGTGGCGGAATGGATGTTGCCGCACGTGGTCGATCGGCCGATCTCTTCGCTCCGCTGCCCGGACGGCTATGTGAGCGGGTGCTTCTTTCAAAAGCACCCCGGCATCGGCGTCTCCGATCGCCTGCGCCGTTTTAAGATCAAAGAAAAGTCCAAGACGGAAGAATATCTCGTGGTGGATGATGCGGCGGGCTTGGTCGCGCTCGCCCAGATGGGAGTTCTGGAGATTCATGTCTGGGGCTCGAAGACGGAGCATTTGGAAACGCCCGATCGCTTGGTCTTCGACCTAGACCCGGATCCGCTGGTAAAATGGAGCGACGTGCTCGGCGCGGCGCGCGACATTCGCGATTATTTGCTCGAGCTGGGCTTAAAATCTTGGCCCAAGACGAGCGGCGGCAAGGGAATCCACGTCGTCGTGCCGATCCAACCCCATGTCCCCTGGAATGAGGCCAAGCTGTTTTGCGGCGCGGTCGCGCAGCAGCTCGCGCGCGAGGAACCGACGCGCTTCATTGCCACCATGTCGAAAGCCGCGCGCAAAGGCAAAATTTTCATCGACTACCTTCGCAACGAACGGGGCGCGACCGCGGTCGCGCCATATTCGACCCGCGCACGCGAAAACGCGCCCGTGAGCGTTCCTTGTTCGTGGGACGAATTGACGCCGCGATTCAAGCCCAATCTCTATACCGTGCAGACGATTAGGAAACGGCTCAGCCAATTGCATGGCGATCCGTGGAAGGATCTGCTCCGGTGCCGCCAAGGGCTTTCGCCGGCCATTAAAAAACTAACCGGCCGCACCTGATTGGCGGGTTAGATGTTGCCAAATGCCCACTCGCTTTGGTGGCCGCCGGTGCAAAAACGAAACCTCGCGCGGCACGCGACACGCCGCGAAAATCTTCGAACTGCTGCCGCCGCCGACGTTTAGGCGTCGAATGGACCCCGGAGATAAGCCTTGGCAGAAACGCGGCCTGGTGCTTGCAAGCATCGTTCAGGATGCGAATCGTCCTGGGACTCCTGCTGACGTTGGTTTTGTTCGGGTGGGCCTGCTGCCGTCTGCCGCTGGCCAGCCGTTCCGGCGCAGCGGACGATCCGCTAGCCGCCGATCCGTGGCGGCACACCGTCGATGGCTGGGAGCGAACCACGGCTTCTGAACTGGATCAGCCTTACCCATTGCCCCATCCCGGCGTGCTGGCGCTGGCCGAATTTCTCTTTTCGCTAACGATTTTGCAATGGGCAGCGGTCGGCGACGAATGCGAACGGCGAAATAAGCCAATGCGTTCTTACGAGGCTGTTACCAAGCCGTTGCCGGCGGAATTGGGAACTCTTGTTGCCGCCGCCGCGTCTGAAACTGTATAACCAGCAGCAGGGTAAGGCTCTTTGATGAGAGCTGCTCCTGTTGCTTATCCAGGTTTCTGTTCCTCCAGCGGGGTGTCCTATGTTCTCGCGCGTTTCGCACGTTCGGGGTTGGGTCGCGGCTGTGGCAATCGGTGCTTTGACCTTATTTGCTACGGCAAAAGAGCCTGTGAAAGAAATCACGGCAGGAATTGCCAAGCCCGCGGCGGCAAACCCGCCGGCAGTAATTACAGCGGCAGCAAACCCAGCGGCAGCAAACCCAGCGGCAGTAATTGAAGCCCGTAAATCTGGATCGCCCAAGGCCGCGGAGGCGAATTCGCACAAGAACGCGACTTCAAAGAATGTAGCCCAGGCGAAAGCTGCGGACCTTGTGGCCGCGGGGCGCGAGTTATTCAATCGCGAATGGCTGCCAGGCGATTCGCGCGCGCACGGGGGGGATGGTTTAGGGCCCGTCTACAATGACAGCTCGTGCATTGCCTGCCATAGCCAAGGCGGAGTTGGCGGCAGCGGACCCAGCAGCAAGAACGTCGATATCGTGAGCGCCTTCACCGTGCCGATGACGACGCAAGGAATATCTGGCAGCAGGTCAGGACTCGCCGGCGCCGTCTTTAACGGTTTGTTTGGCCAGATGGCTCCCGCGCCGGGCCTCAATGGCAACGGCCCAATCAAGCCCTTGACCAAGAAGGAACAAGCGGCGATTAAAGCCCAAGACAAGGAAACGCTCAAGCGGATTCATCCTGGCTTTGCCTCGAGCCGTAGCGTGGTGGTCCACCATTTCGGCACCGATCCTGGGTACGCTGAGTGGCGGAACGGCATCTTGAACGGTCAGATGCAAGCACTCACGGAACCTGTTCAACTGAATGCGACTGCCGCCACGCCCGCGGTCGAACCGGCGACGCCCGTTCAAGAAGCGCAAGCGGCGGCCGCGCCAGCCGAGACGTCCCCGGCCGCATCGCCCATTCCCGGCTCAGAGTCGGATCAGGCCCTCGCCGGACCACAGAGTTTTACCGGGGGCTTGGCGATGTCTTCGTCGATCA
>DASRSE010000009.1:0-3522 GCA_035656655.1 Pirellulales bacterium
AAACCGCGATTGCGAACCCCCATATCACGCTGCACTATGTCGATCCCGAAGGGGTCCCGCACGATTACCCGCGCGCCGCCGAGCAGTTGCCGCCGGAACCGAAGGAGATTCTGCCCCATCCTTACGGCATCGAGCTGGGCAATCTCGTCACGATGTTGCACGCCACGAAGGCGACGACCCTGTCGCAGTTTCTCACGAGCAGTTTTTCGCGGGTCAGTTCCGCGACCGCGGCTAAAATCTGCGAAGGGGCGAAGGTGACGACGCGGTCGAACCCGCACCGCATCGGCCGGCAAGAGGCCGACGCGCTCTATCAGTCGATCCAAAATACGCGAATTCCGCCGCCGGCAACCGACTGCATCTCGCCGATCGGCGTGCCGCTGTTGTTGAAAGGCTTGCATCACGTCGTGCCGGCGGAATTTTATGTGGCCGAAACGCGCCCGCCGTCGGTCTATCGCGGCAATCCTTTTCTCATCGAGGTCGCGCTGGCCTACGGCGGAACGAGCGCCGCCACGCGCATTTCGCTCGAGGCCTTGACGCAGATGCTCGGCGAGTCCGACGCGCGCACCCTCCGCCAATTCCTGATCAACGGCTTCAACGGGATCGGCGGCGAAGGGGCCGAGCGGATCATCGCCGAGGGAGGATTTGGCAATCGAACGTCGCCGAGCAAGCTAACCCCCCCCGAGATCAGTAAGCTGCACGAGGCGATGCGCAACGTCAATCTGGAGGAGGGCCAGACGATGAACGTGCTGCGGTATGCCAACCGGGTGCCGCTGCAATTTCAACCTGGCGCTTGTGCCATCACGCAAATGATTCTCGGTACGAACTGGCGCGCGTATGGACTCAGCCAATCGCGCGGCGCTTTTCCCAGCGGCCCGGTCACCGTCCTCGTGCACATTGCCAGCGTGTGGGTGCCGTTTACCAGCGAATCGAAAGAAGCGGTCGCGTCCTACCCGGAAATCCAAAAGGAATTGCGACTTGGCTTGCAAGCGGTTGGCCGAAAGTTGGCGATGTTCGTGCGCCGCCGTCAGCGAGTGCAGCAAGAGGGGGAGCGGCGCAACATCTTTCTCCGCTATCTGGGCGAAGTCGCTGAAAGCGTCCACGCGATCGACGGGACGGACAAGAAAAAGCTCTACGACCAACTCCTCCGCGTGGCCAAGCGAAAAACGGCCGACGCCGACATCAAGCTCGACAAACAAGGCAAGCCGATCGAGAAATCCGACGAAGACGAGTTCGGCGACAACGTCTTGATCGTCAAACCGGAGGAACCTGCGGCCGGCGCTGCGCCTACCGCAGCCATGGCGGATGAAACCGCGGGCGACCGCTCCGCCGCGCCGCGCAAGCCGCGGCGGAAGTCCAAATAGCACGGTCCGCGGCGGCGCAGGCACTGGCCCGCACAGCAACCCGCGTGTTGTTCATGTTCAATTCGCCCTTTTTATCCTACCCAACCGCTTTCTATGGCCAAAAAGAAACTTGCTTCGCCGGCGGCCTCCGCTCCGGCCACGCTGACCACGAAAGACAAGAAAACGATGGGCGCGCTCCGCAATTTGGCGGGCGAAGTCGTCCGCAGCGCCGAGAGCAGCCGCCCGCCGTATCTCGAGGTCCCATCGCGTTCGTTGTCGAATGTGCGCTTCAACAAATCGAAGCGCGTGCTCGAGATGGGCTCGAGCACGAACCGCCGCGAGCTCTTCAATCTTTCCCAGGCCAAAGCCTATATGCAATCGCTGCTCGTCGGCAGCGGCTGCAAACAGCTCATCTCGCAAGGCAAAACGACGAGCCTGCGCGGTCTCTACTACATGTTGAAGCACTCGATCGAAGGAACCAAGGAGGAAACCTTCGACGATCAGGCTGAATCCGACACGATCATCGAAGATGTCGAGGTGACGCTGAACGCGCTCCGTGAGGAGATGCATCTCTACGCCAGCAATCGCGGCAATCTGGTCGGTCCCATAACCCTCACCGACAGCGGAGATGAAATCGATTGCACGCGGATGGGTTCGGCCGGATACAGCATCCCCTCGATCTGCGAACCTGACGTGATCCAATTTGAAAAGTGCACGGCCAAATTCGTGCTGCACGTCGAAAAAGACACGGTCTGGCGGCGGTTTGCCGAGGATAAGTTCTGGAAAACCCATCAATGCTTGGTCACGCACGGCGGTGGCCAGCCGCCGCGCGGCGTGCGCCGTCTGCTCCATCGGCTGCACAATGAATTGAAGCTGCCGGTCTTTTGCTTGCTCGACAACGATCCGTGGGGATACTACATCTACAGCGTGCTGAAGCAAGGGTCGATCAATCTTGCGTTCGAGAGCCAGCGGATGGGAATCCCGGATGCAAAATACATCGGCCTGCGCAGCAAGGACTTCGACCGCTGCTCGCTCTCGAACAGCACGAAAATCAACTTGAACGACCAGGACATCAAGCGAGCGAAGCAAATCGCCGGCTATCCTTGGTTCAAGGACAAAAAGGCGTGGCAAAAAGAGATCGCCCAGATGCTGGCCAACGGGTTCAAACTGGAGGTCGAGTCGCTGATCTCCAAGGATATTAGTTATGTGACCGAGGAATACGTTCCTGCGCGGCTGACCGACCAGGACTGGCTCGATTGAGCCACGATACGATGAGGGGACGATCCGCCCAGGCCGAACCAGGACCGCCGAACCAGGACCGCCGAACCAGGACCGCCAAACCAGGACCGCTGCGAGGGCGCGTCGCCGCCGCGCCGTCCAGCGGCCTATGAACCGCTATGGCAGGTCGATATCCTTGAATTCAAAGGCGACCTGCATGGCTCGAGAAGCCGTCGGCGAGGTGTAAACAACCGTGTACCCGGCCAATGACTTCGGCGCTGAGAACGTGTAGGTCATCGCGATCGAGTTCGCGTTTTCTTGTTCCGATTGCGAAGTTTCGCAGCGGTGCGGCTGATGGTCCGGGCCGACGAGAACCGCCTCATTGCGGCCGATCCAGTTCGTATGCGACTCGACCCCGGTGGCCGACGCGGCGATCGCTACGTGGATCTGTACTTCCCACAGGTCATCCGTGCGGCGGGCTTGCACGAATTGGACGGCGACGTCTCCTTTTTTGATCGTTTTGTTTTTTGTCGCCGCCAAGTCGTCAAACCGAAATTCTTCGAACCCGCCGACCACGATAAATTCCAGCACGCCCTTCAACGAAGCGATCTTTTTAACCTCCCGCGAGGGGAGTTGAAATGGAGCGTCGAAGTCCGCGCTATTGGCTTTGCTGCCTAAAAGAATGTCGCGCGTTCCGCGCGCATCGACGAGGAGCGGATGTCCTTGGTCGTCGATCGCGATGATTTTGTCGACAGGCTGGCTGACGCTGATCGGCTCTAACCGCGGCTCCCAAGCGACATCGAAGCCGACTTTGAGCGAGCGGATCGCCGGATTCAGCAGATTTCGTTCTGCCACTACGCGGGTTGCTTCCAGGCGGAACGGTCCCACGTAGGCCGCATGGCCCGTCCGTGGCAACGTTCCTTCGGCCCGGGCTGTCAGCCCGACGCCCGTGGTCCGCGAGTAG
>DASRSE010000010.1:0-12230 GCA_035656655.1 Pirellulales bacterium
CTTATTTTGGATTCGCGACTCGCCCCATGAAGAGGATGCTGCCGGTCTGGTGATCGCGGAGCACGAACATGAAGGGGTGATCGGCTTTGAATTCGACGGGCGGCTCGGGGGCGACGCGAATCGCGCTCTTGACCATCGCGATGCCGGTCGCGGCCGCGGCTGCCGTCCCTTCTTCGTTCACGTCCACGAACGCCTTGTGAATGACCGCGGAAATGAGCAGCGGCTCTTGGGTGCTGATGCCGCTGAAATCGGCCTGCGTGGTAAAGGGGAGCTTCATCCCGAGCGCCGACAACTCCTCTGCCAAGCTGAATTCCTGGGTCAATTTGACCTTGGGGAAGGTCACGTTTACTCGCCGCGATTGCATTTTCGCGATCGTTTTCGCAAGGTCGTCGCTGCTGAGTTGCTTTTCGACCGCGGCTAAGCCGTCTACTTTGGTCGGCAAGATAATGACCATCCCCAGATCGCCGAGGCCATAGGGCAGCTCGAGAAATTGGGCCGCGTCAGTGGCGGTATAAGAGAAATCTCGGGTCTGGCGCATCAGCGGAACCTGCTCGGTTTTATCGCCCGTGTGAAACGGTCCGTCGGCGGTCGCCGATTTGTGAAACTCATGCTGCCACGACGACTTGAAATAGATCGCGTTGGTCAATACTAGGCGCGTGGAACGATCGACCGCGCCGGCCGGCAACAAGTCTTTGATCTTGTGCTCCGTTTGTTGCTCGACCCAAGCATTGATCTTCGCGCGGGCCGCATTGGCGTCTTTCGCGAAATCGACTTGTCCCAGCTCCGCGCCAAAATCGTCTTTTGTGATTTGGAGATACTTCGGCACAAACGCGATCCCTTGTTCTCCCCACAGTCGATTTGCGATGCGCAGTTGAAAGCTCGCGGCCGGCCGTTTGCCGACGATCTGCTGTTGTATTTGCGCAAACGCGGCGGGGAGTTGTTCCGGCGGCAAGCTGAAATGCAAAACGTGCGACATCTGTTTTGCGGTCTCGCCTTTTGCCCCGGCCTCGGTCATGGCGAGCGCCGTCGAAATGCTGTACGGAGAAAAGAAGAGGTTGCGATCCGTCTGGGCCCCCAACCGAGCATACAGATCGAAGGCGAATTGATTGTTGCCGGCGGCGAGCGTTTTGACGTTTTCGCTGCCCTGCGGAGACGTCAGACCGGCTGCGGCCGGCGGATTGGCGTGCACCGCCGCGACCAGGAACGATCCGACGAGAGCGAAGGTTAATCCCGCGTGCGACATGATCGAAACTCCTGAGAGAAGAGGGTGGGCCAGCGCGGTTCGCCGAGAGGTCCGCTATTCTACGGCTGGAATTGCGCAAAAGGGAGCCGCGCGGCGAGAAAAAGTCCCGGTTGCGCTAGTTTCGCCGGAAGAAATGGCTAGTTAGAATGACAGCACGTTTTCCGCCCACCCTTCCCACCTTTTCGATTCAGGAGTGTTTCTCATGCGTAGTTTTGGTCTCGCCCTCTTCATCGCCTTGGCCGCGCTCATGGCGACGGCCCAGGCCGCCGATACCAGCTCGGCCGGCGCCGAAAAGCTCGGTTGGAAGCTGACCTTGCAATCGTGGACGACCCACGGCACCGTCGCTTCTTCGATCGGCTATGCCAAGCAACTCGGCTTGCATTACATCGAAATCTATCCGGGCCAAGAACTCAGCGACAAGGACAAGGGCAAGTGGGGGCCCGAAATGACCGACGCCCAAATCAAGGAAATGAACGACATCGCCAAGGCAGCCGGCGTGAAAATCATCGACACCGGCGTGATCGGCATTTCGAGCAACGAAGCCGAAGCCCGCAAGTTGTTCGATTGGGCGAAAAAGGTCGGGATCACCGAGATCGTCAGCGAGCCCGAGGAAAAAGCCTTGCCGATGATCGATAAGATCGCCGGCGAGTACCACATCAAGGTCGCGCTGCACGACCATCCGAAGCCGAGCCGCTATTGGGACCCGGACTACACGTTCGACCATATCAAGGATCTGAAGAATATCGGCTTTTGCGCCGATGTTGGCCACTGGAAGCGGAGCGGCCTCGAACCGGTCGACGTTTTGAAAAAATATGGCGACCGCGTCTTCTCCTTGCACTTCAAGGATCTGAAGCCCGACAATCCCGATAAGAAGGACCTGAAGCCCGACAATCCGGACAAGAAGGACCTGAAGCCCGACAAGAAGGGTTGGCACGATGTCGTGTGGGGAACCGGCGACAGCAAGGCAGCGGAAATGCTCGAAGTCCTCAAGCGCAAAAACTTCAAAGGCCCGATTGCCATCGAGTACGAAGCGAAATGGGATGTTCCCACCTTGCAAAAATGCGTTGATTTCTTCAACGAACAAGCCAACGCGCTTGCCAAGTAGTCGTTTCTCGATGTTCAATCGCCGGTCCGCCGGCAAGCCACACCCGTGGCAATGATCGCGGCGGGCAATCATCGCCGGCCGCGATCCTCCGCGCTCGAGCAACATCTCACAGCGGCCCAGATTCAAACCTGGGCCGCTGTCCTTTTTCCGGGGCCGGCGAGCCGCGTCTGCGGGAGCGTCAGTCAGGTGAGTCCGAGCTAAAAAAGTTCACCAGCAAGGCTGCGATGATGACCGCCGCGGGCGAATCGTTTGGAACCGCCGAGTTGCAAGCGCTCGAGCGCAATACTTTTGTGCGCCGCGCGGAGTTCTTGCCCGTCGTCGATTCGACGAACACCTACGCGCTGCAGCTAGCGGAAAGCGCGCCGCTGGCGATTCCGCATTTGGTAATTGCCGGCGAGCAAACCGCGGGGCGCGGCCGCGGAGCGAATCGCTGGTGGTCAGGCCCCGGCGCGCTGGCGTGGTCGCTCGTGCTCGATGCGGAGGAATTAGGCTTGACGCCAGAGAATTGGCCTCGCATCAGCTTGACGGCGGCGCTAGCGGTCTGCGAGACGGTCCGGCAACTCGCCCCGCAAGCGGCCTGCGGCATCAAATGGCCCAATGATGTGCTGGCGGGCGGCCGAAAAATCTGCGGCGTTCTGCCCGAACTTCCGCGGCCCGTTTCGCACGATCGCCCGTTGCCTAACCGGCTCGTGCTCGGGGTTGGCCTGAACGTGAACAACGCGCTGGCGGAGGCGCCGCCGGAGATTCGCGCGGTCGCGACATCGCTAGTTGACCTGACGGGCCGCGCGCACGATCAGGTGGACGTTTTGACGCGGATTCTGGGCCGCCTCGAACAGAACCTGCTCCTCTTGCGCCAAGGCGACCCTGACTTGGCCGAGGCTTGGTCGCGGCGCTGTTTGCTACGCGGAGGCGTCGTCGAGCTTTGCCAAGGAGAACGGCGAATTCGCGGCGTCTGCGGCGGGATTGCCGCGGACGGCGGGCTCTGGCTCGATCCGGGCGAGGGACCGCGCCGCTACTATTCCGGCACGATCGGCCGTATCGAGCGGCCCGCCGGAAACACGCCATTGCCAAATCGCGGACCCGCTTGAAGCGCTCGCCATCGCGCCCGATTTCGACCATTCCCAGTCGTGCAGCACGAGCCAGCAGGCCAGCAGCACGGCCCCGAGCGGTTGAATGAGCGCCGCGTGCGACCAGTAGGGCAACAGCGCCCGTTCGCACGCGCCGCTGCCGAGAATTCCGACGGCGATCCACGCGCCACCGGCCAACCAGCGCCAGCGGCGCTCAGCCAGACTCACTAGCAGATTCCAGCTCAGAGCCGGCGCGATCAGGCCATACGTCATTCGTTCGGTCCCAGGACCAACCAGTAGCTGCAGCGCTCCCCACAGGCCCAAGGTCGACGCGATCCAAGCCGCGGCCGATTTGCCGCGGCGCAGTTGCCAGTAGCACGCCCCGCACACCGCCAAGCCGAGCGCTGCCTGCAGCGCGTGATACGCGAACTTGGTTGGCGTTCCGAAGGCCTCCCAAATCGTCCATGCATCGCGGTAGCCGATGTAGCGCTGGCCATGCAGCAAGCGCTGCGTCAAGCATTGAATCCATTCTTGATAGGTCGCGAGAACGTAGCTGGGCGATTTGGATAAGAACGGAACCAGCGCCAAACCGGCGATCGCGGCGGCCAGCGGCCCGACGAGCTTCTTGGGCCAGCGCAGCGCGAGCAACGCGCCCGCCAGGAGGGGCCAAATCTTAATGTGCACCGGCAGCGCCAACAGCAGCCCGGCCCGCCACCAGCGACCTTGCAGCGCGGCGACCGCGCCCCACAGCAGCAGCGCGAGGATCAGGGCGTTCGATTGAGCCGACCAGATGCCGCGCAACAGGATCAATTCGCACAGCAGCAGAAACTTTCCTTCGCAGATCTGCTCGAACTGCGGCCGCAAGACCTCGCGAAAAAACGTTCGCAGCGCGCCGAAGACGGCGGCCATCGAGAGCCAATTCCAGAGCGTTTGTCCAAGCCAGTCGGGAAAGAGCGTGAAGGGCGAGAACAGGAGCGAGAACGTTGGGCTGTAGTAATACTCCGTTTTGTCGTACATCGATTCGCCGGACCACCAGTTGTGTCCGCCGGCAAAGAAATCGACATAGACCGTATGAATCCGCGGCGCGGCGATCGCTTTGATCAGGTACGCGACTGCTAAAATGATCCAGGCGACTTGCGCGGTTTGTAGCCAGCGCCGCGCCGGCGCCCCGGACGCGCTCGCGAAGATCGCGGCGCCGCGGCGAACCGGAGCCCAAATTGCCTTGGTCCGATGCATGGCGTCCTTCCACGAGACGAGCCGCGGCGCAACCAACGAACCCGCCGTGCCGCGCAATCTGCCGAGTCGGCCATTGGCAAGACGCACGTTTTACGCACTGCGGACAGAAAAAAACCGAGAAGCGGGCCGTCGAAGTTGCCGTTTCCCGCAATTCGGCCGCGAAGATTCGCAAAATAGGGCGATTTCAGCAAGAGCAGTTCGGAGTTGGTGAAATCGCGCCAGACTCTTGCTATTGGCCTTCGCCAGCAACTAGAATAGAAGGGTCTTCTTCGCGTTTCCCCGACGTTGCGTCAGGAGGTTGCTTTGCTTACTGAAAAAGAAGTTTCCCGGAGTTGGCAGGGTCTGTTCAAGGGCCGTGAATTCAGCGAAGAAACGTTCGAGAAAGCCGAGAACTTGCTCGACGAACTGCGCCCCGAGAGTCCGCTGTGGCATCGACTTCACAGCGAGTTGCAAGAACTTCGCAAGATGGCCTTGGCCGGCAAGTAGGTCCTGTTCCGCCCCTTCGCCAAAGCCATCCCGCCGGCGAGGACGCAGTTCGGCGGCTCATTCGAGCCGCCGGGGCCGCTTGGCTTCTTTTCGTGCGGACCCACTGCGCGGCGCGGATTGTCTAGCCGCGCGCCGCCTGCAATCACGCCCCTTCTTGAGGCGGGCGACTGACCGCTAGCGATTGATCTCGACGCCGAACGACACGCCGTTGATGAACATGGCTTCATTCCGGTTGCTGCCGTTGATTCCCATATTCGGCAAGGCGTAGATCACGCGTTCGCTCGCCCGGCTGATGCCATTGACGCCCATGGCGGTGTACTCGATATGCACCTTGACCGCCTTGGTCAGCTCGTAGCTGGACTCGACCCGCAGCTCGCCCAACTCGGCGAGTTCCGTATCGTGGCGGCCGTTCTGCAAGGAGTTATCGAGGATCTTCACGCCGAGGAGCGGATCGGTCAAAACCACTCGGACGCTCTGACGCGTGTCTTCTAGGTTGGCCGCGATCATGCCGCGAGCTTCAACCCCGAACGTCCATTTCTCGCGGACATTCTTCCATTTGAAGCCGACCTGCGGGCCAACCAACTGGTTTTTCACCTGAGTGCTGACATCGAAGCCATCGCCAAAGGTGTTATCGAACTGAATCTGGTCGCTGATTCGGAAGATGTCGTCGAGCTCAAAATACCGCGCACCGAACATGAACTCGCCATAGCTGCCGAAGTCGTCCGGATCGGACCGGACGGTCCGCATCAACTCGATCGACGTGAGCTTGTCGGAGTTGCTGAAGTTCACCCCTTCGCCAAACGTGTAAGCCAAAATGCCGGGCGCATTCAGCACAATCGCCCCCGGATCGGCAAACAGAATCGTCGGATTCTGATACGTGGCGTTGCTCCAAGCGGGCGAAGTCTCCGCGTAACTCAGCTCCCAACCCCAGCCATTATCTTGGATGTATCCCAGCTCGTAACGGTTGCCGTTGCGAAAGTTGGGATTGATGAAGCTGGTATCGTTCGTATTCGTGTCGGAATTGGAGAGCGCCAGCCCGCCGGCGGTCGCAGTTCCCACGCCGGGAAAACCGACCTGGGTGATCCGCGGGCGAGAAAAGTTCCAGAACAGGGCATCATATTGGAAAAAGACGCCGTAATTCAACGACGGTCCGTTGCCGTACGTGCTCAATTCGGCGGGGGCAAAGGGTTGCCCATCGACGTCTTCGCCAATGGGTCCGAGCGGCTGGAGATTTTGAGCCGTTGCCGGCCGCGCAACCGCCAGAGCGAGGACGATCGCAACCAGGCCAAGGGTGAGTCGTTGAAGTTGCATTTTCGCTGTACCTTTTTGGCAGGCTAAACAAGCCGTGCGCACATCCTTCACCACGAAAGAGCGCACGCTTTTGCAGGTGACGTTTGTATCGGACATGCGGGTTCTACGAGTTGAGTAAGAAAGGCAGAGTCTGCCGAAAATATCAGTTGTTTTGGTAATCCGGCCCAAAAAGTCCGTCGATTGGGCAAGACGGCAAAGCTGGGTGAAGCGTCCGTTCGCCTTTTGACGTTGACGCGACCTTCTGCCAGCGTTCTTGGGCCCGCGCCGCGCCGCCAAACCCGGCGGCAATGCCGAATCCGCCGAGCGGAAAGTCGCCGTTTTCCGACCTGCCGGGCCGCCCGTCTCAGCAACGACGTCCGCTCAGCTTTCCCCCCACTACGCGTGCGAATCCCGCGAACTGAAGGATCGCCTCATGCTGGCCGCAGCTTCGCGGGGCTGGCAAGACGCCGGCTGGCCGCGACTTCTGGGCCTCGGACCGCGCACGGACGGAGCCGTTGAAATACGGCCCCCAAGACCTTGCCTGACAGCCGCCAGCCGATTGTCCTGCGCGGTTTGGCAGGTGTATACTGAACAAGCCGCTGGGGGCATTCAGTTGACCTACATCCCTTCTTTCGGAGTTGGATTGATATGACGCGCCGCTCATCCTTGTCAAATTGGCTGCTCAGTGTGATGTTGGCGACCGCTGCGATCGGCCTCCAGCTCGCGATCGCGCAAAAGGAGCCGGCCGCCCCCGCCGACGGCAAAGCGGCCGGCGCCAAGAAAGACAACGGCGAGACGAAGTTCATTCGCCTAGTGCGCAACGACAAAGGCGACGTGACGGCCATGCAAACCGCAGTCGTCAGCTACGTTCCCAAAGACAAAAGCCAAGCAGGCTTGCAAGTTGATCTGGTCGGTGCGGTCCATGTCGCCGACAAAGCCTACTACGAACAATTGAATAAGCTTTTTGAAAAGTACGACGTCGTCTGCTACGAGTTGGTCGCGCCGGAGGGGACCAAAATCCAAAAAGGCGAAACGTCCAGCCGCCATCCGATCGGCGCTTTGCAGAACGGCATGAAGGATATGCTCGGGTTGGAACACCAGCTCTCTTGCATTGATTACAACGCCAAGAACTTCGTCCATGCCGACATGTCGCCGGACGAATTCTCGAAAACCATGGCCGATCGCGGCGAGACGATTTGGACCATGATTTTCCGCGCTATGGGCAGCGGCATGGCCCAGCAATCCAATCGCGGCGGGAACGGGCCCAGCGAAATCGACATTCTGATGGCCTTGTTCGATCACGATCGGGCCGACGCCCTGAAGCGCGTGGTCGCGGAGCAGTTCGAGGACATGGAGGGGATGTCGAGCGCTTTCAATGGTCCCGACGGCTCCGCCATCTTGACCGAGCGCAACAAGAAAGCCTTGGAAGTTCTGAAAAAGGAAATCGACGGGGGTAAAAAGAAAATCGCGATTTTCTACGGAGCGGCCCATCTGCCCGACATGGAAAAGCGGCTCGAGAAGGAATTCGACCTGAAGCGCGCCGACGAGAAATGGCTGACCGCTTGGGATATCAAGCCGAAGCAAAAATAAGCCGCAACCCGCCGCTTAGTTCGCGCCACGCCATTCCCGCGCACCCCGGGAAGCCATCGCCCCCCGGAAAACCATCGCCCCAGGCATGCATAGCATCCTAGGACGCCGCGCCCCGTCATTCCCGCGCAGGCGGGAATGACGGCAAGATGAACGCCGTGTACGTGCCCGCGCGAATCCACGACCCCGCGCCCTCGTCATTCCCGCGCAGGCGGGAATCCAGCGGCCCCGCGTGTACGCGTGGCCTCGCGCGCTTCGTCCTTCGCGACGCCACGAGTCCAGCCGTTCCGATGTCCCTCGGCCATTCCTCTGGATTCCCGCCTGCGCGGGAATGACGGCAAGGGCGGACGAGCGACCGTGCCCTCATCAACTAGGACGCCCCCTTTCGTCATTCCCGCGGAGGCGGGAATCCAGCGTGACGGTCCGCCGGCTCCACGGTCTGGCTGCGCTTCTGGATTCCCGCCTGCGCGGGAATGACGGCAAGAACAGAGGAGGGTGACGGGCCGTCGGTACGCCGCCACGGTTGATCGCCGCGGTTATTTCTTTTGGTACGCCCGAATGTGCTCGACCAGCAGATGCGAAGGATTCGGCGTGGCCTTGATCGGCCAGCCGCCGCCCAGCGCCAGATCGACCATGATGTACAACGGGACTTTCGCTTCCTTCGGAGTCGGCCATTTCTGCACCTCGGAGCCGTCAAAATAGATGCGCGTCAGGTCTTCTTCGACGAGGACCCCATAGGAATGAAAATCGTCGACCATGTCGGGCACGAGAGTCGCATCTCCAATCGCCCAGTGGAATTGGCCCGGCCCCCACAGATGAATCGTCGAGCGCATCGCGTTTTCATTGACGCCGTACTGTTCGAGCACGTCGATTTCCACGTTGGTCAGCTTGCTCTTGTCGGTCTCCTTCAAATGGCGAATGCCATTGAGCCAAAACGCCGGCCAAGTGCCCAGGCCCTTGGGCAATTTGGCGCGCATTTCAAAGTAGCCGTATTGCTGCGAGAAGCCGTTTCCCTTGGGATCGACCGAGCAGAGAAAGCCCGTCCGCCACCGATCGCCGAATTTTTTGGCTTCGATTTGCAGCACGCCGTTCTTAATCGTAAAGGGAAAGTCTTTTTCCGGATCGGCAAAACCGGCGTCGCCAAAATCGCCTCCATACGGCGTGTGGGTCGTCCAGCGCGTGCCCGGTCCGTGGGCCGAAACGCTTAATGGTGCTTGAAAGCTCTCGTCGAACGTGAGTTTGAACTGATCGAGCCGGAGCGTTTTCGGCGGCAGCTTTGGCAGCGGAGCGTCGGCCGCGACCTCAAGCGTTCCCACGCGGCACGCGTTCCCTTCGAGCGCCTTAAGTCCCGCGCCGACCGCGAAAGGTTTGTTCCCCCCGCCGACGGCTGCCGGCTTCGGATTCCAGAGACCGACCACCACGTCGTACTTGCCGGGCAAGATATTGGTGGGCAAAACGGCCGTGTTATCGTACTCGACCTTGCCGGACCAATCGATTGTAGAGACCGGCGGATCATGATCGGCCTGGGCGACCATCTGGCCTTTTGCGTTCACAAAATGGACGAAGATCGAGCACTTGGCGCCGAGCGGCTGAGCTTCCCAAACATAGTGGATCTTGGTGCCAAAGCCCGGCCGCGTGATCGTCGGATCAAGCGTGCAAGCCGCCAAGGTGGGCTTGCCGGCCGGCAGCGGAATCGCGCTCACGTCGTCGATCCAAAGTTCCGCTTGAGTTCCGGCATTGGCGACGGCGTCCTTGCCGATGTTAAAGCCAAAACCCTTGGCCGGTCCATGCCAGTGGCCGTCATTCGCGCCAGCCCAATGCTCTCCTCCCACCAGATCGCGAATCGACAAGGTAAGCTCGCGCCAGCCTTTGTCGCTTTCGGCCGGCAGCTCGACCGTCTTTTGGTGGCATTGGCCCGAATCGTCCACGACCCGCACGCCGAGCTTGGTCAGGTCCTTGGTTTTCACCCACAGGCGAATCGCCTCCAGGTCGGGCAACCCCAGCGGTTCGAGATCCTTCCAGCAACCGACATAGGCGCCGCCCCCTTTGAAATCCGCTTCAAGCCGGTAGCAGCTTTTGCCGCCATGCGCATCGTGATTGTCTTTGGTTAGCGCGCCCTTGGCGCCGGGAAACTCTTCGCCGCCGATGAATTTCCAATGTTTTGGCTCGCCCTCAAAGTCATCCAAAACAAGCGGCTTGGCCGCCTCGTGCGCGGCGGGCTCGGCCGCCGGCAGGCGGACCGACGTGCCGAAGCCGGCAACCAGCAACAACAGCAACGAGCCCTGAAGCAGAACAAACGAGATTTTCATGGGGGGATTGAACGGCAGGAGGTCGAGGTGGGAAGCGAAACGCGACCTGCCAATATAATCGAGCGGAAGGCAAAACGCTATTTCCCGCGGCGCCGGCTTAGGGCGGCGGCGAAATTTGCAGCCTGCAACCAAGCCGGCTCGATCGGATGGCGCATAGCGCTGGGCACAACCGGCGCGCAGCAAGGGAAAGGATCGCGCGCGAATCTGGGCTCATTCGGCCGGGCGGCCACGGGCTGAGCTACCGATAATAGTAAGCCGGACCGTAATACGGACCGTAGTACGGGTAAGCCGGCTGCATGTAGACGGGCGGGGGCGGCGCCTGCACGTAGATCACGCGCGGCTGGCCGGTCGCGGCCGCGATTTGAGCGCGATTCTTGGCGTCGATGTCATCCAGCCCGCTGCCGATCGCCCCGCCGGCCAGAGTGCCGGCAACGGCGCCGATCACCGCGCCCGGTCCGGCCGCGCCCGAGGCGCTGCCAATGATGGCGCCCAAACCGGCGCCGCCGAGCCCCCCGGCCAAGGCCCCTTGGTCGGCATAATAGGGTGAGGCACAGCCGGACAGGCCGAACAACAGCGAAGCCAGCCCACCGCTCAGCAGCAGATTTCGGCACAACATAGCGCGATCCGCAAAAACAGGAATAGGTCCGCGCGCGGAGTGGCGCTCCAGCGCGGCGCAGGAAAGCGGCTTGTACTTGCGCAACGGGGCCCGCGTCAAGGCGGATCGCAAGATCAGAATCCGGCCATTTGCTTCTTTTTGCGTAAGACGCGGCGGCTCGCGAACGATCCATGGGATCGCGAAGCTCAAAGCAGCCCGACCTCAAGTCGAGCTTGAGACCAACGACGATTATGGACGGTCAACTGGCGCCCTGCCGCTAGACGGCTAAACGGTTTTTAGCCCGCGGTCGAAGGCGTCTTGGTCGCGGCTATAGAGCGCGAAGGTGGACTCGAATAGTTCGCTTGAAATCTGCCAGACAGGATTAGCGTCGGTGAAAGCGTTGCAATGCGAGACGAGCAATCGATACAGAAACTTGAACAGATGTCGCGGGACGCGCAGCGCGCGAAAGGCGTCGATCAGCCGCCGATCGCTGATCGTATCGGCGAACAAGCTCCGCAGTTCCGGCTTGCGCCCTGGCATCGCGCAGGCTTGCAGCCGCGCGCTGGCAACGTCGTAAAGCGCTTCGCCCGTCCATTCCAGCGAAGGAATCATATTCTGCTTGTCGAGCCGGGCTCGTTGATAAAAGTCGGTCGCCTCGCGGTCGATGAATCGCGACAACTCGATTGGCAGGAGGAGTTTGATGCCAATGCCCGGCTGTTTCAAAAACTTGTTGTCGAGGATCGGCCAGATCATCGCTTTCATCAGGTCGGCCGAACCGTTGATCAGGTGCGGTTCGTCGACCCGGTCGATCAAGACGATGATGCCGTTGTAACCGAGCGTTTTCAATATTCCTTGGAGCTTGATCAAGAGTTCGTAGCGGTCGTCGGTGCGGTCCTTGTTCGGGAGCGGTTGGCCGGTGATCTCCGGACCGCTGAAGTTCAGCAACTCTTGCCGCAACGGATTCGTGACGAGATTGCCGACCCGCAGATGTTTGACGATGCGGCGCGCTTGCCAAAACCATTTCCACGTCCGCCACAACCGCGGCGCCCAGGCGGCCAGCGCAATGAGCCAAGGCCAAGGGGTGAAGAAGAACCACTTGTCTTGGCTGAACCCCAGATACAACGTCAGCGCCAGCGTGCAGACCGAAACGGCGATCCCCAGCGCCAAATCCCACTGGGACTTCCACGAGCTGAACTTCAGCCGCTTGCGGAGCCGGTGCCAACGCCCTTTCGTGGTTTCGGCCGACGATTGGTCATAGCAAGCCGCCAGCAAGAGCAAGTCGCGAGCCTGATTGCGGTCCAGCCGCGCCACG
>DASRSE010000011.1:0-14395 GCA_035656655.1 Pirellulales bacterium
ACTCGCCGGCGGCCGGAAATGGTTGCGGGGGCGGGGGGTGGGCGCCGTACCCTTTCGCAAAGCGAAGATCAAATCAAGCAGAGAGCCTTGCTCGCTCGCGCGGCGGGCGACCGCTTCCGGCTCACTTGGCTTCGACTCGAAACGAGCGAATGATGAAATACTCGCAACCTGGCGTGGTGCTGCTGATCTGGTTGACTTTCGCCCTCGGAACAAGCGCGGCCGATATTCCGACGCGCAGAAGCGTCGGCAACACGCTCTTGTCGCAAAACGGCTGGGCAACCGTCCTGATCGAAAACGGCCGGCTGTGCATGTTTAGTCCGAATTTCGGCGGCGGCTCGGCTTCTACCTCCAATAGCAATGGCCGCAAAGAGTCGTTTTCGGTCAACAACATGAACGGGCAATGTCGCCTGCAATATGATTTCGCGGACAAAGATGAAACCGTGCATGTCGAAATCATCGACAATGGGACCCATGCGACCGTCAAGGCCGACCCCAAGACCGGCGGGCCGCAACTCGACTTTCAACAAGACGTAAAACAGTGTTCCTTGACAGCCAAGATCGGCGATCAGACCTGGGAGTTGCACGGCCCAACGGTTTGGCATCTGGCCCTCGGCGCGCCGGAACTGTGCCGCAAGCAACTCTTTCCGCTGCTGGAAATGTTGCGTAACGGCTGGAAGCCCGACGCCGTGGCCGCCGATCTGGAAGATTCATTGTTCAAGTCGGCCGCGACCTTCACCCTGGGCGACCAGCAGCGCTGGGCGCAGGCGATTCGGGAGCTGTCGGCCAATAGCTACAGCCAGCGGCATGCAGCCTTTCGTCGGCTGCGCGAGGCGGGCCGAGCGATTGTCCCCTATTTGCAAAACTACGACGTGGCGCAACTGGACGCGGAGCAACGAACCCGCATCCAAGGGCTGATCGCCGAGTACACCGGTTCTGGAACCGAAGACACGGTTTCCGCGTTGACCATTCGGCTGCTCGGCGATCGGCAGATTTGGTTCGAGCTGCTCGACCGCGACGATCTGGCGAAGCGGACCAAGGCGGCGGAGACGCTTTCGCGACTGCTCAATGAAAAGCTCGACTTTGACCCGGCTGCCGACGCCGCCACGCGCAAAACGCAACTCGAAAAGCTGCGGCCGCGATTTGAAGCAGCGAAAACCGCCACGTAGCGGCGAGAGGCGGCGGTTGCAAATGATCTGTTACGGATCGCAGTTGCTCGGATCGACGCCCCCTTAAATCTGCGCGGCACGAATCGGCTCTGAGAAACGTCGCAGCGCGCGGTTCATCTGGCGCGGCGATGCCCCGGCAATCTTAGGTCCCCGCCAATTCTTTCGGACCGACGGCAATTCCGGCCGCGAGGCGATTGATGGCGTTAAGAAAGGCGCGGGCGCTGGCCTCGACGCTGTCGGTGGAAACGCCGCGGCCGCGATAAGACCGTCCGTTCTGTTCAAGCTCGACGTTCACCTCGGCCTGCGCATCCTTGCCGACGGTCACGGCCTGAACGCGAAAGTCCTTGCACGCGGCCGTCACGCCGGTCATTTTCTCAATGGCCAAAAACACGGCGTCGACCGGCCCATCGCCGCACGTTTCATCGCCCACGACGGACTTCTCACCGTGCATTAGTTCCAGGCGCACCTGGGGCTTGGCGCCCGTGCCGCAGGTGATGTGATACGACTTAAACGACCAGTTATCGGTTTCTTCATGAATTTGCTGTTCGATCAGCGCGGCGATATCGGCGTCATAGATGTCCTTTTTCTTGTCGGCCAAGCGTTTGAATTGCTCGAAGACGTTCTGGAGCTGCTCGCCGGTGAGGTGGTAGCCGAGCGCTTTGGCCCGGTCGGCCAGCGCCGCGCGGCCGCTGTGTTTGCCCAGCACCAGATCGGTCTTGGACATGCCGACGTCCTCGGGGCGCATGATCTCATACGTCCGCGGTTCTTTCAGCATGCCATCTTGGTGGATGCCGGCCTCGTGCGCAAAGGCATTTCGCCCGACGATGGCTTTGTTGCGCTGCACGGCCAAACCGGTGATGCTGGAGACGAGCCGGCTAATCGGGACGAGCCGCTGCGACCTGATATTGGTATCCGCGTGGTAATAGTCGTTGCGGGTGCGGAGCGCCATGACCGCCTCTTCCAGCGAGCAATTGCCGGCTCGCTCGCCGATGCCGTTGATCGTGCACTCGATCTGGCCGGCGCCATTTTCGACCCCCGCCAGACTGTTCGCGACCGCCAAGCCCAGGTCGTTGTGGCAATGGACGCTGATCGTCGCCCGGTCGATGTTCGGCACGCGGTCATACAACGACTTGATCACGCGGCCCATGTGGGCCGGGGTCGCGTAGCCAACCGTATCCGGAATGTTGATCGTCGTGGCGCCGGCGCCGATCGCCGCTTCGACCACTTGGCAGAGAAAATCAATCTCGGTGCGCGCGGCATCTTCCGGCGAGAACTCGATATCGTCGCAATAGCTCACGCCGCGGCGAATGCCTTCGATCGCGCGGCGGACAATCTCCTCCTTGTCCATCTTCAGCTTGAACTCGCGATGAATGGCGCTGGTGGCCAGGAAAATATGGATGCGCGGATGCTCGGCGTGCTTGAGCGCCTCCCAAGCACGATCAATATCGCCCTCGTTGCAGCGCGCGAGCCCGCAAATCGAGCTGCCGCGGATGTTCGCCGCGATTTCGCGAACCGCTTCAAAGTCGCCGGGCGAAGCGATCGGAAAGCCGGCTTCGATGATGTCCACTCCCAAGTCCACGAGCGCCTGGGCGATTTCCATTTTCTCAGGCAAATTCATGCTCGCGCCGGGCGATTGTTCGCCATCGCGGAGCGTGGTATCAAAAATCTTAATGCGGCGTGAAGCAGCCATTGGAACGGCCCTTTTTGCGAGGACGTGGCAAAAACAAAATCGGACAAACAGGCGGAAAAAACGCAGGTCAAATGGAACTCAAAACGGAGCGATTCCAGCCGCCGGCCAATAAAAAAACCCCAAGGCGGCGGGCCTTAGGGTTTCGTGCTTTTTCGCAAACGGCTACGAACGAACCCTAAGGCTGGACGCGGGGAAGCGCCAACAACAAGGACAATAGGTTCGCGGTGAGTCGGTTCATGACGGGCGATTTCGGATGCGGGGCGGACTCGAATCGTGCTCTATTCAATCTATCATTCGGAGCGGATCGGGGCAAGCGAAACGGCCGCCGCGCGGGCGAAAAGCGCCCCAACTCCGCTTGCATGACCCGCTTTGCCCGATATACTGGTGGTTTCTTGAAAACACGTTACTGGATTCCGGATTGAGGGTTGCGATGGCTCGGCAGTGCGAAGTTTGCGGCAAAGGCCCCCAGATGGGCAATTCGGTCACCATCCGCGGTAAGGCCAAATACTTGGGCGGCGTCGGCACCAAGGTGACCGGCATCACGCGGCGGCAGTTCAAGCCGAACCTTCAAAGCGTGCATGTCACCATCGGCCGCGGCACCAACAAGACCTTGCTCGTCTGCACCCAATGTCTCCGCAGCGGCGCCGTTCGCAAAACGGTCAAACGCGCGCCGTTCAAGCTCAGCAAGAGCGAAACCGCCAAGCCTGCCAAGTAGCCGGAGGCGGCTGGTTCATCGGTCCCTGGAGCGGAGGGCTGCCATCAAGCCTAAGAGCCGCCCGCCTTTGAAATGGTTCACTTTCTTTTTGCTCGCTCGCCGGTGCGCCGATGAGTCTCACTCGCGAAGATGTGGAAAAGGTTTCGCTTCTGGCTCGGCTGAAGCTGACGCCGGAAGAACTAGACGCGATGACTCAAAAGCTCGCCCAGGTGGTGGCTTATGTCGAGCAACTGAATGAGTTGAACACCGACGGCGTCGAACCGATGGCCCATGCCGTCGATTTACAGGACGTATTTCGCGCCGACGAGTCTCGTCCGAGCCTGCCACGGCCGGCCGCCTTGGCCAACGCCCCGCACCACGATGACGAGTGCTACCTCGTCCCGGCGGTGCTGGGCGAATAGCCCTCTGTCTGGTTGTCGCGTTCTTCCGTTCGCGCTCCGTTGCGTTTACCGCTTGGGGGGCGCGGCTTCGCGAACGACGGCGCCGTGCTCCTCGCTCAGGACCAGGATCGAGAACCGCTGGACAAAGTCGAGTTCGTTCGTGCTCAGCGAAGAATAATCGAACAATCCGCGCAGGTCGGTGTAGCCGTCCTTGTAAAACTTGACAGAGCCATCCTGCATGCGCGCGTAGACCTTGCAATAGACCTTGGGCAGCGGCGTCGCCTCCTTGTCTTGCGAGACGCGGAGTTGCCCGTAGTTTTCGACCACTTGCACTTTGAGGGCATTGGCGTAGTAGGCTTGCGATTTCGTGACGCCGCCGGCGGTGATCTCGACGAGCACGTTGCTGTTGGCCAGCTTCGCCGGCAGATCGAACTCGAAGTGGTTTCCCTTGACCGGTAGCTTGAGCGTTTGCGACTCGTTCGGCTGGATATAAGAAAACTGCTTCGACTCTCCTTGGACGAACGGGTTGCGGCTAAAGAGCAATTCGATGTCCATCAGATAATAGTTGACTTGAATCTCCGCCAGATTCTGAAAATCGACTTTGACCTTCTTGGAATCGACGGTGAAATCAAAGGCCGGAGTCGCCGCCGCCTCTTGATTTTGCACTTGGGTCCGATCGAGTTTATCGACGACCTTCGCCTCGCGATGATCGATTTCGTCGGCTTGGTTTACGAGGTTGGCAAAGAGCATCTGCCACCGCTTGACCGGATATTCGGCATATTGGGCGGCAATTTTGCGGGCCGCTTGCGGCTCTCCCTTGGAGAAATCGAGATAAGCGGCGAAGTAGTCGTATTGCAGCTTTACCGCGAGTTGATCGCGATTGACTCGATTAAAAAACTCGAGCCCCTCTTCGACGCGATCTTGCAAGAGCAAGTAATACGTCAGTCCCATCAACTCGTCATTGCTGAGCTTGGTGCGATACGAGAAAATCCGCAGCAAATGCTCGTATTGAGCAAAGAACCGATTATTCAAGATCATCCGCTCGCGCCCCAGTTTGCCCACCCGGGCGTTCACCAACGGCTTGTAGTCCATCTGCTCGTAGTTCTTGCGCTCGATCGGATCGATCACGAGCAAGGGGCTGTCGAGCCACAAGCCGCACTGATCGACGAACGAGTTGGCGAACTGGAGGAATTGTCGGATGACGGCCGGATCGTTGTGCACGACGCCAAACGACCAGAGGCTGTTGTTGTAAATGTGGCGCGCCGTCAAAATTCCGATCGCGGACTCAAAGAACTTCTTGTCGTGCATCCGCCATGCCAGCCGGTCGAGATTGACACGCAGCAGGTTTTGGTGCTTCAGAAAATTCAAGGCGTCCTCGCTGCTGCCGTGCTGCGAAATGTAGTCCCACGATTCTTTATCGACCTGCGACAATTCCTTCACGACGTTGAAGAGGAACGGTTTTGCGAAGGCCAAAATCTCATTGTGGGCGGCCACCTGCACAGGATAGTGCGGAAACCGGCCGATCGCCGGAAAGTAAAAGAAGTATTCCAGCGTTTGCGTGTGGTACGGCTCTAAATCGAGATGCACGCTCTTGGTCGTCTGGACATTTTGCAGCGCCAGCGCGCCGGCCGGAATCTGCAGCAACACTTCCACGCGTTTCTTCGACGAAGCGGGATTGGTGACCACGATCTGGCAGCCGTACACGGTGTCGATCAAGAATTCTTCGTTCACGAACTTATCGACCTGTTCGCCGTTCACTTGGCGAAAGCGGTCTCCTTGGCGAAAGAAATTTTCGCTGACCAGGATCGGCGCGTGCTCGGCGACCTTGCCCGCCGGTTGAATCTCCTCGCGATAGACGATCATGGGGCTGGCGGCCGTGAGCACGAGCTGAGTTCCGTGAAACGCGGTCTGGTGTTTGCCGGCGGCAAACGGCAGATCGACCAGCGACAGGGCGCTGAGCATTTCAGGGAAGTTATGCGAGGCCTCGGCCAGGTTTTGCGTGTAGAACGCGGGTTTCGGTCCGTGCGCGGCATAGTCTTGCCAGAACCGGTTGGCGGTGATCAGGTTCGCGTCCGCTTTTTCGAGCGGCAATTGATAGTAATTGCTCTCGACCCATTCCATCGTTTTGTCGAGTTGGCGGTAATATTGTTGCGGCCGTTTCAATTCTTTGATGTCTTTTTCCATGTCGTCCAAGCGCTCCATTTCGTCGTCGGCCGCCTTCTCGCCTTTTTCCGCGCCGCGAAATACCGCCTTTTTGCCCGCCTCGCGCTTGCTTTCCAGGCGTGCACCCAGCTTCTCGTCACCTGCCTTGTCGGCGGCGGACTTTTCTGCCGGGGCTGGCGCCGCGCCGCCGGACGCAGCCGGCGTCTCGGACTCGGGAAGCGCCAAGGGCTTGGGCACGGCGGCCGTTTCCAGATTTCTCCTCAGCCCCAGCTCGTCGCGGGCCTCCAAGGCGCTCCCTTTGAGCGCCGTTTGAAAAAGGTGGTTCAATCGCTCCGGGTCGGGGGGCAAAAGCTCCACTTGATCGGAGATCCGGCGGAGGGCGATCGCCCCTTCGCCCTCAATCCGCTGAGCAAGCAGAATCCGCTCGAGCGTATTCAACTGCGCATAGTTCCACGGCTTCAAGAACTCTCTCAGGTCTTCTTCCAAGAACCAGTGATCGAGAAATTTTTTCTCCTTCTTGTTCGCCAGATAGGGGCGGATCACGCGCTTGAAAAACTCCGGATCTTTGTGGTATACAAATAAATGGAACTCGTGGCTCGCGTATTTGAAATACAATTCCTTCTTTTCATCCGGCTTCAGATTTGGCCAGTCGCGCACAAAGCTGAAGTCGGCCAACTTCGGATCCGGGTTCAAAGCGGCATATAACGAGTAGACCTTGCCTACCGTGTCGAACGCCTCGAAATGCGCGCTGGTGATGTCGGCGATCGTCAGCGTATCCTTCGCGTTCAGAATGCTGACCTGCTGCTGTTGGGTATAATGCTGTTGCGGGTCAAGCCCTTTGTCCAAGCGCAGATCAAGATACTGCGGTTTTTGCTCAGGCAGCGCGACGATTCGGCTGACCGTGTTTTGCAGATCGACCGCGACAAACACGACCTGCTGATACGCGCCCAGCTCGGACCGCTTGAGCTCGATCACTCCGTCCTTGTCCGGCGCCAGATTGGCCACCACCAGCGAGCTATGCGCCAAGAAGTCCAAATCGGCGAAGCTGCCATACCGCCGCGCGACCGCGCCGGCCCCGCTCTTTTGTTTCGCGAACACGTCGCTGCGCGGGGGGGGACCCTGAAACGCCTCCCCTTGTTGCGCCAACTGCAACTCGGTCTGCGTGCTCCGAATCGCCCAGGGGTTCAAGAGCAAGCTCGGCCGCTCGAGCATGTTGCCCGGATATTTACGGGCGAATTTGCGATCGAGGATGTACCGATACTCATCGCCGATATTGCGCCCCACCACAAATTGCGACTCCGGCAGCCGGCTCGTGGCGGAATAGGGCTCCGGTACAAGCACCTCCGACAGGATTCCGTAGGCCGGATAGTCTGGTTCAAACCGCACCGCGAACACCTGCACGCGGGCCAGCGGCGAGTCGTTTTCGAGTTGTATTTTGACCGCTTTTTCCGTGACTTCGACCGGCCGCATTTGCAGCGGATGCGGGTTGCGGACCTCAAGCTTGCGATAATCGCCGAGTAGATAATGTTCGGCCTGAGCGCCGGTCGTCAGCCGAATGTGAAGGTGGATGTTGCTCGGCTTAATCCAGAGCGAATAATCGCCCGGCGGCAGCTTATCGAGCACGATGAAACTGTCCTTGATTGACAGGCTTTCAAACCGATCGGCGACGAACTGTGCGCCGCGCAATTCGAGGAGCGAAAGCTCGCTCCGCTCCGGCTTCGCGGCTGTTCCCATGTACGGAATCTGCAGCGGCTTGTTCGCCTCGCCTTGAATCGTGGAGGGATACGTGTGCTCGTCGGAACGAATCGCCCAGGTGTGCGCCGTGCCGAGCGCGTCGGTCGCCGTCACTGTCGCCACGCCGGGCAGCGGTCCGAGCGTGATCCGGCCCGCGGCGTCCGTTTGCAGGTTGGTCTCGACCGGCGGGACCAAATCACGCAGTTTAAGCTGCAAGTGCACGGAGCGGTCGGCTTTCGCCTCGCCCGTCTTGCCGAGCAGGTCAATAACGTATCCGGAATCAATGTGCTCGAAATGCAGGTCTTCGGTCTTGTCGGTTCGATCGATTTCATTGAGTGTGAAGTCCTGCTGGACCTTCAACTCGACCTTCTGGTTGCGGCTCGCGTTTTGGACCTTCGCCTGCAAGGTGAATTGAATGCTCGCGAGCCGCTGCGGGACGAGAAATTCGTAGACGGTTTCGCGGTCGCTGGCCAGTTTGAAGTCGGCAACCTCCTTGACGGTCGTGACGTTGTCCAGGTCGGTCGACGTAATTTTAAGCCGCACCTCCTCGAGAACCTTCAGCGAGATCGGCGTGCCGTTGACCAGCAATTGCGGACGCACGATCAACTGCGCGGTCCGCCGGCTCAATAATTCTTCGCGATCCACGTACATTGGCGCGTCGAGCCGATACTCTTCGGCCTGTTGCTGAAACTGGATCAGCGTGGCGACTCCGTCGGCGCTCAAGACGGCGTGCTGCACGCCCGGTTGATTGGAAAAGGGGATCAGAATCGACCCGTCCTTCTGGGCTTTGTAAGACGTTCCCGCCAGCCATAAGGTCGCCGCGAGCACCGGTTCGTGCTTTTCGTCGAACACGTGAAACAGTTGTCCGGCGAGCGTCGTCCGCTGGATAAATTGGAGTTTGCCTTTGCGGATCACGGCGCGGCTGGCTTTGCCGTTGCCGATGAAGTCGATTACGTAAATGCCGCGTCCTTTCAACTGCGGAAATTCAAAGTGGCGTTTCACACGGCGCAGCGGCGGCGAGTCATAGGTGTACGTCTTTTCCGAGTTCGCGACGAGCCCGTCCAGCGTCATATCCGGGCCAATCTCGCGGAGATTCGCTCGGTAAAAATTCTCGGCGTTCAACTGAAAGACTTTCACGATCAGCGTATCGACATTCTTCACGAACAGATCGAGGCTCACCGGCGCGGCCGGTGTCAACTCGGTTTCGTTCGTATACGCAAAGTCGATGTCGATTCGCTCCTTGAGCGCTTTGAAAACCTCGGGCGGCAACAGCGCATAGAGCTTTTCCGCATCGCCCACGCCATTCACAATTTTCGCTTCGGCGAACTGCTGCTTCAAATAGGGCTCGCTGACATACGGCGCAAACTGGTTGTAGTTGTCCGCTTCGACGAGAAAATGCTGGAGATAGCTGCGCACCAACGGTTCGTCGTCGCCGACCGGCGGGAGCCCGGTAAAAGGCGAGAAATCCTGCTGGAGCGAGGCAGCAAATTGGCGCCGTTCGAGCGGCTCCATGTATTTGGGCGAGACATAGACCACCTGTTTTGGCAGCTTCAAGTATTCCAAGAACAGGTCGAGATCGTATTTTCCTTGCGACCGATCGAACAGCAGGATCTGATAGAGAACTTGGGCTTTAAGCGAGTTTTGCGCCGGCGGCAGCGTTTTGACAAAACCCCACAGCCGATTGAAGTAGGCGCGCTTGGCGCCGGGCTCTTGTTGCCAGTTCACGTCGTCCGACGGGCGGAGCTTGGCCACATAGGCCATCACAAAATTGGGATTGTTCAGCAGGTTAGGCTTGAGTTTGAGCAGTTCATTCAATTGCGCCAGCAGCAACCGCCGGTGGATCTCAAATTGGCCAAAGCCGCCGCTGTTGGGCGCGTTCAAATCATCAACGATCAATTGCACGAGGTTCGGATAGTCGGGCCGTTGCAGCCGCTGGAGGAGTTGCCGCCGCTGTTCGACCGAAAGATTTTCCGCGACCAGCCAGTCCAAGGCCGGCTCCTCGAATCCTTGGATCGTGTTGGGAAAGTGGCTGAACGCCAGCGCCTTCACATGCGCGCGATCGAGCAGCTTGGGGTCCAGCGTCGTCGGCAAGTTCGACTTTTGATTCAAGACCTCGCGCTGCTGGTTGAATTGCAAATTGAGCCGCTGGCGAATCAACGACAATGCGCGCTGCGGGTTCTTGTCATAGGTCAAGAGCGCCTGGCGATTTTCGATCTCGATCGCGCGCGGCGTCCAGTTGTAGCGCGCGACATATTCCTTCAATAGCACGTCGGCCTTGTCAAAATGCTCGTTCGTTTGCTCGTCCAGACAGTGATAGTAGTAATAGTCTTCCGTGCCGGGAATAAGCTGCTTCAGCGGCACCGAACGATCGCTCGCCAAGGCATAGTTTTCAATCCAACCGATTTCGCCCGCGCGGACGCGTCCCGCCAGCGAAGCCGCGGCGAATAGCGAAAACCCGACCGAAGCGAGCCAACGAAGCCGACGGAGCGAGCAACCGCGGAGCAACCGTGTCATTGCAGGATTCCTTAAAGCGAATCAAAGCCGGTGGGCGAAGCGTAGAGAGCGAGATTTCTGGAGTCGAATTGCCGGCCGCGGTCGAGCCGGAGCTGGGTCGGCCGCGGAAATGCTCCGCAGGGGGAGTCATTCCAGCCTAGTTGGCGTCCCGGCGGAATGCACGAACGCCACACCACGGGCCGCGGCAACCGCTTCGACGCGATTGCCCCGCGAAAGGTTCCCAATTCGCGCAAGTCCTTACCGCGAATTAGCATAAAGTCGGAAAGGCCGTCCGGCCGATTGTGTGGCCCAGCGGCGCGGCGGACTTTATACTGAGAGAGCGCCCGGACCCTGCGTTCGGCCGCCCCTTCCCTTTCGCAGAAGGAACCACGATGAATCGTCGGATCGCCCTGAAATGGTTCACGCGTATTCTCGGCTTGGCCTGCGCCTTGGTGGTGGCGGTACCGGGCGCGAGTTTCGTGATTGCTACGGTTCGCCGCACGAAAGGAGACGGTCCGCTAGTCCGCCGCGTCGCCCGGCTGCAAGACCTCGTGCCGGGCCGCCCTTTTGAAGCCCCCATTTTGGCCAGTTGGCGCGATGCTTGGATCGTTCATCCGGAACAGCCCATCGGCCGCGTGTGGCTTGTCCGGCGGACCGACGAGCACACTCCGCCCGCCAACAGCCAAGTCGAAGTCTATTCGGCAGTTTGCCCGCACATGGGTTGCATCGTCGGCTGGGTGCCGGCCGATAAGCGGTTTTTCTGTCCATGCCACAAAGGGGCCTTCAATCTCTCGGGCGAACCGATTCCCTCGGATCAACTCGGCTGGCAAAATCCAGTTCCACGGCCGCTCGACAAGCTGGCGTGCCATTTGGTGGAAGAAAAGTCGGCCGACTCGAGCACCTGGTGGGTCGAAGTCACCTATGAGCTGTTTGAACAAGGCGCGACGACGCAAATCGCGAAAACCTAATCTCGCCGCGCGGGGCTTTTTCGCCCTGCGCCCGCACAACCCATCTCGCTTCGGTCTTTTCCCCCTTTATCGCCCAGGGCACCTTCAGGATGCGTACTTTTCGACAATGGGTTAACGACCGGACTGGATACCGCCGTCTACTTGCGCCGATTCGACGCCGGATGTTGCCGAACGGGCCGGCCTGGACGTTGAGCAGCGCGAGTTGCTTGCTGTGGCTTCTGCTGGTCGAGGTGGTCACCGGCTTTCTCTTGATGGCCACATATAGCCCCTCCACCAACAACGCTTGGGCCAGCATCAACTTTATCCAGAACACGCCGGCTGGCTCGTTCATCCGCGGCCTCCATTATTTTGCCGCCCAGGCGATGATCTTGCTGGTCGTGCTGCACGTCGTCCGCGTCATCCTGCAAGGCGCGTATCGCGCGCCGCGCGAATTCATCTGGATGAGCGGGCTACTGCTCCTGCCGACGGTGATCGTCTGGACGATCTCAGGCAACCCGCTCTCCGGCGCGCTCGAGGGCTTTTCGCAAATCAACGTCGAAGGCAACATCATCGGCTCGACCCCTTTGGTCGGCCCGATCATCCGGCAAGTTTTGATCGGCGGCGACCAGGTCGGCAATTTGACCTTGACCCACCTCTACTTCTTGCATGTGGGGCTGATTCCAGCGGTCGTGATTGTGCTCCTCACGATCCATATCACGCAAATGTATCGGCATGGGCTATCGACGGGCGACTTCGAGCCGCATCCGGAAAAGGCGCGGCACTACTTTCCTTATCAGTCGGCGCGCAATGTCCTCGTGTTTTCGCTCGTGCTCGCGGCGATCGCCTACTTCGCCTGGACCCGCGGCGCGCCCTTCGGCGCGCCGGCCGACCCGAGCTTGCCCATCGATCCGCGACCCGAATGGTACTTCATGTGGCTGTTTGAACTACGGCGCTATTTCTCCGGCCCGTTTGAATTCGTCGCGACCGTCATCATCCCCTCGGGCATTCTCGTGTTTCTGCTCGCGCTGCCTTTGCTTGATCGAGCCTACTCGCACCGCACCAGCCACTATATTCGGCTCTGCATCGTGTTGGTCGGGGTGCTCTTTGTCGGCGGTCTGACCGCCCAAGGAATGTGGCGCGATTGGAAAGACGCGGCCTATCAAACGGCGAAGCGTGAAACCGACTCGTTTGGCGAACGCGCTCGCGAGTTGGCCCGGACGCACGACATTCCGCCGGAGGGAGCCGTGGTCTTGCTTCGCGCCGACGCCAAAACGCAAGGTCCGATTCTATTCCGCCGGCATTGTCAAGCTTGTCATTCAGTCGCCGACGAACACGACGTCGGCCTCGTCGCCAGCGATCCTTCCGCGCCGAATTTGTATGGCATTGGCTCGCGGGCCTGGGTCGCCGGCTGGCTCGATCCGAAGTCGATCATCGGCCCGCGCTATTTCGGCCACACGAAATTTCTCTCCGGCGACATGGTCAAGAAAATCCAAGAATTGTTTGCGGATCAGGCGGGCGACAAACTCGCGGCGCTGGCGGAGAAAACCCGCGCCGCCGCGCTCGCCCTCTCCGCGGAAAGCGCGCTGCCGCGGCAAGCGGACGCCGATCGGCGCGACGCCGCCGCCATCGCCGCCGGCCGCAAGCAAATCACCGGCGCGCTGGGCTGTTCGGATTGTCACAAATTTCACGACGACGGCGATTTGGGCTCGGCGCCCGACCTGACCGGCTACGGGTCGGCGGCGTGGCTGACGGCCTTCATCGGCAACCCCGAGCACGCGCGGTTTTATCCGAAGGACGACCAGGGCAAACCACTGAACGACCGGATGCCCGCCTTTGCGCCCAACGCCGATCATCCGCGAAGCAACCTCCTCAGCCCCGAGGAAATCAACCTGCTCGTGCATTGGCTCCGCCAAGACTGGGAAGAAGCCGCGCCGTAAACACGTTCAGCCTGTCCGCCCCGTGAGTCGCGTTGGACGATGCTATTGGGAGGAAGGGAGCGAGGGAAGCCAAGAATGATCCGGCGCCCGGTGCGGAGGCGTTTTCACTCTTCCACACGTCGAGCAGAAACCGCGCGGGGTCCGCGGCCGGAAACATGCGCGGCGACGGCGCGCGACCGTGGACCGATCTGGGCAAGCTCGCCGTGCGCAACCTCTTGATGTGAACGGACATTTGCTGCCTACAAACAAATCTCCGGATGCACATATCCCTTTACCAGACTTCCGCTTTGAACCAGGTTTGTTTCAATGAACATGATTGACCACCAGTCCGTATGCGATGCTCTTCGCGAACTCAGCAGTTTTGAGGACCAGAAGCGGTTATGGCTATCCACCGGGGCAAACAACTCTGAGGTTTCTTCCTTCATCGAGGCCCAGGAACAACTCTATACCGATACGGGTCTATCCGATGCACTCGACGACGGTTCAACAGGGTTTTCAGAGGAAGTGAATAGTCTGCTGTTAAAACTCGAGTCGATGCTGAAACGTGTGGATGATAAGCATGGCCCAATTCATACGATTAACGATCCAGCTATGGTTGTAGTGAGGGAGACTGCTTGCAACATCCTAAACTTGCTGAAAGGAAAAAGGCCCGCAGGATCGCCCATGGATTGAGAAAAATGTGAGGTTTTGCGTGCCTAACCGCTGGTCAGCGGCTCGCCTGTATCCTCGCGATTTCACCCATCGGGCAGGAACTGATCCAGTTCGGCCGCTGGCGTCTGGCCGATCTTGGCCAGAACACTGGTCAGCGGAAGAGAAATCTCAGAGTACAATCGCTTTGAAGACGGCAAGCAAATTCTGACCGTTTTTAAGGACCATCAACCGCTCGGGTCGGTGATCTTTGATCCAAAGGATAAAAGGGCTCGCGAAGCCGCGGAATTCCTTGCGAAGGAAAAGAAGATACAAGGCAAGCAGTTCGATTCAATCGACATCGCCAGCAGTATTGCCGTCATTTTATTCCGTAAACAGCATCCATGCGATTCGCAGGACGCGATGGTCGACGCATTGACCAAGAAAGACATCGAGGAATTTGAAAATCGAATTGCCGAAGCTAAAATCAGTCTCAAGTTGTTGCGACAAGTTCCCGGTGCAGGGCGGCTTGCGGGGTTTGTT
>DASRSE010000012.1:0-15488 GCA_035656655.1 Pirellulales bacterium
GTACACGTCGGTTGGTCCCCAGATTGAGCCGGGAACGATTCCGCGGAGGATGGGATGGTTTTCTTCTCCTTTGACGATGATGCCGCGGGTGCTTTGCGAACCGTGGCCGCCCCAGTGGTTGACCCACGTTTCGCCCAGGACATTGCGGCCGAAGCCCCCTTTCCACTCTTTGTTGTCCCAATTGTATTTAGCGTACTGGCCGCTCAAACCCGCGAACGCATGGGTGGCGGTTCGCAGCCCCATGATCGGCTTGCCCGACTCGATGTAGTCCGCCAAGGGCTTCATTTGATCGTCCGGCAAATGGCGAAACCGCGTTTGAATAATCATCAAGTCGGCGGTCTTCAACGCGTCGGTGCCGGGGATATTGCTGATGTCCGGATTGATGGTGCCGGTTTTCGGATCGATGGCGAACAAGACGGTGCACTTGAAGCCGTGATGTTTGGCCAGAATCTTGGCCAACTGCGGCAAGCCTTCTTCGGAACGATATTCTTCGTCACCGCTGACGAAGACGATGTGCTTGCCCTTGCCGGGTCCGTCAAAGCCGTCGTACACGATGCCCGCGGCCGCACTCCAAGTCGGCAGCGCAGGAACGATCAGGCCTAGCAGAACGGCGGCGAGCAACGCAACAGAAAATCGCATGGCAATAAGTCCTGGTGGGGAAGACGCGGTGGTGACGGCGACGCAGGGTGGGAGGGACAAGGCGAGGTGACCGCCGGCGCGGGCCGAGACGCCGCGCGGTTCCCCTAGTGTATGAACAAACCACGGTCCGTTTCAACCAGCCGCCCCGATTTTTCGCCCGCTAACGCGGCGGCGCGGCGGATTGCGGTGCAGCGGGAAGCGGTGCAGCGGGAAGCGGTGCAGCGGGAAGCGGCGCCGCAGCGGCATGCTCCGACGTGGCGCGCGCCGCCGCAGGTTGGTTCGACGCCGGCTTCGATTGGGCCCCTGCGCCGGAAGTTTCGCCGGCCAGCGGGCTGGCGGCCGCCGTGCCGGGCGATACGACCCGAAACACAAACAGCACGTGATAATCCTGCGCCGCGCGATTCTCGCGCGCTGGCCGAGATTCGGGCGGCGTGCCTGCGGCATTCGCTTCCGTAGGCGCGGTAAAGCGGGGCGGCTCCGGCGCGGTCTTTTCGGAGGGCGCAATAAAAGCCGAGCTAGGCGGTGCCAACGTCGCGGCCGGCTTGGCGCTCGGCGCGACCGCCGGCGGATTTGGCACGCGGCCCGCATCGCCGGCCGCTTTTGCTCCGCCGCTTTTGCCCCCGCCTTTCTTGGCGTCCGCGCTCTTGTCGCCTCCGGCCGGTTCGGCCGACGGCGGATTGTCTGATTCCGCCTTCTCGGAGCGAGCCGGCCGCGGTGCCGGGGCAGTCGGCGCCGCGAAGGACTGCGCGGACAAGGGGGCCGGAGCAGGCACCTCCGCGGGCGCGGCTATACGCGTCGGCAATGCGATTGGCGCAGACGCCGCGGGGGTTCCACTTGATCGAGAAGATTCGTTGCGGTTGGCCGGGCTCGGTCCGCTGCTCGCGCCGTTTTCCTTGACGCTTGGCGCTCTCTCGGTGGGCGCGGTTCGCTGGGCGACGTTGCTATCCGGAAGATTGCTTCGCAAGCTGCCGCCGAAACCGCCGCCAGAAGACTTGCCTATTCCGGTCCCGTTCATGCCAAGGTCGCCGCGAAATCCGCCTTGCGCCGGCGGATTGGCACGGATGGCTGGCTGCGCTTGGTCCGACTTGGCGTCGGTTCCCTGGGCCGCCGCCGATTCGGAGCGCGTCAACTCATCCGCCTGTGGCTTCGCTCCTTTGGCATTCGCGGGCGACTTTGAGTCTTCCGCGACGAGTCCGCGCGGCACCGATTTTTTATTTTCCGCCGGCCCAGCGCCAACGGATTCGCGCTCGCGCGACGGGCCCGCTGGCCGTTTCGCGCTTTCGAGGGCAGGCAGGCTAGATTCTGCGATCTTGTTCGCGCTGCCTCCGCCGAGTGCTTGGAGGGGGACCAAATCGGCCGACTGGCCGGCGGTGGCTGTCGGACGGAACGGCGCGGGTTCCATGTTGACGCTGAGGACCAAGTGCGGTTCGGCGCGAAGCTGAGCGAGAATGTCGTCGAGCTCGGTCCCATTGGTGATCACTTCAATCGCCTCGACATCATGCTCGGTCGCCTCGCCGATCACGCGCAGCCGGGCGCGGCGGGATCCGTCTGGATGGTCGAGCGCCGGCAACGCGGCCTCGCCGGTTGGATCGGGAGCCGCGCCGTGCGCGAGGTCTCCGCCCGTTTTGCGCAATTCCGGGGCGCGCGGAGTCGCCGGCTCGGTTGCGCGGTCGAGGCTTGCTGCCGCGGCCGCCGAATCAGCTACGTTCGCGTCCTTCGTTTGAACCGCGTTCCTCGGCACGACCGATTTTGCATACCGGGCCGCGCTGGCGGCCGCGCGCCGATCGGCCAACAGATTTTGCAATGAACCCTGTTTTAACGCTGCGGGCGTAACATCCACGTGCACGATCAAGAGCCCGCTCCCTGAACTTCCGGGGGCCCAGGCGGCGGGAGGCACTGGCGCGGGGAGAGAGCCTAGTTCATCATGGAGCTTGACCGGCGGAGGCGATTTTGCCACGTCCCTTGCGGCGGCCGCAGGATCGCTGAGCCGGTCCGTCTCGTTCTGTTTCGCAAAGCGATCTGGTGCGTCCAGCCGAGCGGGCGCCGCGCCGGATTTGCGAGATGCAGCTTGGGCCGCGGACGGCGGAGCGCCGGCGCCCGCGGCTGAGAAATCATACGCTTTCGCAGGTTCCTTGAACCCGGCGGCACGCGAACTCTCATTAAGCGGATTCGCGTGACTCTCGGTAATCGCTTCTTCTTTGCCCACGGCCCGCTTAATGGCGAGCTTCAGCACCCGGTTTTCGGCCGGCAATGGATTGGTCGCACGCTCGTGATCGGCGAACTTTTCGCCAAGTCGCGCGTCGTCCGCAGGCAGGTTCTCGCCATTGCCGCGGTTATCGCGCTGCGCCAATGCGGTCGGCGCACCGGCGCGCGGCGGAGCGGCTTTATAAGCGATCGCGCCGCGGCGCGCGGCATCGTCGGCGGCCGGGTACGACACGAAGAGCAGTACCGCCGCGGCCACCGCCACGCTCCAGCCGAGAACGCGGATGGCAATCTGAACGCTGCGATTGCCGCGGTGGCGCGTGGCCGCCGGGCGGACTGTCGGAGCCGGCGGCCGAATAGCGGAAGCCGGCGGCGCCATCGGAGCCGAGGCCGCCGCTGGATTCTGCGCCGCCTGTTGTTGGGCTCGTTCAGCTTGTTGGGCTCGTTCAGCTTGCTGGAGGACTTTTTGAGCGAAGTCGGGCCCGAGCCGAAACCGCGGCAAGGCGTCGAGGCCGGTCCGGAGCGCGCGCAATTCCTCATGCAGTTGGCGAAAGTCTTCGCTTTCGGCCAACCGTTGCTCGACTTGCGCTTGTTCGTCGGCGGTCAACTCGCCGTCGAGATACGCGTTCAGCAGGTCTTCGAGGTTGCGCGACACAATGGATCGAGGCGGTTTAACAAGGTTGAAGTGCAATCATTTCTCGGCGTCGGCCGAGATTCCGTCAATTCGACATTCGAGTTGGGGCGGTCATACCAATCAGGCAGTGATTCAAGTGAGGCAGTATTGAGAACCGGCGGTTATTCAAGTGGGATCTTCCAGCAGCGATTCGCGCAACTGCTCGCGGAGTTCGAGCCGCGCGCGGTGAAGTCGGCTGCGAACAGTGCCGACCGGCAGATCTAAAATCTCGGCGATCGTTTCGTAACAGCAGCCGTCGATCTCGCGGAGCACGACGACGGTGCGGTGTTCTTCGCTGAGCGTGGCCAACGCCTGCCGGACCTGTTCGACCCGTTCCTGGCTTTCCAGTCGTTCGGTGGGGGCGGCGGCATGATCGAGGGGTTCTTGGCCGCTAGCTTCGCGATGTTGTTCGACGCTCACGGTTGGCTTCCGCCTGCGGCGCTGGCTGATGGCAACGTTGAATGCGATGCGATAGAGCCAGGTGAAAAAGGCGGAGTTGCCTTGAAACGATTTCAGCTTCAAAAAGGATTGGACAAACGCATCTTGAACCACGTCCTGCGCTTCGTCCGCCGAGCCCACCACATGGACAATAGTATTGAACAACCGATCTTGGTATTTGGTGACCAAGCGGCCGAACGCGGCGGAGTTTCCGCCGAGGGTTTCGTCGATGAGTTGGGCGTCGTCGTTCACAACCACTCCAGCAAATCGGACGCGGCCGGCGCCAAAAAAGTTCCGCACGCCTTGAAATTGGGCGGAGGGGGCCGCGCAACTCACTTTAACACAATCGTTTGCGCCGGTCACGAAGATTGGATTCAACTAATAGTTCGCCCACACGCCGGGAGTCAAAAACTCGAGCAGATGGCCGTCAGGATCACGAAAGTAAATGCTGACGCCGCCGGTGGGCCACGTGAATTCGCTCTCGATCACAACGTGCGCGGCCGCCAGCCGCTGCTTCCAGCCGGCCAAGCCGGCGAGCGTCGTGCTGAAGCCGACATGCGAACGGCCCGTCACGCCGTGGCCCGGAATCGTGCCAAACGGAAACTTCATATCCTCGAGCGTCACGCCAATTTTGAACAATAAGAGGACCTGCCGATCGGCAACGTTGAGGGCGCAAAAGCCTTCGTTTTCTTGCATCGGCGCAAAGCCAAAAATTCGCTGGTAGAACTCGCGCGAGCGCGCGACCTCCGCGACGCACAGTGCCGTTTCGAGAATTCCAATCGATAAATTCGGAAGCAAGTCTGCCATGGTGGTCCTTTCAGGCAAGGTGGATTTAGGAATCTTTTTGGCGAGGACTGGCCCGCTGGGGCGGGCGGCGGCAAGCCGAACTGCGGCAGCTACCTCTTATTCAGCCGTAAAAATTCGATTTCGTCTATCCCCGCCGCCGGGACCGTGGTATACTTCTCCTGTTGTTCGAGCCGAAGCTTGGACAACTGAAAGATAGCAGTTGCGATTGCCTGACGTTTGCTTTCCTGGGTTTTTCCGCTCCGCCACGTATCTGGCCAGGAGTTTCTGGGATCGAAAGCCGGCGTTGCCCGCGGCCTGTTTAGGGCCGCAACCGTCTCCATCCTGGCGATGTTGAGACAGGGCCGCCTGGGCTGTTTCACTCCGATCTTTCGCTCTCGCGAGCTTTGTCGAGAGTTTCTTTTTTGGGATCGAGTTTCGCTTGCGCCGAGGGTGCGCGGGGCTCACCGGTCGAACGGCTGATAGTCTGAGATTTCAGACTCGCCGCCCCCGGAGCGTTTCTTTTTGTAAAGGATTTTGTTTGAACACGATGACTTTTTCTGAACTCGAACTAATTGAACCGTTGCAGCGCGCCTTGGCCACGGAGAAATATCTCCAGCCGACGCCGATTCAGGCGCAGGCCATTCCGCACCTGCTGGCGGGCAAGGACCTGCTGGGCTGCGCGCAGACAGGGACCGGCAAGACCGCCGCCTTCGCGTTGCCGATCTTGCAGCGGCTCGATCAAAACCGCCGCCCGGCCGCCAGCCGCGCGCCGCGTGTGCTCGTGCTCTCGCCGACCCGCGAATTGGCCGCCCAAATCGGCGATAGCTTTCGCGTCTACGGCCGCCACTTGCATCTGAAACATGCCGTCATTTTTGGCGGCGTCGGCCAGAACCCGCAAGTTCAAGCCTTGAATCGCGGGGTTCATATTCTCGTGGCGACGCCGGGCCGCTTGCTCGACCTGATGGGCCAAGGGTTCATTCGACTCGACAAGCTCGAGGTGTTTGTCCTGGATGAAGCGGACCGGATGTTCGACATGGGCTTTTTGCCTGACTTGAAGCGGATCATCGCGGCACTGCCCGCGCAGCGGCAATCGCTCTTTTTCTCCGCCACGATGCCGAGCAAGATCGCCGAGCTGGCGAACTCGCTGCTGACCGATCCGGTGCAGGTCACCATCACCCCGGCCGCGACGACCGTCGATCTCATCGAGCAGCGGGTCATGTTCGTGCCGCAGGGAGACAAGCGGGCGCTGTTGAATACGATCGTGGAAGGGCCGAACGTGGATCGGTGTCTGGTCTTCACGCGGACCAAGCATGGCGCGGACAAGGTGGCCAAACAACTGAGTCAAAATGGCCATGCGGCTGATGCGATTCATGGCAACAAGTCGCAGTCGGCTCGCGAACGCGCATTGCAACAATTCCGCAGCGGCAAGATCCGCGTCCTCGTGGCGACCGACGTGGCCGCGCGCGGCATCGACGTGGACGGAGTCAGCCATGTGATCAACTTTGATATGCCTCATGAGCCCGAAAGCTACGTCCATCGGATCGGCCGAACCGGCCGCGCGGGCGCCAGCGGCATCGCGCTGTCGTTTTGCGACGCGAGCGAACGGCGCTTGCTCCGCGATATCGAGCGGCTTGTGCGGCGGCAGATTACGGTCGACTCCAGTCACGAATTCCATTCGGCCGGTGCGGCCCAGTCGCCGCGCGATGCGGGGAACTCGGAACGCCCCAGCCCCGTCCGCCGGCACGGGTTTAATCCGCAGCGGTACGGGCAGAAGTTCGGCAAACGGACCACCTCCGGCGCGAGCGGCAGTTCGGCCGCGACGACCGAGGGGAACGGCGCGCGCATGGGAAATGCGACCGAAGGCCGGCGCCCGAAGCCGCGGAAGCCGTTCTCCGCGTTTGGAAAATCGGCCAGCAAGGGGCGGACTCGCCGCCGCAAGACGCGGCAAGCGGTGTAACGACCGCGGCAGACGACGCGGGGCAATATCGCCCCGCTGGCTGCTGGATTCCCGCGCATTCGTCATTCCCGCGCATTCGTCATTCCCGCGCAGGCGGGAATCCAGCGCGCTCCAATACGGTCCAGTTGGCTGCTGGATCCCCGCGCATTCGTCATTCCCGCGCAGGCGGGAATCCAGCGCGCTGCAACACAGTCCAGCTGGCTGCTGGATCCCCGCGCATTCGTCATTCCCGCGCAGGCGGGAATCCAGCGCGCTGCAATATCGCCTAGCTGGCTGCTGGATTCCCGCCTGCGCCGGAATGACGAAGCGATCGGCTCACGCCCCGGAATGACGAAGCGAGCGGCGACGCGCGGGAATGACGAAGCGATAGGCCCACGCGCGGGAATGACGAAGCGAAAGGCTCACGCGCGGGAATGACGAGGCAGCGGCGACGCGCGGGAATGTGAACGGGTTACGGTCGCCAGGCCCAGAGGACGCCGTACTTCATGAAATGGTATTCCAAGAAGTTCTTGTGAATTTCCATTTCAAAGCCATGGTCCTTGAGCATTTTCACGAGTTCGCGGTGGTCTTGGCCGGCGGTGTACTCGTGAAATTCCATCACGATTTTGTCGAGCCGATCGAAGCCGCGGTTGGAGAGGTTGCGAAAGATTTCGTATTCGCCCCCTTCGCAATCGATTTTGAAGTAGTTCACGCGCTCGATCCCGTTCTCGTCCAGCAGCCGCTCGAGCGATTTAACGTGGACCTTTTCGATCACCGGATCGGATTGGTACTTCCAGAACAGCAGCTTGATCACGAAGCGCGTAAAGAGCTTGGGCCTCCACGCGGCGCGATGGTTGACGATGTTGAAGCCGGGATAGGTGACCATGTCCCAGGACTGGCCATCTTCGCCGGCGGCTTCCTTGGCGGCGATGACGTTCGTAATGCCGTTCTTTTCGAGGTTCAGCTTGAGGACGTCGATGACGCTGGTCGGCTCGATGGCCAAGACCTTTCCTTGCGGCGCTTGGCGCGCGGCCCACAAGCTGAAGACGCCGATGTTCGCGCCGACGTCAACAATGGTGTCGGTCGGTTTGATTTCAAAACCCGGCCGAGCGTATCGCCGCTGCTCGAAGATTTCTTTCACGACGTACTTAGCCGCGCCGATTTGCTGTTTGCTGCTCAAGTAAAGCTTCAGCCCTGGCTCCAGATCAAGGGTGTAATCGGCCGGGGGCGACGCGGGCGCGGCGGTGGAATTCGACATCAGGTGCGACCTTCGGAGATAAACCGCGAAACGAGAACGCCGTACAAATTCGACCTACGCTGGCGATCGCGCTCGGCTTTGGCCCAGGCTGAACCAGCTCATCAACCGGGCCGCCCGATAATTCGGCCCCCTCGTCAATCTGCCAGATCGATCAAATGCTGAGCCACTTGGCGAATCGTGGGCGAATCGTACGTCCACCAGTGCAGATCGTTTAGCGGAACACCGAACTTCTTTTCGAGCTCAACCAAGAACTCGACCGCCTCGAGCGACGACATGCCCATCCCGGCCGAAATGACCGGTTCATCGGCGCAGATTTTATCGAGATCCCAACCGGGACCCGCCTGATCGACGACCAGTTGGCGAATGACATTCGCCGTCCTTTCGAGGCCGAGGCTGCGGGGGTTGATCACCATCGTAAGCCTAGAGGGTTTGGCCCTTCCGGGCGAATAGTTAGGCAGTTTAGCATGCCTTTAATCTTTCGGCTACGGTCCCATTGACCGTGAGAAATGTTGCCGTGGTGCGTGAAATGTTAGCGCAATTGCCGCGATTTTGTTACGCGCTGAATAACTCCGGCGAAAAAACTGCCCAGAACCGCTGGGCGGTTGGGTTCTCGCGTTTTTTTGCCCTGAGTTCCTTTTTAACCTCTTTCCGTCGCCAGAAAAACAAGCAACACGCTGCTATTTGAACCCTCTTCATCCGTAATTATACTGCGCTGGCGCGGCGGCCGTGGCGCATGCGCCGCCGTGCGACGCGGCCTCCGCTAGCTTGGGGAAAATCTGCCGGTTGCGCAATTTCGGAGGGGGTTAGTCAAGCGGTGCTGGCGGGCGCAGGCGTTTGACCGAATTCATTTTTGTCCTTCGTTCCGCGGAGCTTGTGAAACGGTTTCATGCTTGAACCGACGACCACCTTTGTGACCGGCGCGACTGGCTTTATCGGGTCCAAGCTCGTCCATGAATTGGCGCAGCAAGGACATCGGGTACGCGCCCTCTCGCGGCAAGCGCAGCCCAAGCCGGTGCCGGGATTGAAACAGGCGGGATTCGATTTCCAGCATCCGAACATCGAGCTGGTCCAAGGCGACATCGCCGATCGCGCGGCGCTCCAGCGCGGCATGGCAGGCTGCACGCAGGTATTTCATCTGGCTGGCTACGCCAAGAACTGGGCCCCGCAGCGCCAGACCTATTGGGATACCAACGTCGAGGGCTTGCGCAACATTTGCGAAACGGCGCAGCGGCTGAAAGTGTCCAAAGTCGTTTGGACCTCGACGATGTTGACGTTTGGCTCGACACCGCCGGGAATGGTGGGCGATGAGGCGATGCCGCGGATGCGGCCCGATTATTTGACCGACTACGAAGCGAGCAAAGCCGATGGCGAGCGGCTCGCGCAACAATTCGTCGAGTCCGGGCTGAATGTCGTGATCGTGAACCCCGGCCGCGTATTCGGCCCGGGCTATTTGACCGAAGGGAACGCGCTGGCGCAGATTGTCGATCTGTACGATCGCGGGCGGGCGCCGGTCTTGTTCAATTTCGGCCGCAACGTCGGCAACTACGTCTATGTGGACGATGTCGTCCAAGGGCATCTCGGCGCGATGGAGCGGGGGCGGTCCGGCGAAAAGTACTTGCTCGGCGGAGACAACGTGTCGCTGAAGGAGTTCTTTCGCACGATCGACCGGGTGAGCGGCAAACGGCATTGGCAGATTCCGCTGCTAAAATACTCCGCCTTGGCCTTGGCCTATCTTCAACAATGGCGGGCGCGGTGGTTCGGGGTTTATCCGCAAATTACCCCGCCGTGGGTCCGGACCTTTGCGCTGGAGTGGGCCTATTCCTCGGCGAAGGCGGAGCGCGAGTTGGGCTATCAGCCGCGTTCGCTGGAAGCCGGCTTGCGTGAAACCTACGACTGGCTGCGGGCAATTCGCCGGGAGGCGCGATCATGAAGCCGGGCACGCAGTGGATGATCGACGCTTTTCGCGGCGAAGAACGCCGGCCGTCGGTGGTGATCGTCTTGTCGACGGCCCTGGTGGTGAGTTGGTGGTATCTGAGCCATTCGTTGCCGGCCGCGGTGCCGCCGGAGCTGAGCGGCTGGGGCGAAAAGTGGATCTCCCGCGATCTGCTGGCCGATTTGTGGGGCGGCTTTCGCGTGCTCGGGCTGGGCGCTCTGCTGCTGGGGCTCGTGCCGTTGATCGTCGTCAAGGCGATCTTTCGCGAACGGCTCCGCGACTATGGCGTCCGGCTCGGAGACGTGAAGGTGCTCGCCTTTCAAGTCAGTTGCATGTTGCCATTGTTTATCTTGCTGGGATATTGGGCGGCGCACCGGCCGGACTATCAGCAAGCGTATCCCTTAAACGATCGCGCGCGCGATTGCTTTGGCTTGCACGTGGCCTTTCAAATTGCCTATTATCTGGGCTGGGAATTTCACTTTCGTGGTTTCGTGCTGCAAGGGGTGCGCCCGCGCGCCGGCGAGCACGTCGCGATGTGGGTGGAAACGATCGCCTCGACGCTGGCCCATTTGGGAAAACCGCTCAGCGAAACGCTCGGCGCGCTGCTCGGCGGGTTTTTTTGGGGCGCCATCACGCTCCGCTCGCGCTCGATCTTGGCGAGCTTCCTCCAACATTGGCTGCTCGGATTGACCCTCGACATTACCGTCTGCTATTGGCTCGGGTTGTAAGCTCGCGGAGCAGCGGCGCGCATCCTTAAGGCCGGGTCGCGGCTTCTTTTTTTCGTCGCGTTGAGGAACTATGGCCAAAGTGTTCGTGACGGGGGCAAATGGCTTCATCGGCTCGCATCTGGTCGACAAGCTCCTTGCGCAAGGCGACGAGGTGACTTGTCTGGTCCGAGCGACCGCCAAGCGAACGCGACTGCACGAGCTGCCCGTGCAGATTGTCGCAGGAGACGTCACTCGACCCGACACGCTGGGTCCTGGACTGCGGACGGCGGAGATCGTATATCATCTGGCGGGAGCAACCAAATCGCTCCGCAAGCAACACTTGTGGGACGTCAACGAAGGGGGCGTGCGCCACGTGCTCGAAGCATGCGCGGAGCGCGAAACGCCGCCGGTCGTGTTGTTGATTTCCTCGATTGCGGCGGCCGGGCCGGCCCGGCACGGCACGCCGATTACCGAAGAGGTGGAGCCGGCCCCGGTTTCCAATTACGGGCGGAGCAAGCTGGCGGGCGAGCGGGTGGCCCGCGAATTTGCCGCTCGGCTGCCGATCACGATTATGCGGCCGCCCGTCGTATTTGGCGAAGCGGATCCGTATTCGATCGACTTGTTCCGGCCGGTGGCGCGGCTCGGGATGCTGATTGGGCCCGGACTCCGCCAAGCGCGATTTTCGCTGATCCACGCGGACGACCTCGTCCAAGCCATGATTCTGGCGGTCTCTCGCGGCCAGCGGCTTCCGCCGGTTCCGGGTCAACGAGCGGAGCCCGATTTGCGGTCCGGCGCGGGAATCTATTTTGCCGCGGCGGACGAGCATCCGCTGTTTGGCGAATGGGCGCGGCTGATTGCCACGGCGCTCGGCCGCCGGCGCGTGCTGGTGATTATGCCGCCGGGCGGCTATCTCGTTTGGCCGGTCGCCGCGGTGATGGAGTTGATCTCGCGCGTCCGCGGTTCGCAGGCGATATTCAATTGGGATAAAGCGCGCGAAGTTTTCGCCGGCTCGTGGTGGTGTTCCGATCGCGCCTTGCGCGCCGCGACCGGCTTTCAGCCGGCGGCGACTCTCTCCGTCCGCTTGCGGCAGACGGCCGATTGGTACCGCGCGGCCGGGTGGGTCTGACAGGCGGTTCGCGCGCCTCTCGTCAAGCTTGCCCGTAGCGGCCGAGAATCAGCGAGATGTTTTGGCCGCCGAAGCCAAAACTATTGCTCAGGGCGATGTCGACTTTCCGTTCACGAGCCACGTGCGGAATATAATCGAGATCGCAATTCGGGTCCGGCGTGTCGAGGTTGATCGTCGGCGGCACGACGCCATTCTGAATGGCCAGCAAGCAAACAATAGCTTCGGTCGCTCCGGCCGCGGCAATCATGTGCCCGTGCATGCTCTTGGTGCTCGAGACGGGCGTGCGATACGCTTGTTCTCCGAACACGCTCTTGATTGCGAGCGTTTCGACTTTATCGTTGTTTTCCGTGCTCGTGCCGTGGGCGTTGATATAGTCAATCTTTTCGGGCGCGAGGTCGGCATCGGCAAACGCCATTTTCAAGCAGCTAATCGCCCCGCGCCCCTCGGGATGGGTGTCAGTTAAACGATAGGCATCGGAGGTCGAGCCATAGCCGAGGACTTCGGCGTAGATTTTGGCGCCGCGGTGGAGGGCATGCTCGAGTTCCTCGACGACCAGCATCGAAGCCCCTTCGCCGAGCACGAACCCATCGCGATTCAGATCGAACGGCCGCGACGCCTTCGCCGGATTCTCGTTGAACGTGCTCATGGCGGTCAGCAGATTGAAGCCGGTCACCCCGAAGGGATGAATCATGCTGTGCGCGCCGCCGGACAGCATCACATCGGCGTCGCCGCGGCGAATTAGTTCGGTGGCCTCGCCGAGCGCTTGGCTGCTGGCCGCGCAAGCGGTCAAGCAGTTCGAATTCGGCCCTTGGGCATTGAACATCGACGCCACGCACGCAGCCGGCATGTTCGGCTCTTGCTCCAGTTCGATCATGGGATGAAGCGATTCCAGCCCGTCCTTGAGATAGTGCGTCAGGTTGAGCCGGTCTCCTTCGAGCCACGACGACATCATCCGCGTAAAGGTGCGGAAGTCCTGCGGTCCTTCGCCCGCCCCCAGATAGACGCCAAACCGGCGAGGATCGAGCCGCGCGTCGGCCAATCCTGAATCTTGAAAGGCTTGTTTCGATGCGCCGGCGGCAAATTGCGTGTGCCGCGAGCGATATTTCCACGCATCCGGGTCCTCGACCACGTCGGCAATATTCCAGCCTTTGACTTCGGCGGCGATCTTCGTCGGAAAATTATGCCCGTCGAAGACGGACGTTCGTGCCACGCCCGAGCGGCCGTGAATCAGGCCGTCCCAGAAGTCGGCGATCGAGTTTCCGAGCGGGGTAATGCACCCAATCCCCGTGATGACCACGCGACGTTTATTCATGGCGATTCCCAACAGTCCGAAGAGCGAAGCGGGCGGCGGAGAACGGGCCGGCAGCCCGATCTCAGCGGTTACCAGCTATTTTGCCCGGCGATTTCAGTATTGGCCCACCCGGGGGGAACGGTCAAGGGCGCGCCTGATTGCGTGCGGCCGACCTCGTAAATTTGGACAAGGCGCAGCCAGACCATAAACGTCTCGGGGTCGAACAAGGGTTGGCTGCCGTTGCGCTCGTCGAGATGCGCAAAAAAGATTTCCCCTTCGGCCTGGAGGCGGTCGCCGACGTGGCTGGTTCCCTCGACCATCGCCCCTTGGTCATCAATGTTGTGAATTTTGGTCCGATAAATGAGCGTATCGCCGGGGATCGCGGGAAAGTGGAACTTCACCTTGGACACTTTCGCCAGCACCACGCGTTTGGCGTAACCGTTGTACTCGCCGACGAGGAGACCGCCGGTTTGCGCCAGCCCCTCTAAGATGAGCGAATTGGGCATGACCGGCGCGGTGGGAAAATGGTCGTGGATATAATCCTCGGCCAACGAGACGTTCTTTACCGCCGTCGCGTGACTGCCGCTGACAAACTCGGTATAGCGATCGATCCAAAACCAACGCATGAGAGTTGAAACCGAAACTCGGCGCTTTCAAAAAAGGGGCCTGGCGGCAGCGAAGCGAACCGCTGAAACGACAGCGAAACCTTTCTCCCCCACGGCGGCGAAGCCTTTCGCCTCGACGGTGAAGCCTTTCGCCTCGGCGGTGATGACTACTTCACCTTGCTGGCGACATAGTTGCACATGTCTTGGACCGTCAGCAGATTGCTGAAGTCCTGAACGACGGGGTTGGCTTCGAACTTCGTCAGGTCGGCAAATGGCATGCGCGTCTTCAATTGGGCCAGCCCCGCCGGCGAAACTTTGCCATCTTTGACGTATTCGGCGTTGGTCAAAATATCTTCGGGGAACAGTTCCCCTCGTTCGATCTTGATGTTGAACGCTTTTTCGAGGCGGAACACAATGTCGAGAAAGTCGATCGACTCGGCGCCGAGGTCGCCGACCAAGGTGGCCGTGGAAGTCACTTCTTCTTCGTCCACCCCGAGGGCATCGACAAGCGCGGTTTGTACTTTGGCGAAGATTTCATCATGGGTCGGCATCGGGCTCACTCTCCAAAATTCGATTTCAAAGGAATACTATTCAAAGTTTGCGCCGCTGTGGCGGGATCGGCCAGCATCGATCTCAAGGTTGACGAAGCGAAGTTAGCGGGCCGCCGCGGGCGAACTGGTTTGGGCAGGCGCCGGGCTGCTTTCAGAATCTGCGGGCCCTGGCGCGTCGTCCGCGCGGTAGAGCAAACCATACTGTTCGCGCAACCGCTGTCGAAGGAGCGCATCGGAGCGGGCGAGACGCGGGTTTTGATCCGCCTGGTTGTATCGTGTCAGAATCAGCCGAGCGCTGACGCTCACGCGGCCATCGACCGTTCCCTGCGTTTTGAGTGTGACCTCGGCGGCGGACTCGCTCAGCATCTCCGCGGACACGACCAGTTTTTGGCCGGGCCGGACAAAGTCGGCATATTTCACATTGCGGGCCTCTTTCAGGACGACCATGCTATGGGCGAAGTTTTCGCTCGCTCGAATGAGCCACGCCCCGGCTTGCGTCATGGCTTCAAGCATGAGGACGCCGGGCATGACGGGAAAGAGCGGAAAATGATCTGCCAGATATTCTTCGGCCACGGTGAGGTTCTTGACCGCTTCAATTTTCTGGCCGGGGTGCACCGCCACAATCTGATCCAATAAAATGAAGCGCATTCCCGACGCACCCTGGGCCTTAGCGATGGCTCTCAAACCGGTTCTTTGCAATCGCACAAGTATAACTGCCCCATCTTTCCACGACAACGGCAGCCCAGAGGTGCCATTTTGACAGAGCAAGCTCCAGAAACGCCCTGAAAGCCGGCTTTCCGCAGCGGTAATTCGCTGCGTCACACGCAATTTTCGCCGCTGCGCAAGGGTGGGGCGCAGGGCCGGTCGATTGGCACATTTCTTGCTTTAATCTCTGTTGTTCTGCGAGACAGGTGCAACCTTGGCAGCGCTGGCTCGGACGGTCCGCGGCCCTCGCGCCGGCTAGGTTGATCTTCATATGAATCCCTAGTGAAAGGAGGGGTAATTATGTTTCTGGCACATTGGAAACGAGGCAATGGGAATGGCACGGATCGTGGTTTATTCCCGGTCCTGGGGCTCCGCTCGGAAATGGATCGACTGTTCGATTCGTTCTTGCGCGATCCAACTTTCGCCGGCGAAATGAAAAAGTCGCTCGGGGCGTGGTCGCCCAGTGTCGACTTCTCCGAAACCGAGAAGGAATTCGTCGTCCGGGCCGAAATGCCAGGCATCGACGCCCAGGATCTTGATCTGAGCATCGTGGACGGCGCGCTGGTCATCTCCGGCGAGAAGAAAGGCGAGTCGGAGAAGAGCGAGAAGGACTACCACTTCACTGAAAGCTACTATGG
>DASRSE010000013.1:0-21802 GCA_035656655.1 Pirellulales bacterium
ATCGAGCCGGTCCAGGTGGTCGGCTCGGCAAAAATCGCGTCGTGCGTATCGCCGACCGCCATGGCGATATAGTATCCGCCGCTGGCCGCGATTCCGCCCATGCTGACCACCAGCGGAATCTTGCGATCCTCTTTCAGCTTTAAGAGCTGATGGTAGAGATAGTCGCTGCCGGTGACGGTTCCACCGGGCGAGTCGATTCGCAACACGACCGCCTTGACATCTTGGTCGGCGCGGACCCGATCGATTTGCCACTTGATGAAGCCATCGGAGTGCATGATCGTCCCCTCGACGTCAATGATCGCGACCTTGTCGGCGCCGCGCGGATCGAGCGAATGATACCGCTCTTGGATCGGGGGGTCGGTTTGCAAATAAGTTTGATTCGCGGCCCGTGACTGCAAGTACAAAACGAGCACGACCACAAACGCCGCCCAACCGAGCCACCACAGCCAGCGGCTGATGCCGCGATGGCTGACGATGACTCGGACCGGCGTCGCTTGCGCTCCATAAAGGAAGGGCGCGGCGGCCGGGTCCGACGCGCCGGAAGGATTGCTGTGCGAAGGAAGCGGAGACATCTAAAAAACTCCTTCCAGAGGACAGGACCGCGCGGCGGGAGGGCCCGGCGAGCGCGGCAAATTCCCAGTTCAGATTCCCATGGCCCTTCTCAGTTTAGCCCGTCCGGCGCGGCGAGAGAATGGGCATTACCGGTGTTGCCAGAAGGGGTCGGCAGGCGTTAAGCTACAACCCGCGGCAACTTCGCGGCCGGCGCAGGCCGCCGGACTGCTGCTAGCTCGCCCTGGGCGAAGTGGAACTTCCGCATGGTGACCGGCGAAGCGTTTGCCGGGCACCCGCAAAGCACATAAAGGAGTGTTAGCTTGTTTGTCGCCGCGTCTACGGATTGCTTTCCAGAATCTTCCTTGAGCGAAGCCCTCAGTCGGTTGGTCGACTTGGAATATACGGCGGTGGAAATCGCCATTCGCGAACCAGGGCCGCAGTTGCGCCCGTCGCAAGTCGCAGCCGATTTGGAAAAGGCGGTGCAGGTCTGCCGCGATACGCACCGCTTGACACCTTGCGCTTATACCGTCGATATCCAAACCGAGAACGACGACGAATACTACCGCCAGTTCACGGCGCTTTGCAAATTGGCCAAAGCGACCAAAGTCGTCTCGATCACCGTCCCTTCGTCCGAATTGGGCACCCCCTTCAATGCCGAAATCGAACGGCTGCGCAAACTCGTTTCGATCGCGACCCTCGACGGCGTGCTGGTCAGCATCAAAACGGAAATCGGCCGGATGTCGCAGGACCCGGCGACCGCGGTGGTCCTCTGCGACCAGGTGAAAGGGCTCGGCCTGACGCTCGACCCGAGCCACTATGTCTGCGGGCCGTTAGGGGGTGCGAACTATCAAAACTGCATTAAGTATGTGTATCATGTGCAGCTGCGCGATTCGACGAAAGACGAACTTCAGGTGCGCGTCGGCCAAGGTGAAATCGACTACGGCAAATTAGTCAGCCAGTTGAGCCTCGTGCACTATCAGCGAGCCCTGACCGCCGTCATTCCGCCGATGCCGGACGTTGATCAGGTCGGCGAACTGCGTAAACTCAGGCTGCTGCTTGATAGTTTGCTGTAAATCTTGCCGGAAATGAGAGCTGCGCTCCTGTACACGCGGCATCTTGCCGCGTCGCGAATCGCTTGGCGTGGCACGGCATTGTTGGGCGGGACGCGGGACCTATCTGGCATCTGGCTGCTGCAAGTCAAAGCGGCTGGAAGCCGCTTGTACGGGAAAGCTTGTACCGCGATCCTGTACACGCGGCATCTTGCCGCGTCGCGAATCGCTTGGCGTGGCACGGCGTTGTTGGGCGGGACGCGGGAACTATCTGGCATCTGGCGGCTGCAATTCAAAGCGGCTGGAAGCCGCTTGTACGGGAAAGCTTGTACCGCGCTCCTGTACACGCGGCATCTTGCCGCGTCGCGAATCGCTTGGCGTGGCCCGGCATTGTTGGGCGTGACGCGGAACTATCTGGCATCTTGCTGCTGCAATTCAAAGCGGCTGGAAGCCGCTTGTACGGGAAAGCTTGTACCACGCTCCTGTACACGCGGCATCTTGCCGCGTCGCGAATCGCTTGGCGTAGCCCGGCATTGTTGGGCGTGAGGCGGTACTATCTGGCATCTGGCTGCTGCAATTCAAAGCGGCTGGAAGCCGCTTGTACGGAAAGCTTGTACCGCGCTCCTGTACACGCGGCATCGCGGACCGGCGACCGTCCCAAAGCACAAGCTGCTGCGTGCGCAACGGGGCTGTCTATTGCTCAAGGGCCGAAAATCCGCCGTGTCGCGGCTCGCGCAATTCGTTCAATGAGCGCCGCATGCGAGATATTCTGCGCGTGGGCCATCAGGACCAAATCGCTCGACTTTGGATTCAAGCCGGGCAACGGGTTCACCTCCAAGAAGTACGGCACGCCGCCGCGCAGCCGGAAATCGATCCGCGCCACATCGCGACACCCGAGCGCCCGCCACGCCGCTACGGCGGTCCGGCGGACGGCCACGGTATCCGCCGCCGAGAGCGGGGCGGGGCAATGATAACGCACCTGCTGCTGCCAATCGCGCTTCACTTCCAGGCTATACACAAACGGCGTCGCTGACGATTTTACTGGCACGACTTGCATGATCCCAAACACGTCAGGCGGATTGCCGATCAGGCCGACGGTCAACTCGTCGCCGTCGATGAATTCTTCGACCAAAATGGGCTGCTGATAATCGTGCTTCAAAGCAACCACGCGTTCGAGCAATTCTGCTCGATCGTGAATCAAGTTGGCCGAAAAAACCCCTTTGCTGGAACCCTCGAATGCCGGCTTCACAATCACCGGCAACGGCAGCTCCGCCAACCGCGCCATGGTCGCGCTGCGCTGCGAAGGCGCAATGGCCTCATCGTCAACGAGCAGCCACGCCGGCGTCGGCACTTCCGCGTCACGAACCAAGCGCTTGGCGCACTCTTTGTCGAGCGTGACCGCCAACGTCAGCGGATCGGAGCCGCTATATGGAATTTGAAACATCTCGAGGACCGCCGGAACTCGAGCCTCGCGTGCCCGGCCAATGCCGGTCCCTTCGGCAAAATTAAAGACCCAATCCGGCCGCGGGCCGTCGAGCAACTTGCGCAACAGACGTTCGCCGTCACCCAACAGGTCCACTTCGTGGCCCAGCGAACGCAACACCGCGGCGATCGCTTCGATCGTTTCGGGCGAATCGAATTCCTCTTCGGCGTCGTCGGTTTGCAAGTGCCCAGGCGCGGCGGCCGAGGGACCATCCGAGCGGAGATTGAAGGTCAGGCCGACGCGCATCCTGAGAGGATCCGTTGAGGGTGTCTGGTCTCAAGTTGAATGGACCGATAAGGAACAGGGGGGCCGAGAACGTGTCTCGACCCCCCTGGAAATACTCGCTATGCGAGCGGATCGCAATTTCGCTAGGTCTCTTTCTTGTTCGATTTGCCGACGCCATTGGCGCGGCGCCGACCATTATTCGTTTTTAGCCCCTCCGGCGTCATCACGGGCAGATCGAGCAAGGTTAGTTGCTCCTCTTGGATGTGATGGCGATTGGGTTCGCTATGGGGACCGTCGGCATGGCCGTTGGCCAGCGGCGCCAAGCTAGCACGATCCAGGCGGTTTCGATTGCTCGCCGGAGTCGTTCGCCGAACGGTCGGTTTAGCCGGTTTGTGGCCATTGGTGCCGGCCTTGTGGCGGGCGCCACTCGGTTTGGCCTCTCCGTTCGAGCGGTTGGCGTCGTCCACCGGTTTTCCTGCGCCAGGGGTGTCGGCGGCGGCCGGTGCGACGGAATTGAACGCCTCGTTCGCGAGAGCGCCGGCGAGTTCCGCGTGGCCGGTCGCGGCAGCAGCGGTTGCGCCGTTCCCGGCGGCACTATTCGCGGCGGTTTTGTTGGGCGCCTCCGGCACGGCGCCGGCGGCCGAGTGGTGGCCATTGGCGGCATGGACGGAGCCGGGATGGACGGAGCCGGCCTGGGCGGACGCGACGTTTGCCGCATCCGCATCCACGATCGGCAATGCGGAATCGTGCTGTTTGCGCCGCACCATCCGCGCGTTCCCCTCAGGCATCAGCCGTCCGCCCGTGCCGCTGAGCAGGTTGCTGACGCCCGTTGATTCGATCGGCGGCGCGTCGTTCGCGCGATCATCCGGCGCGTAGCGAAAGATCATCCCTTCGTAGTTGCGGAGAATAACCGCCTGATCGGATGCCGAAAGGACATAGTTGGGCATGACCGGAATCTTCCCTGCCCCGTAGACGCCATCGACGACATAGGTCGGCACGCCGAGTCCGGAGACGTGGCCGCGGAGCCCTTCGATGATTTCCATCCCTTTCCACATCGAGGTGCGGAAATGGCCGGCCCCGGTGACCGGGTCGCAATGGAACAAATAATAAGGGCGGACCTTAATCCGCAACAGATTGCGCACGAGATTGCGCATCGTCTCGACCGAATCGTTCACCCCTTTGAGCAGGACGGCATGATTGCTGACCGGCATTCCCGCGTTGACCAACGCGCGGCAAGCCCGTTCGGCTTCAGGCGTGATCTCGGTTGGGTGGTTGAAATGGGTTTGAATCCAGATCTTGCCTGCCGAGCGGAGCAATTCGATCAACTCGGGATCGAACAATCGCTGCGGCAACGTGACCGGAACGCGCGAGCCCAGGCGGATCACGTCGACGTGTTCGATGGCCGCCAGGTTTTCGATGAACCAGCGCAGCTTGCCAACGGGCAGGGTGAGCGGATCTCCTCCCGACACGATCACGTCGCGGATTTGCGTCGTTTTTTGGACATATTCGATCATCCGTTCTTCGTCGCGGCTGGGCGCATCCCACCCTTCGCGGTCCATGGTCACGCGCTTGCGCGTGCAAAAACGGCAGTACATCGAGCACACCGGCGTCGTCACCAGGAGCGCCCGATCGGGATAGCGGTGGGTCAAGCCAGGGACTGGCGAGTCCTTGTCTTCCTCGAGCGGATCGTCGAGTTCGACCGTCGAATCGTGGGCGTCTTCCAACACCGACGGAACTGCCTGCAGGCGGATCGGGTCGGCGGGGTCGGCGACATCAATCAGAGAGAAGTAGTACGGCGGGATCGCCATGCGGTACTTCGTTTCGAGTGCCTCGAGCGCGGGAATCTGCTCCGGCGGCAACGGCAGAAGCTCCGCCAGTTGGGCAGTCGTGCGGACAGCGTGTTGCCGCTGCCAGCGCCAATCCTCCCAATGCTCTTGCGGAACATGATTCCAATAGGGATGGCGTCGTCCAATCCCTCTTTGACCCGCGAATGGGGCCTCGCTACTGGGAGGCTCCTCAGTCTCGACCGCCAACGCTCCGTTGCGGGAGACCTGCATCGAACCGACCTGATTGTCGTTCATAAAAGCGGGCAAACGCCTCCTCCGTGGGGTGCGGGGATGCCTCGACCGTCGATGGTCAAGCGTGAGTCACATCCCTATCGCGCATCATATACCAGCGCTCCCAAAATACAACAAGTAGTCTTTTCGCTGTGGACAAAAATTGCGGAGATTTTCTCAATCCGCGGTCGGTGGTTCGATTTTTCTTCCCTTGGTCCTCGACCCCCACGACCGATCGCCGGAAGCCGACGATGCGCGGCGAATGAAACGCGGCGCCGCCGGAGCCGAACGGCCGACGCCGGGCGACGACCGCCGCCACGGCGCACAATTCCAATGGATAGCGATGCCGCATTGCTTGGCACAGTCATCCAGGCGAAGCGTTCCTTTCTGCGAAGCGGCTGGAAGCCGCTTGTACGAAACACCGTACACGCGGCATCTTGCCGCGTAGAAACTCGGCAGCGAACCGGTGAAGACGGAGCGAGGAAGGGGGCCGCCGTCGGCGTTCTGCGCGTCGCCGGTTTCGCTCCGCTATTTCTTCGCGGCCGCGAGATCTTTGATCCGGACGCTACGAAATTCGATCTTATGGCCGTGGTTTTGCAGCGAAATCGACCCGCTCAGCGGTTTGTCTTTAATTTCCGCCATCGTGGTTTGGTCGATGTCTTGAACCGTCCGCCCATTCAGTTTGACTTTGATCCGCGGACCGCGACACTCGATCTCCATCTCGTTCCACTGATTGGCCGGTTTTCCTTCGTTCGACGTGGGCGCCACATAGTTATAGAGAGAGCCATGCGAGGTCAGTCCCGGCTTCTTGCCGGCGTCGTCCAGAATCTGAATTTCATAGGCGGCGTGCGAAGGACGCGTATTGATGTCGCCGGTGAACGGGGGCGTGCGAATGCCAATGCCGCTGTTGCAGTTTTTGCTCATCCGGTATTCCGCATGGAGAATAAAATCTGAATACTTCTGACCGTCGTAGCGCAAAAATCCGAACCCGGCGCCGTCGGCGCAGGTCAACATTCCGTCAGCGACCGTCCAGGCGGGCAACTCCATGCCCCCCTTGTCGCGATATTTCGTTTGGCCTTCGGCCACCCAGTGGTCGAGGTTTTTGCCGTTGAACAAGTCGACGTAACCCTCCTCGGCGGCCCGGGCCGGACCGGCGGCCATGAACACGACGCTAAAGAGAGCGAACCAGCACAGGAGGAAGCAGGCGAGGATGCGGTGGCGCATCGGAAAACCTCCAATTTGTGAGAAGAGAAGTGAGGCTTTCACACTATAATCAACCGGAATAAAGGTTGTAGTACCTTCCCGCTCAAATTTGTGGGAAGTCGGTTGCGGGTTGCCGCGACTCAAGTTCCAGCACCAGGGGGTCGAGGTTGCTTCAAATCACTCCGCAAATTCAGATTGCCGAATCCGAATTGCAATTCACCTATGCGCGCAGCTCCGGACCGGGTGGACAGAACGTGAACAAGGTGAACAGCAAGGCCGTTTTACGATGGCGACCGGGCGAGAGCGCGTTGCCGGCGCCGGTGCGGGCCCGGTTTCTCGCGCGGCACGGCGGCCAGCTAACCACCGAGGGAGATCTGATTGTGGCGAGTCAGCGGTACCGCGACCAAGGGCGCAACATCGACGACTGTCGTGAAAAACTGGCCGCGCTGATCCGCGCAGTCGCCGTCCCGCCGAAGCGGCGGCGCCCCACCAAGCCGACTAAAGCCTCGCAGGAGCGGCGGATTGCCTCGAAGCAAGTCCGCTCGCAGCGCAAGGCGGGACGGAGCACGCGATTCGACCGGGACCCTTGAATTTGGCCGCGGCCGCGCGAAATGATTGAATATCGACTGCAAATTATTTAAAACACAGTCAGGCTTCTCCTCTTCTCTTCGTTCGCCGGGCAACTCATCATGTTTTTCCGTTCCTTGAGTCGATGTCTGCTTTGCTGCGCTGGCGCTCTGGTTGTTGGCGGCTGCAGCTCCAACTCCGCCTCCAATCATCTCGAAAGCCTTGACCCGACGGCCCGCGCGGCTGCCGACAAAATTCAAGCGGACGGCGGCGTCGTTGACGTCAAGCTCGACGAGGCCGGCAAACCGATCGTGTCGGTCGCCTTCAAAAATGGCCACGGCACGAATGCCGATCTGCCGGAAGTCGCGGTGCTGCCCAATGTCCAATCGCTATCGCTGGAAAGTTCGAGCGTAGATGGGCCGGCTTGGACCGAACTGAAAAAGCTGCCTGCGCTGAGGGTTCTTAACGTCAGCGACAGCCGCATCACGGACGAGGACCTGGGTTTTTTGGCGGCGCTTCCGCAGTTGCAAGACTTGAAGTTGATGCGCACGCGAATTACGGACAAGGGGCTGCCTGCTTTGCTCGGCCTCAAGTCGCTCGAGCGGCTCAACTTGGCGCAAACGATGATCGACGACGCCGGCGTCGAAGAGCTGCTGCCATTGCAATCGCTGAAACAATTACAACTTTGGAACACGGCGATCACCGACCAGGCGCTGGAGACGCTGGCGAAATTCCCAAACCTCGAGGAGTTGCACATCATCAAGACGAACGTCTCGGATGACGCGGCGAAGAAGCTTCTGGAGGCCAAGCCCAACCTCAAAATCTTCGGCAAGCTGGAAAAGCACCCCGCCATCGATCGCGAGATGAAAGCCGAACAGTAGCGTCTGGCCGATGCGGCCGAAGTTCGAAGCGGGCGCCATTCGCGCGCGCTTCGCTGGATTCCCGCCTCCGCGGGAATGACGAAAAGATGCGCGTATGGCAAGGTTCCGAGCCGGACTGAGTCCGCGACCGGCGTTCCCTCTTTACCATCGGCGGCTAGGTCGAAAGCTGGGATTCGTCGCTGGCCAGTTCGCCGTGGCCGTTGCTGCTGTCATGTTCGCCGCTGCCATTGAAAAGCGCGGCGCCGTGGCCCGGAAGCAGATCGTTGGCCGAGGGGAGCGGGCGGATGGCGAGCAGCCGCTCTTGCACGCGAAAACGCTGCTCGGCCTCGATCGGCGGGTGGGGGGGCAGATAGATTCCCGACGAGGTCAGCATTCGCGCCTTCACATTGTCGCGCAGATAGGCCGGCAGGATCTCGTGCAAGATTCGATCTTTGAGTTCGGGCGATTCGATGGGAAACATCGCCTCGACGCGGCGATAAAAATTGCGCGGCATCCAGTCGGCGCTGGAGAGAAAAACCTTGCACGCGTCGTCCGGACCAAACACAAAAATTCGGCTGTGTTCCAAGAACCGATCCACGATGCTGCGGACGCGAATGTTGTCCGAAATGCCAGGCAGGCCGGGCCGCAACCCGCAAATGCCGCGGGCGATGATGTCGATGGAAACGCCGGCCTGGCTCGCTCGATAGAGCGCCTCGATCACGCGATGATCGACCAGCGCGTTCAGCTTGGCGAGGATGCGGCCCTCGTGCCCTTCGCGGGCCCGCTGAGTTTGTTCGTCGATCAGTTGAATCGTGCGGCGCTGGAGATCGGTCGGGGCGACGATCAGTTTTTGCCAGCGGTGATTTTGCGAATAGCCGGTCAACAGATTGAACAGGGCCGACGCATCGCCGGCAATCTCCTCGTTGGCGGTAAACAGCCCCAGATCGGTGTAGAGCAGGGCCGTGGTGGGGTTGTAATTGCCCGTGCTGAGATGCACATACCGGCGCAAGGAATTCGCCTCTTGGCGGACCACCAGCGACAGCTTGCAATGGGTTTTCAGATCGAGAAAGCCGAACACGACGTGCACGCCGGCCCGCTCCAGCTGCCGCGCCCAACTGACATTGTTGGCCTCGTCGAAGCGTGCTTTCAGTTCGACCAGCGCGGTGACGTGCTTGCCATTCTCGGCGGCTTGGATCAGGGCCCGCGTGACGGGCGAATCGCCGCTCGTTCGATAAAGCGTCTGCTTGATCGCCAAAACCTTCGGATCGCTGGCGGCGCGGCTGACAAAATCGACGACCGGATCAAACGACTCGAACGGATGATGCAGCAAGATATCGCGGCGCGCAATCGTGGCGAACAGGTCGTCGCCGCGGCGGCGGATTCCACGCGGCAACTGCGGCAAAAACGGCGTATCGCGGAGATGGGCCCGATCCGGCAGCCTCATCAGCTCCATCATCGCGGTCAGATCGAGCGGGCCATTGATCCGATAGACTTCGCTGTAGCCGTCCGAGCCTTCGCCCGCTTCGCGGACTTCTTCCTCTTCGATGATCATCCGCAACAGCTCTTCGCTGCCGCCGGCGGAAACCTCCAGCCGAACCGCTTCGCCGCGCTGCCGCGCTTTGAGCCGGTCTTCAATCAGCCGGAGCATGTCGTCCGATTCTTGCTCGAGCAAATCGACGTCGCTATCGCGCGTAATGCGGAACGTGGTCCAAGACTGCACGTCAAAGCCGCCGAACAATTCCGGAAGCCACGCCGAGACGGCCTCTTCCAACAAGATAAAGTGATAGGCGCCCGCCCCCCCGAGCGGCACCAATCGCGGCAGGACCTGCGGCACTTGCACCACGGCGAACATCTGCTTCGGCCCCAGACCGCTGTGCCGCTCAAGCATGGCCGCCAGATAGAGTCCGCGGTTGTGATAGCGCGGACTTGGGTGGGCCGGGTCCACCGCCATGGGGGTCAAAATCGAAAACGCCCGTTCGCGAAAGAATTTGTCCAACGTCTCGCGCTGCTGCGCATCCAACTCCGTGAACCGGAGCAGATGAATGCCGGATTGGGCCAACTCCGGCCGCACCGCCTCGTTCCAACAATCGTATTGTTCCGCGACGAGTTCCTGGGTCCGCTTGCTGATCTTCTGCAACTGCGATAAGGGGAGCATTCCGTCCGGCGTATAATCTTGCGGGGCGCCGTCGCCGAACGCTTGTTCGCGCAAACCTGCCACGCGAACCATGAAGAACTCGTCCAGATTCGAGCTGAAAATCGACAAGAACTTTACCCGCTCGAGTAGCGGATTAGTCGGGTCTTCGGCCTCTTCCAGAACCCGCGCGTTGAAATCCAACCAGCTCAACTCGCGGTTGATGAACGATTCGGCGGGAAACGTCTGTTGTTCCGACACGGAAAACTCGGATAGGAGACAGCGGAAATTGGCCGAAGTGGGACCTCACGGAGCGCGAAACCGGTCGGCCCAAACCGGTCGGCCGCCTCAGCGCCGCCCGGGCGACCGCACGCGCAGTCAACTCGGCGCCGACCGGCCTGCGACCGTTAATACCGCGCCGCGCTCCCCACAGTATACTCTATCGCAGGAGACGTTGCCGAGCCGCCGCGCCGATGCTAAGTGGCGAATTCGCAAAACCTTAGCGCCGTTCTCACAAATCCGGCGATCTTACAGGCTGGCCGCCAACTCAGGCGACCTTTCCAGCGTTTGCGAACTGGTCGGCACGCCTGCCCAATTGGTCCAGCAATGCGCCTGATAGTCGTATAACTGGCAGACCCGCAACGTATATCGAAAGCTGCGCCAACTGAATTTGTGTTCGACCACATCTTCAGGAAAGGCAGTCGCCAAGCTTTCTTGGGCCGCCCCCAGATGGTAGAGCGGCACGCGCGGATCGGCATGGTGGGCCGTGTGCTCCATGATGTTGTGCACTAGCCAGTTGATGGGTCCGGGAAACAAAACGTGCGCGGTCCCTTGAATCTGGCCCTTGTAAAAGGTCCATTCCTGCGGATCATCGAACCAGGGAATGCGCGGATGCGTGTGATGCAAAAAAATCAAGAACCCAATCAGCCAATTCCAAATCACGAAAGGAAGCCACTGGCCATAGAACAACGTCGCGAAAATTGAAGCGTTTGATCCGCACCCCTTCCGCGCGAGAATCAGCACGGCCCCTTGCGCCGCGAGAAAGACGGCTACCCACAGGCAATCGGCGTAGAACCGCGGCATCCGCATCCGGCCGCGAAAAGCGCGCGCTGGAAAGATCGTCCGCCGCAAATAGACCTCCAGAAAATAGTACGGGCCCATTCCCAGCGGCGTGCGATAAAAACGGACCAGCCACCGCCGCCAACTCGGCAGGGCGTCATAATCGGCCTGCGAGAACGGGGCCCACGCGTAGTCCTTCGATCGCAGGTTTGTCCACGCATGGTGGATGTGGTTGTGCGCGTGCTCCCAGCCGGCGTACGGATGCCATGACGGCAAAAACGCCAGCCGCCCCAAGATCGCATTCAGCCACGGCCGCGGAGTCAGCGCCCCGTGGCACGCGTCGTGGCCAATCACGAACAGAATCGACAGAAAAAAGGCGTTCGCTCCGGACAACAGCAACTTTAGCGGCCACCACGGAGCGGCCACGGTACCCAGCAACGTCGCGAGATAGCCGACGGCGGCGCCCGCGAACAGGCTCAAGCCGATCGCGGTCGAGCGGCGGTGAACCGCGCTGGGCATCTGCGCCCGCAGTTCTCCTGCACTGATACCTTTGAGATGGGCCGCCATTCAGAAAAAGCGATCGGGTTCAAGAATGGAGGAATCAATCTCGTCAGCAGATTGCGCGCCATTTAAATGGCTACTATAACGGTCGCTTTATCGTAGTTAATAAGCGCCCCTTTATGAATATGCCTAACGGCAATTTACCCCGATTTGGGCGGATTTAACGAAAAAACCAAGGCAGGGCGTAAATCTTAACCGGCAAAAATACGGGGAACTGCCACGAGTCGGGGAGGGGGACCGAGTCAAAATCCTGTCCTTCCAGGCTGGCGTTTCAGATGTCTGGCCCAAGCGAATCGTTTGTGGCCATCCCGCAACGGCTTGGCAAGTCACCTCCGCCATTTTCTTTGAGCCGAATTGAAAGTCGCACGGCGGCGTCTTGCTCGGGCGGAGTTTCTTGGCTACTAAGAAGCCGAAGGTTTGCGCAAATACTGCTGATAGGCGGCCACGGCCAATTCGTCGCAGCGATCGTTCTCGGGGTGGCCGCTATGGCCGGCGACGCGGGTGTAGGTAAGGCGATGTTTCTGGATCAGTTCATCGAGGCAGCGCCATTGATCGACATTTTTAATCTCCGCCCATTGCTTCCCTTCCCGGCGACGCCAGCCGTTCGCCTTCCACTTCGGCATCCACTCCATAAGCCCTTTGCCGACGTAGACGCTGTCGGTGAAGAGCTCGACTTGGGCCGGTCGCTTGAGGGACGACAATCCCTCGATCACAGCTTGCAGTTCCATCCGGTTGTTGGTGGTTTCGGGCTCGGCGCCGGATCGGGCGAGCTCTTTTTCCGAGGCAGGATGACGCAGAATGAACGCCCAACCGCCCGGGCCAGGATTGCCGCTGCAACCGCCGTCCGTATACAGATAAACCACCGCCAGCGAATCGGTCATAGATCAGCCGCCAAGAGGAAGTTCGCAAACATCAAGCGGGCACCCGAGCGTAAGCATGAGAGGAGCAGAAACGCACCGTTATTTCTCGCGGCCGCCCAGCGCTTCCTCCAATTGCCGCGGTTCGCTCCGCCGCGGCTGGATCAGTTCGGTGGCGCTGTCGGCGGGCGACTCGAGCTTGGGCGGACTAGGCGCCCGCGAGACGGGCAAGTGAACCGTGAACGTGCTCCCTTGCCCTAGCAAACTGACGAGTGAGATTTCGCCGCCCAGCAGTTTACACAATTCCTTGACGATCGACAGACCCAGCCCGGTGCCGGAATATTCTCGCGTCATGGCATCGCCGCCGGACAGGACCGCGCTCCCTTGACGGAACTTTTCAAAGATGGCCGTTTGGTCTTCTTCCGCGATGCCGATGCCGGTGTCCTCGATATCGAGCAGCAGTTGGCCATGTTCGTCGGGCCGCGCGCGGACGACAATCCGGCCCCCTTCGGGAGTGAACTTGATGGCGTTGGAGAGCAGATTATTCAAAATCTGCTGGACTTTGCCCTGATCTTGATAGAGGGTCGGCAAGCCCGGCGCGACCTCGACCTCCAGATCGATGTTCTTCCGCTCGGTGAGCGGCTTGGCCATGTCACACTGAGCGTGGATCAAGTGCTCGACCTTGAACTCGGACAAGCGGACTTCCATCTTGCCGCTTTCGATTTTGGCCAGATCCAGAATGTCATTGATCATGTCGAGCAGCACGCGGCCCGACTTCTGGATATTGAGGACGTAGCGCCGCTGTTTATCATCGAGCGAATTGATCGCACTGAGCACGTCGCTGAAGCCGATGATGCTGTTTAGCGGCGTTCGCAATTCATGGCTCATCGTGGCGAGAAAATCAGACTTGAGCCGGTTCATTTCGTACAACTGCATATTCGCTTGCGCCAGTTCGTCGACTTTGGTGTCCAAGCTGGCGTTCACTTCGCGCAGTTTTCCCTGGGCGTCGAGCATGTGCCGCAGCATTCGGTTGAAGGCCACCGCCAGTTCTTCGAATTCGTCGCCGGTCTGGATATCGGCGCGGAGACTCGTATTGCCGCGGCTGATCTCGTCGCTCACATCGCGCAAGTGCTTCAGGGGCTTCACGATCACATAGCGAATAATCAGATACGAAGCGACGATCGCCAGAAAGACCGTGATGATCGCCGTCGCCCACAGAATCGCATTGTTCCAGGTGAGGGCTTTTTGCGTCTCCTTGTCAGGAATCACGACCTTGACGACCGCCATCAGGTCGCCCAGCGCCAGCGGCCGCCGCTCATCGTCGAAGGCGCCGCCGATCGGCACCCCCGCCCCGCTAATGGCGTTGTGGCACAGGACGCAGTTTTGGTCCATCGCTCGGACGGCCTGGTAATAATCAAACTCTTGGCGGTCGGCAAATCGGCGGTAGCGAAACGGAGCGGCTCCTTCTTGTCCGGGGACGGCGGGGGGCGGCAGCCGCTTGAAATCTTCCAGGACTTGGACTTCGAATTCGTCCTGCGGTTCGCCATTGCCGTCGGTTGGACGAGCGCGCAAAAAGCTCCAGCTATATTTCTCGTCGGCCCACGCGTTGAGCATCGCGGCGAGCGAGTCCTTGAACGCCGTGTCTTGCTCGAACTTGATCGCGTGATAGTTCGTCAGAATCGCATTCACGAGCCCGACGCCCATCCACCGCTTTTGCTCGTAGACCTGCTGCTCGGTGCGGCTGCCATACCAGTAAAAACTGGCGGCAATCAGCGTCAATAGACAAACGCCGAACAGGAGCAGCGTTTTCAGCTCCAGCTTCGTTTCGCCCAGCACGCGTTTGAACGAGCTATACGACATGAATTCGAGAGAAACACCAATCAGGTCGGTCCAGAAAGAGCTAGCGCCCGGTTGAAAGAATCCCGCGGCTGCTCGTCTCCGTATTCTAACCCGCGCCGTCCGGAGCGACGAGAGGAAAATAGCCGGGCGATTCGCTCGCGGGTCTGCGAAAGGCGAAGATTCTCCGCCCCCTAGCCGGTCCAGCGCCTCGGCCGCCATCCGCTTTCGCGACTCGATTCGCCGCGGCGTTTGGGCCGCGCGGCGAAGTTTCGTCGCCGCCCTTAAAGCATGTCGAGCGGGTCGACATCGACGGTCCATTGCACGTCTTTGGGCTCCTTCAGCTCGGCCATGACGCGGCGGACGGTCGTGCGCAGCGCGGCCCCGTCGCCGCTTTGCAATTGGATATGAAATCGAAACAGGCCGCGCAGCTTTCCCACCGGCGCGGGGGCGGGCCCCAGCACGCGAAAGCCATCTCCTTGGCGCGCGAAGTCGGCCCGCAACGCTGCGGCGACCTGGCCGACGAACAGTTGGGCCAACTCAAACGACGGCCCGCGCACGATCAGCCGCACCATGCTGCCAAAGGGCGGGTAGCCAACGCTTTGGCGAATCGGCAATTCGGCCTTTGCAAAGCGGTTAAAATCGTGCCGCACGGCAGCTTGAATGGCCGGGTGCTCGGGCGAAAACGTTTGCACCAGCACGCGGCCTCCGCGTTCGCCACGCCCGGTCCGGCCGGCCACTTGCGTCACCAATTGAAACGTTCGCTCGGCCGCGCGAAAGTCGGGCAAGTGGAGCGCCGTGTCGGCGTTGATCACGCCGACTAAAGTGACATTGGGAAAGTCGAGCCCCTTCGCGATCATTTGCGTCCCGAGCAGGATGCGAACCTCTCCGCGGCGAAACTTCGCCAAGGCCTCCTCGTGGCTGCCTGGCTTTTGCATCGTGTCGGTATCCATCCGCAGAATCGCCACATTGGGAAAGCGCGAACGAACTTCGGCCTCGAGTTTTTGCGTCCCTTGGCCGCTGTAGCGGATCCCCTCGAAATGGCATTCGGGGCATTCGCGCGGCGCCGGCGTTTGATAGTCGCAAAAGTGGCACAGGGCGATCTCGCGTTCGCGATGGTGGGTCAGCGACAGATCGCAATGCGGACAGCGCAGCGCCAAACCGCAGGCTGGACATTGAATATGCGTGGCAAAACCGCGGCGATTCAACAGCAGAATGATCTGCCCCTCGGCGTTCAATGCTTGATCCATCGCCTGATGCAACTGGCGGCTGATTGAGCCGCGCGTATATTTGCTGCGGGCTTCGGTCCGGAGATCGATTGTTCCAACCGTGGGCAAAGGCCGATCGAAGACGCGCCGCGGCATTTCGACCAGCCGCGCCGTTCCGGTCTGCGCGCGGCGCCAGCTTTCGAGCGAAGGAGTCGCGCTCCCCAAGATCAGCGGGACCCCTTCCTCCGCCGCGCGCCGCAGCGCGACGTCGCGCGCATGATAGCGGGGCGCCGTGTCTTGCTTGAAGGAACCTTCATGCTCTTCGTCCAAGATCACCAATCCCAGATGGGGCGTCGGCGCGAAGATCGCGCTGCGGGCGCCGACCACGACTTGAATCTCGCCGCGGGCGATTCGTTCCCATTGCCAGTGCCGCTCGGTGTCGCTCAAGTGGCTATGGAGCACCGCGATGCGTTGAAAGCGCGCCCGAAAGCGGTTCTTGGTTTGCGGCGTCAGACTGATTTCAGGGACCAGCACGATCGCTTGCCGGCCATAGCGGACAACCTCGTCGATCGCCTGCATGTAGACTTCGGTCTTGCCGCTGCCGGTGACGCCGTGGATCAAGATCGTTTCGTGGCGCTGTTCGCGAAGCGCGCCGAGAATCGTATCGAGGGCGGCTTGCTGGTCGTGATTCATGTCGAGAATCGCCTCGCGGACCACCGCCGGCTCTTCGAGCTGGGCCGTGCGAATGCGGCGCGTTTCGGCCTTAAGCAGGCCCTTTTTCCGCAGGGCTTGGATCGGCCCTTCGGCGCAGCCGGCCCCTTTCGCCAGTTGGGCGGCGGTAAAGGGACCGCGATGCAGACTAAGATATTGCAGCACGTCGCGCTGCTTGGGAGTGACCTTCAGTTCCGCCAGCTTCGCCAGCGCCTCCGCGTCGGCCGACAAGAGCACCGCCTCGCGCGTGCCGGCGCGCTGCCGCACGCCAGCGGGCAAAATCCCTTCGAGAACCTGGCCCAACGGAGAGAGATAATAGTCGGCCATCCATTCCGCCAACCGCAGCATCGAGGGCGTCAACAACCGCTGCTGGTCGATCAGCCGCAAAATCTCTTTCAGCCGCCGCTGGCCGAGCGGTCGCGTTTCCACCTGCACGCAATAACCCGGCACCGACCGGTTCCCTTGGCCAAAGGGAACGACCACGCGCCGCCCCGGCTCTAATTCGTTTCGCAAGCGGTCAGGGACAAGATAATCGAACGGGCGGTCGGGACCGGTCGAGAAGACGACTGAAGCGATTTGGCGCTCCGACTGGTCGTCTTGCTCCCATGGTTCCGGCGCGGTATCGAACAGGCTCGATTGCGTGGACATGGGAGGGCGACAAGTCGATGAATAGCAGAATGAAAATGAAACCGATCTATCTCCATTAGACATTTTGCGGCTGTGGCTGTCTAATGCCACCGAAGGAGCGCAGCCACGTGAGACGGGACGGTTTCGAAACGACCGTGATCCCCGGCGGTAGGCGGCGTTGGCGCGCCCTATGGACAAGTCCGGCCGCGGCGGAGTTGAGTTAACGAGCCGCGACTACGGGACCGCGGATTCACACTTCGATCAGGTGGTTATGCGGCTTGGCATTCTTGGCGGTTCGTTCGACCCGGTCCACTTGGGGCATCTCTTGTTGGCGGAGCAGTGCCGCGAGCAATGTCGTTTGGACCGGGTGCTGTTCGTGCCCGCCGCAATTCCGCCCCACAAACAGCGGCAGCACCTGACTCCCGCCGAACAGCGGATCGAGATGTTGCGCCTGGCGATTGGCGGCCATCCCGCATTCGCCGTTTGGAGCGGCGAAGTCGAGCGCGGAGGGATCAGCTACACGGTGGAGACTCTGGCGCAATTGCAACAAGAGCGCGAGCCGGACGAAGCGGCGCCGCGCGAGTTGTACTTTTTGATGGGGGCCGATTCACTCGCCGATTTGCCCAATTGGCGCGAGCCCGCCCGAATCTGCGAGCTGGCAATTCCCGTCGCGGTGCGGCGCAGCGGCTCGCCCGAGCCGGCTTGGGACGTTCTACGCCCATGGGTTAGCGCGGCGCGGCTGTCGCAAATCCGAGCGAGCCAAGTCCAAATTCCTTTGATCGATTTAAGCAGTCGATCGATTCGGGCCCTGGTTGCCGCCGGGGCTAGCATCCGCTATCAAACACCTCGCGCCGTCGAGCTTTATATCCAGACGCATGGCCTGTACCTCGAGTAAGTTCGACTCCGCCGACAAATGTGTATAATGAGAGGAGCCAAGGCGGCCGAATCCCGCAAATCGCCGGCAATTCGCGTGTCAGCCGGCTATTTTTTCGCACGCTGATCCTTTCGCAGAGCGACCCCCTTATATGGATACCCCCGAGACCAATCCGCTCGGCGAAATTGCGCCGCGCTCGGCCAGCGAGCCGCCACCGGCGGCGCCCCGTTCGCCAGCCGACTATGGGAATCTGCCCATCTACCACGTTCCCGCGCCGGCGATTCAGGATGTGTATGTGCCGAATATCGCTTGGCGGCGGCGACGGCTCCTGCCGCTGGTCTTGTTTCTGTTGGCGTGCTGCACCACGTTTGCGGCGGGAGTCGCCCATTGGAACGGCGATTTTATTGAGTGGAAAACTTTCTCCCATGAACTGGCCGCCAACTGGCCCGATGGTTTGAAGTACATGGTCGGCGTGATTGGAATTCTGCTCGCGCATGAGATGGGCCATTTTCTCATGGCCGTCTATCATGATGTCCCCGCCAGCTTTCCCTATTTCATCCCGGTGCCGTTGCTGCTAACCGGAACGATGGGGGCGGTCATCCGAATGCAAGGCGCGCGGGCCGACCGCAAGCAGATTTTCGACATCGGCATCGCCGGACCGCTGGCAGGGCTGGTCGTCGCGGTTCCAATTCTGATCGTGGGCATCTTGCAAGCCCAGTTGATCCCGGTAGCGGCGGCGCCCGGGAGCATTCGCTTGGGCAATCCGCTGATCGTCGATTGGCTCGTTCCGCTCTTGCGGCCCGAGGCGGCGAGCGCCGGCAACTGGACGCTCAATGTGCAATCCAATCCGTGGGCAATGGCGGCTTGGCTCGGGATGCTGCTGAGCGGCTTGAACATGATGCCGGTCAGCCAACTCGACGGCGGGCACGTGATCTATGGTTTGTTTGGACCGAGTTCGCGGAAGATCGCCCGCGCGTTTTTGATTTCGGTTATCGGCTACATGATCGTGACCGACAACTTCTTCTGGCTCGTGATGGTCATTTTCGTGGTTATGATTGGCGTCGATCACCCGCCCACCGCGAACGATCGGGTTGAACTTGGCCGGACGCGAAGAATCCTGGGATGGCTATCGCTGGCGATTCCCGTGCTGTGCTTTACGCCCCTTCCGTTCATCGAAGGCTAGGCCGGCGAGGAAGGGATTCGCCGCGGGTTGCGCCGTAAACGCGGCGTGGGGCGCGTTGAAAGCAGGGCCGCGGGGTTGGAACGGGTTTGCGGTATGAATGGAAGGTGCGCCGTTTTGCACTTTGAAGCGGCTGGAAGCCGCTTGTACGGTGGCGGCTGCAGGCTGAAGGGGGTTCAGCGGCAGGGGCCGGCGCAAGCTTGCTCGGCGGCGAACTGGCCGCTGCGGACGCAGTGCGGAATGCCCACGCCATAAAACGCGTTGCTGGCCAAACCAAAGTGCTTCAGGCCGGCCGCTAGCGCGCCAATTCGCTCGACGCGTTCGACATGACCGAGGTGAAATTGAGGCATGGCGTTTGGCCAGCGCGCAACCTCGTGCAAAAGGGGATCGCCGCGCACACCCAGCAAATCGGCTAGTTCGCGCTGCGTTGCTGCGAGCAGTTCCGCGTCGCTTTGCTCGGCCATTTGCGGTTGCAGCGCCCCGCCAAAAAAAACGCGGAGCAATACGGTTCCCTCCGGCGCGCGGCCGGGATATTTCAAACTGGCATAGCTCACCGAGAGCAAACTGCGGCGTTCAATGCTCGGCACGACAAAACCAAATCCCGCCAGCGGCTGAGAAAACTGCTCCTGCCGATACGCGACGCAGACAATCGCGCTGCTGGCCAGTTCGATCGCCGCTAATTCGCTCGCCAATGCGGGCTGCAATTCGCGCAGCAGGCGGGCGGCTGCGCCAACCGGCGTCGCGATGATCAGGCGGTCGAAGACTTCCGGCTGCGGCGCGCCTTCAAGAGGTAGCTGCCAACGACCTTCGGCGTCGCGCGCCAGCCGGCCGATCGGCGAGTTCAACCGCACGCGGAGCGCGGAGATGCTGTCGGCGAGCGCCTGGACGAGGCTGCTCATGCCTTCGCGCGGGGCGACGAACATGCTGTAGCGAGCGCCGCTCGCTTCGTCGCTCGCCAACCCGTCTTCGGTCGTCGTGCGGTCCGCGCGGACGCCGCGAATCAGCCCGCCATGTTTCCGCTCCATCTCCAAGAATCGAGGCAGCGTCGCCGCCAAACTCAACTGCTCGGGGTCAGCGGTGTAGATGCCGCCGACCAGCGGTTGCACGAGCCGTTCGAATGCCTGTTTGCCCAACCGCCGCCGCGCGAACGAAGCGAGCGTTTCGTCGGTGCCTTGCGCCGAGCGCCGCGCTGGCACGAAGTATTCGCACAACAGGCGCAGTTTTCCCCAGGGGCTGAGGATGGGCGTTTTTAGGATCGGCCCCAGGCGACTTGGAGCGAGCAGCGTGAAGCCGCGCGGCACTGGTTGCAGTTTGCCGCGGCAGACGATAAACGCGCGCCGGTCTGCGTTCGTCGGCAGCAGTTGTTGATCGAAGCCGATGCGGCGGCAAAGCTCGATCGCCCACGGAGTGTTGGTAATAAAGCTGTCCGCGCTCCGCTCGATGAGAAAACCCGCGCGGCGCACCGTTTGCAAAATTCCGCCCAACTGGCCGGCGGCTTCAAACAGCGTCAGCTCCGCGCTCGGGTCCAACTCGCGCGCCCGGCGCGCGGCAGCCAGCCCGCTGATTCCGCCGCCGACAATCGCAATCCGCTGCGGTAAGGCCATAATTACACTGCCGCGGCGCCGCTGAGATGCTGCCAGACGGTGCGAGTGAGAACGTCCAGGCCTTGACCGGTGACGGCGGAGATCAAAATCGCGTCGCGGCCGAGTTCCTCTCGCAGGCGGCGCTGAACGTCGGCCGCCTCGGGCAATTCGGCTTTGCTGACCGCCAAGATTTCGGGGCGCTGCCCGAGCTTCACGTCGTATTCTTCGAGCTCGTGCCGAATCGTTTGATAGTTGGCAACCGGGTCGGTTCCGTCCAGCGGCGCCGGCTCGACCAAATGGACCAGCAACCCAGACCGTTCAATATGCCGCAAAAACTCGTGCCCCAAACCCGCGCCGTGATGCGCCCCTTCAATGAGGCCGGGCAGATCCGCGATAACAAACGTCCGCTCATAGTCGATCTGCACGCGGCCCAGATTGGGATACTTGGTGGTGAACGGATACGCGGCGATTTCGGGCCGCGCCCGGCTGAGCCGGCTGAGGAGCGTGCTCTTGCCCGCGTTCGGTTTGCCGATCAAGCCGACGTCGGCGATGACTTTCAATTCGAGCACCAGATGCTTCGATTCCCCTTCGCCGCCGGGCTGCGCTTCGCGCGGCGCGCGGTTGATCGAGGTTTTGAAATGCAGATTGCCTTTGCCGCCGCGGCCGCCATGCGCGGCAATCACCGAGTCTCCCGGGGCGGCTAAATCCTTAATGAGCAAATCGGTTTGGGCGTCGAAGACGACAGTTCCGGGTGGGACTTTGAGAATCAGATCGGCGGCGCTTTTGCCATGGCAGTTGGCGCCGCCGCCCCCTTCGCCCTTTTCCGCTTTCCATTGTTGGCGATGGGCCAAAGGGGCCAAGCTATCGACCCCTTCCTCGGCAAACAAGATCACGCTGCCGCCGCGGCCGCCGTCGCCGCCGTCGGGTCCTCCCTCGGGCACGAACTTCTCGCGGCGAAAGCTCACGCAGCCGCGCCCGCCATTGCCCGCCAGAACATGAATCTTCACCCGATCAACAAACATACGATTCCTGTGTAGAAAAAAGGATTGGCCGTGGCGGTCGCCTTAGGCGGCAACTTATTTCGATCCGCCCAACTCGATCGAGCGGCGGGTAGCGGCTTCGACGGCGTTGATCAGCGCGGCTCGCAACCCGCCCGACTCGAGCGCTTGCAAGCCGGCG
>DASRSE010000014.1:0-10136 GCA_035656655.1 Pirellulales bacterium
ATCGCGTCGCTCAAGTTAGCGCTGCAATCGCTCGACCGTCGCAAGCTGTCGGACCAGCAACAGGCCGACTTTCACCGGTTCATGTTTCAGGATTTGGAACGGCTCGATTCGCTGATCGACCACTTGCTGGACGCAGCGCGTTCCGAAAAGCCCGTCCGCGCGGCCGAATTGGAGAACGTCGATCTGCCGCTGGTTCTTGCGACGTGCGTCGCCACGATCTGCGGCCGTTATCATCTGGCCGAAGAGCGCATCCGGCTCACGGTGGAACCGGCTCAGGTACGAGCGCGGCCGATCGATCTGGAAATCCTGTTTCGCAATCTGATCGACAACGCAATCAAGTATGGCGGCCCGGAACCCCAGGTTGAAATCGTCGCCGTCCGTGAAGGACCGCGCATTGTCACGCGCATCGCCGATAACGGTCCCGGGATTCCCTCCGGCCTCCGCCGCAAAATCTTCAGCCGCTTCGTGCGCTTGGGAAACGAGCTGGAACGCAGCAAGACCGGCACGGGGCTGGGCCTCTACATTGTGCGAACATTGGTCAAGCAACTGCGCGGGGAGATTCAAGTCCACGATCGCGGAGCCGCGGCCGGCACGTTGTTTGAAGTCGCGCTCCCGCTGGTTCTCGAGCCTGCCGAGCGCGCTTCTTGACGGCTCCGAGGACGTGGTAAAACGTGATCCCAGATGCAGGAGCGCGCTGAATGAGCGGAACCATGAAACATTTACTGATTGTTGAAGACGAAGAGCATCTGGCGATCGGCATGAAGTACAACTTCGAGGCCGAAGGCTACGACGTGACGACAGCCGGCGATGGGCCGACGGCGCTCGCAAAGATCGAAGATCGCGAGCATCCGGTCGATTTGGTTGTTCTCGATTTGATGCTGCCTGGCATGAGCGGCTACGCCGTGTGCGAAAAAATTCGCGAGGGAGGGAACGACGTGCCGATTCTGATGCTCTCGGCGCGGACCTTGGCGGAAGACCGGACCCGCGGATTTGATGTCGGAACCGATCAGTATCTGCACAAGCCGTTCGATTTGGAGGAACTGCTGGCGCGGGTAAAGAACTTGCTCGCGCGGCAAAGCCGCCGCGGCGGCATCGCCAGCCGAGGGTCCGACGAGCTTTACGAATTTGGCCGCGCCCAGGTGAACTTCGACACCTTTCAAGTGAACGTCGCCGGGAAATCGATCCGCTTGACCGCGCTCGAGATCAAATTGCTCCGCTATTTTGTCGAACACGAAGGCTCGGTCGTGACACGCAATGAGCTGCTGGAACAAGTCTGGGGGTTTAGCAAAAGCCCCACCACGCGGACAGTCGACAACTTTGTCATGAACCTGCGGAAATACTTCGAGCGCGATCCGGGGGCGCCGGAGCATTTCTTGAGCGTGCGCGGCGCCGGCTATCGCTTTGTCGCGGTCGCGGCCAACGACGCCGGCGCGGAGCGGAGTAAAAGCGGCGGATCGAACGATGTGCCGGACGCCGGCCCAAGCGAATCAAGCCGATCTTAACCGCTGGCTTTTTCACGCCGCAGCGCGGCCGATGCGGCATTGCAGGCGCGTTCTCCTCAGGCCGAGCCTTTGTGCCGCACGATGTCCCCTTCGACCATGTAGATCACTTCCTCGGCCACGTTGACCGCCATGTCGGCCAGCCGCTCAATGTGCCGCGTGACGGAAATATAGCGGAGCAAGCAATCGGCCCGGTCGGGCAGCTCGCGCAGGGCGGCTTCGATTTGCTTGCGAATCTGGCGATTCAGGTCGTCCACTTCTTGGTCGGCGTCGCGCACCGCGCGGGCGAGCATCGCGTCGCGCGCCACCAGCGCATCGAGGGCTTGTTTCACCATCGCCTGAGCTTTGGCCGTCATGGTGCGAAAGTCAAGCGTCAGCCGAACCGGATCGCGGTCGGCCAAGAAGAGGACCTTTTTGGCGATATTCTCGGCCAAATCGCCCATGCGCTCGAGGTCGTTGTTGATTTTCAAGACGGCCACGACGAACCGCAAGTCGGCCGCGACCGGCTGATAAAGCGCCAAGATTTTCAGACATTCCTCTTCGACATCGACCTCCATTCGGTCGATCTCCATGTCCGCTTGGACAATCGCCCGCGCCAACTCGGGATCGCGATTGACCAGCGCCGAGACCGCCTTGGCGATGGCTTCTTCCACGAGCGAGCCGACAAACAGAACTTTCTGTTTCAAGAGGTCAATCTGGCGTTCGAGGTGTTTGCTCATAATAAAAATTGGGCGGAGGAGGGACCAAGCGGCTAGCCGGTTCAACCAAACCGGCCGGTGACGTAGTCTTCCGTCTCTTTCAACAGGGGGTTGGTGAAAATGTCGGTGGTCTGGCCGTATTCCACCAGCCGGCCGAGGTACATGAATGCCGTGTAGTCGCTCGTGCGAGCGGCCTGTTGCATGTTGTGGGTGACAATCAACACGGAATACGCGCCGCGCAGCTCTTGGATCAGGTCCTCGATTTTGCCCGTCGCAATTGGATCGAGCGCCGAACATGGTTCGTCGAGGAGCAACACTTCGGGCTCGGCGGCAATGGCGCGGGCGATGCAGAGCCGCTGCTGCTGGCCGCCGGAGAGGCCCAGCGCGCTGTCGTGCAGCCGATCCTTGACTTCGTCCCAGAGCGCGCTGCTGCGCAGGCTTCGTTGGCAGACCTCGTCCAGCACGGCCCGATTCCGTTCGCCGTCGATGCGCAGCGAATAGACGACGTTTTCATAAATGCTCATGGGAAAGGGGTTCGGCTTCTGAAAGACCATGCCCATCCGCTTCCGCAGCTCGATCACGTCCACGGCGAGATCGTAAATCGGATCTTGATTCAGGCGGATATCGCCGCCGAAACGAACGGTGTCAATCAAGTCGTTCATCCGATTCACGCTGCGCAGGAGGGTCGATTTGCCGCAGCCCGACGGCCCAATCAGCGCGGTCACCTGATTTCGCGGAATCATCATGGTGATGTTGTGCAGCGCCTTCTTAGCGCCGTACCACAAACAGAAATCATCGACTTCGATAATCGGTTCGGTCTGGAGAACTTGCGGATGAATGGCGCTTTCAAACGGTTCTCCGCGCGCAATCGCCGCCAGCCGGCTCCCGGCGGAAGCGGCAGCGCTCGCGCGCGACGCCGTTGGCAACGGAGCCGGAGTTGATGCGAGCGGAGTCATGGATTTACTTGCCGCGAGGCCGCTGGCAGGCTTGTCCGTGGGACGGTCGGGGGCAGCCGAAAGCGACATGGCGCGCAACTCCTGAGGTCGAAGAATTCAAGCGGAAGGGGAAAGGGCCGCAGCCCAACTCTCTTCCCAGACGAACCACGCCGCAACTCCAAAACAAAAAACAGGTCAAAATGGCAGACAACTCAAAAGTGATTGGCGACAAACTTGCGCCGCAGCCGGCCTCGCAGCCAGACTGCTGCAATGTTCAACGCGGCGACAATCGTAATCAGCAGCAGCGTCGTGGTGAAAACCATCGGCTTTCCCGCTTCGCTGTTGCGGCTTTGCATTCCCACGTCGTAGATATGAAAACCGAGGTGCATAAAACTTCGCTCGGGGTGGATGAACGGAAAGACCGCATCGACCGGCAGATCCTTGGCGATTTTTTGTACTCCGACCAGCATCAGCGGAGCGACCTCGCCGGCGCCGCGCGCCATGGCCAAGATCATTCCGGTCATGATGCCTGGCAACGCGCGCGGGAGGACGATTCGCCAGATCGTCTGCCATTTGCTCGCCCCGCACGCATAGGAGCCTTCGCGCATGCTCTTGGGTACGGCGGCGAGGGCTTCTTCCGTGGCCACGATCACGACCGGCAACGTCAGCAAGGCCAAGGTGAGCGAGGCCCATAAAATCCCGCCGGTGCCAAAGGTCGGCGCCTTTTCGGCGACTGATTTTGCGCGAAAGAACCCCTCGAAAAAGGGCGAATAGGAAATCAACAGCACCGCCAGCACCAGGGCCGACAGCCACGCCGCCACGCCAATTCGGGCGACGAAGGACGGCGCGCGGCGAGCCGCGGCGGTGTTGGCGTTTTGGACCGTGCGATACGCGCAGAACAAGCCAAGCGCGGTCAAGCCGGCCAATCCGGCAACCCCCGACCACCATCCGCCGGCCGACCAGCGATTGGCAACATCCGCGCCGGTGTCCATCCAACCGCCGACTTTGTAACAAAAGAACCCGAGCCCAAACACGCCGAACACGATGCTCGGCACTCCCGCCAGATTGTTGATCGCAATCCGCACGGCACTGACCAAAAATCCGCGCTTCGCATACTCGCGCAGATAAAGGGCCGCCAGCACCCCGAACGGCACGACCAGGGCCGACAGGATCAAGGTCATGGCAATCGTTCCCCAGATGGCGGGAAAAACGCCGCCTTCGCTATTGGCCTCGCGCGGATCGTCGAACAAAAACTCGCGCCACCGCGACAAATAGACTCCGACCTTTCCCCAAAACCCCAGCTGATTTGCGGGATAGGCTCGGACGATCTGCTCGACGGGCATGTCGATCGTCTGGCCTTGCGCCGTTTTTACTTGGAGGACGTACTGCGCATTCTCTCGATTCAGCTTTTGAATTTGGTGTTCGATCTGGGCTTTGTCTTTTGCGGCGGCGGCTTGGACTTGGGCGTCCTCCGCCACGGCCGTCGCGTGGGCCGCAGAGTCTTTGCCGGAGGACAACTCGGCCTGCACCACCGCCAGATCGGCCGCCTTTTGCCGCCGGCTGATGGCGCCGATATCGTGCTGCTCCAAGGCCACTCGCCGTTGAAAACGGTCGTGAACGGGGCCGAGAAACTCGTTGAGCTTGGCCCACGAGTCGGCCGGCGTCGTGGCAACCTGTTTACCGTCGAGGACGAACGCGATCGGCGTTCCATAGAACCGGCCCCAGGTGAGCCGCTCAAAAACGACAGCCCATTCCGGTTGCGATTGTTCTTGGACCTGATACTGTTCGATCCAATTCGCGTCGGTGTTGGTCAATTCGAAGTTGCCGGTCCGCAACAAGGTGCGGCTGGCTGCGCCGTGGTTCGCGGCCAATTCTCGCTTCGCGGAATCGCGGACGCCGGGAGCCAGCGCCGCGAGCGTTTCGGCGCTCGGCTTGAAGGTCTCCACGGAGGAAACCTCGCCGAGCCAAGTCTTGCCGTCCGCGGTCTTTACTTCCAGAACTCGGAGCGGCCAAAATGTGCTGAGGCCCTCCACCAAGATAAACGCCAAGAGCGCGACGATCATCGCGATCGCCACGACCAGCGCTCCGCCGGTCAACCAGACCAGCGGCTCTCCTTGCGCGGCGAGCGATCCGGCCGCTCCGCTTTGGCGGCGACGCGGACGACGCAACAGGTCCGGCTGGCTGACGGGCGCCAACGTCGCCGGCGAACCGCTGAGAACCGGAGTCGAGACATTAAAGCTCATAGGCCCTCCGCCGGAACCGCAGCCGCACGACTTCAGCGACCGAATTCACGAAAAAGGTCATTACGAACAAGGTCAAGCCGGCCAAAAACAGCACGCGATAATGCGTGCTGCCGGCGGCGGCTTCGGACATCTCGGTCGCGATGGCCGCCGACAGCGTTTGAAACCCGTTGAAAATGTTCATTTGCTCGATTGGCGTGTTGCCCGCCGCCATGAGCACAATCATCGTCTCGCCCACCGCGCGCCCGAGGCCAATCATCACCGCCGAAAACAAGCCGCTCATGGCGGTCGGCAGAACAATCCGCATGGCGGTTTGCCAAGGGGTCGCGCCGGCGCCCAGCGAAGCGCTCTTCAAGTGTTGCGGAACGCTCGACAAGGCATCTTCGGCAACCGTGTAAATGAGCGGAATAATCGCGAAACCCATCATCATGCCCAGAATCAGCGCATTCCGTGGAACATACGAGCCGAGCGGATAGAGCCGCAAACCGAGATGTTGTTTCAACGGCTCCGGATCGCGCGGATCCATGCCCAAAAAGTAGTACCACACCACCGACATGAGATAAGCCACGCCAATCGTCAGCGCCACTCCCGCGATAAACTTCGCGAGGTCCAGGAGCACGAGCTGGCGGCGGGCGAAGCCATAGGTGTACGTCCGCAGGAACGGGCTGATCAACCGCGTCATGAGCAGCGCCACAATCAGCCCGGCCAAAGGGAGCATGAGAATGAGCCAGCCGCCAATGCCGTTGCTATATTTTTCCGGATTCGCGAGCCATGCTTTGAGATCGCCGGCGAAGAGCGCCCGTTCCAATTGCGGACCCATCCACCACCCCGCGGCCACTCCCAGCGGCAAGCAGACCGCCATGGCGGCCAGCTTCCAACGTTGATAGCGGAGCGCGAAAGGGCGCGGCAACAATTGCCACAAGTAGGCCCCCGACATAAACGCCAGCGGAACCATGAACAACGTCGCCAGCGCCTGGGGCACCACGTCTTCGAGCAGCTTCGCGAAAATGATGCCTGCCAGAAAGCCCAGCACGACGCTTGGCAAGCTGGCCATCATTTCGATGAGCGGCTTTACGCGGGCTTTCGTCCGCGGATGCAAAAACTCGCTGGTGAAGATCGCGGCCATCAGCGCCAGCGGGGCGCCAAACAGCATCGAATAAAACGTTGCCTTCAAGGTGCCAAAAATGAGCGGCATCAACCCTAGCTTCGCTTCAAAATCGTCCGTTCCGCCGGTCGTTTGCCACGCATTCACCGGCGTCGAACCCTCATACGCGACCGGGAGAAACAAGGTCGCAATCGTCGCCTCGGGATGGCGCGGGTCGATCGTCCAAGCGGTCAGTTGATTCGACGTGACCGCGTACAAAGCGTCCCCTTTCGGGGCAAGCATGATCGCCCGCAGCGGCGCCGCGGCGGCTGGCGGTGTGGCGCGAGTCGAAACCTCGGCGAGCAGCCGGTCGCTGGTGACGTAATACAGGCGGACGTCGCCATTCGCATATCCGGCGGCAAACATCCGCCATTGCGGATTCGCGGCGAGATACCGGACCTCGCTCGAAGGTCCGATAAATTCATGCGCCGCGGTCAATAGGCTTTCATCTTTGCTCGGATCGGATTTGACGGTGAACCAGGCGCGCACGCGGCCCGAGGAATCGCCCGCCAACAACGTCGAGCCGCCGAGCAACATTTTTAGCTGGGTCAGTTTCAAGCCGCCGCGGAGCGCTGCGAGAGAATCGCCCAGCAGATTGAGTTCCTCCGCGACGACCGGCTGCTTCAAATTTCGCACGTCGTAGCGGAGCAGGCTGCCGTCGCTCCAAGCGACATAGGCCATTTGACCGAGGCCCGAAACGAGCAGAAAGGCCGGCGCATCGGCGCGGTTGCGCGGCAAGCGGGCGGTCCCGCCGTGGACGACTTGGATGGTTTCTTCGGTGATTTGGTTGTACCGTTTGGTGACCGTATTGAACGTCAAGGTGCCGTCGGCCGCCAAGGCGCAAAACATGGGTCCGTCGGTCCGCTCGGTCGAGCTGATCAGCCGAATCGGCGAGGGGCTCTTGGCCGCAATCGGTTCGTCCAGCTCCACTTTGAGCTGACTACGGCGAATGCGGTCCTCGGAAACGCGCACATAGAGCGCCTCTTGAAAATCGATCCGATCCTTCACGGCCAACGATCGGGCCGCCGCCGGCGCGTCGTCGAGCGTCAGATAATCGACTTGAAAGCCGATTTTGCCGAGCCGAATGCTGCCGTCCGCAAAGCCAAACGCGGCGTGCTCTCCATCGACCTGAAAGGAGGCCGCAGTCAGGGCTGGACCCTCCTTGTCCTCGACCAGCGGCCGGCGTGAAAGCGGCTTCCCCGTGTCCAGCCGAAAGGCCGCCAGCGTGCCGTCGGACGACAACGTCCAGCCAATCGTGCGATGCTCGTCACAGGACATTTGCCGCGGCGCGGCGGTCAAATCGGCCGACTTCACCGGTTGCGGCGGGCCCACGGCGGCGGGCACAAACAACCAAAACACGACCGATGCCAGAAACAAGAAGACGGTCGCGACCGAAACGATCGTGCCGATTCCGCCGCAGGCGATCAAAATGCGCGCACCGCGATCGATCCATAAAACCGAAGCTTTGGTTTTACGAACGCGCGTGCGGCCGGTGATTAATTTCGGTGCAGACGACGACATGGTCCGGTGGAAAAGGCAAACAGAACTGTCGAAGCGCCGCGGGCAAGAATCAGGACCGGCTCGCCGCCACGGCCTGAGAGGCAGCAACCGTCCGCGGTGGGACAGCTGCCGCCTGCTCAGTGCGAATGGCGCTGGCGATTTCCATGATTTGCCGCCGCTGGCCGGCTTCGCAGAAGCCAGCGACGACACTCACAAAACGAACCGTGCGCGGCGCGGCGAGATTGAAAAATGCCACGCGGGCATTTTTCAGCAGGCCGCTCGTTGTTCGCCGGTGACTCCCCTCATTTCGCGGCCGTAATGTTTACTTTGGCAAGGCTTTTGGCCGCGATCTTGGCCGGCAGCGGCAAATAGCCGTCCTTGAGCACGTCCTTTTGGCCTTGTTCGCTCAGCACAAACTTCAAGAATTCGCGGCGAAGCGGATCGAGCTTTTCGCCCGGCTTGTAGTTCACATACAAGTACAAATAGCGCGCCAAGGGATAGGTTCCATCGTAGGCATGGTCCGCTTCGGCCGCGACATAGTCGGTCCCGCCGTCGGCATCCAGGGGCACGGCGCGAACGTCGGCGGTCAAGTAGCCGATCCCGCTGTAGCCGATGGCAAATTCGTCGGTCGCGACGGCTTGAACCACGGTTGAGCTGCCCGGCTGTTCTTTCACGGTCGATTTATAATCGCCGCCCCCCAAGGCGTGCTCCTTGAGATAGCCATAGGTGCCGGATGCGGCATTGCGGCCATACAGACTGATCGGTTTGTCTTTCCACTTGCCGGTCAGACCGAGGTCGCCCCAAGTGGCAATGTCCTTTTCGTATCCTCGTTTGCGCGTCTTCGAGAAGATCGCGTCGAGCTGCTTCATCGATAGCCCTTTGATCGGATTATCCTTGTGGACGAACACGGCCAAGGTGTCGAGCGCGGTTGGAATCGCCGTCGGCTTGTATCCGAACTGCGATTCAAATTTGGACTCTTCTTCCTTTTTCATCATCCGACTCATCGGGCCGAACGTGGCCGTTCCTTGGATCAGCGCTGGCGGCGCGGTGGCCGAGCCTTTGCCTTCGACTTCCACGTGCACGTTCGGATACAAAGTATGAAAGCTTTCGCCCCACAGCGCCATCAGATTGTTCATGGTGTCGGAGCCGACGCTCTTGATCGTCCCGGCCACCGCGTCGTTGCTCGTTTCATATTTCGGAGCTTTGTTCGCGGACGCCTCCGCGGCACGCCCATGCGACGCCGGCCCGCTCGCGACCAGCAAGGCACCGACGCCTAAGATCAATAAACGCTTCATGGTTCCATCCTCCAGTAGGTTTGGCGGGTTCACGCCGTAAGTGTGATTGCTAGCAGTACGCGCATGGTAAGGGACAATTGTTAAGAGAACATGAGCGTCCTGTGTGAATCGCCAGAAAGGCAAAATCGCCCGTTCGAGCCGGTTCAATAACCCGGCAGAGGGCTTCGCGCCGGAGCGGAAACGCTTATACCAGCGGGAAATGCAGCGTGAACGTGCTGCCGCGGCCGACGGTGCTTTCGACCGAGATTTGGCCACCATGCGCGGCGACGATGTGTTTCACAATCGCCAAACCGAGGCCGGTGCCTCCCATTTTGCGGCTGCGGCCGCGGTCGACCCGGTAGAATCGCTCGAAGATCCGTGCCAAGTGTTCTTTTGCGATGCCAAAGCCTTGATCGCAGACTCGAATCAGCAGTTCATTATCTTGACGCAGCGCTTCCACGTGGACTTCCTTGCCGGCGTCGCTGTACTTGATCGCATTATCGAGCAAGTTCGAGAGCGCCTGCTCGAGCAATTGTCCGTTCATCCGGACCTGCAAATCAGCGGGACAATTGGCGCGAACTTGGATATTGCGGTCGAAGGCTTGGGGCTGGCAGGCGTGCAGCGCATCCTCAAGGACCGTCTTGAGCGGGCCGATCGCCAAGGCAATGTCGTCAACCTCTTCGCGCTGCTCGATCTGCGCGAGCGACAGCAAGTCGTCCACGATCGCATGCAAACGGTCGGCTTGTTTGGCAATAATGTTAAGAAACCGAGTCGCATCGTCGGGCTCTCTTAAAGCCCCATCTTGGAGCGTTTCGACGAAACCTTTAATGGACGCGATGGGCGTTT
>DASRSE010000015.1:0-6777 GCA_035656655.1 Pirellulales bacterium
CGGCTTCCATCCAGAGCCTTGGAACGAACAAGCGGTCCTGCTGATTGGCAACTTGCTCAGCTTCGGCGGCTTGGCGGTTGGCCAACAGCAGAACGAGCGAATCTTGGTCGATTTGATTCAAGCCGGCGTGGACGACGCAAAGATGCGCGAGCTGTTTGCGCCGCGATTGGACGAGGCCGACTTCGACCTCCTCCGCCAAGTAAAGATATCCAACCAGCTTTCCGATGAAGCGCTCGAATTGATCACCGACCTGCCGCGGCTGGCCGGCAGCAACGCCTGGGCGGTCGCGCCGGCCCGCGCCGCCGGCGGCCGCGCGCTGTTGGCGGCCGATCCGCATTTGGAAGTGAACCGGCTCCCGGCGATTTGGTACGAAGCGGTTTTGCACTGGGGGGCGGCGGGCGAAAACTACGTCCTCGGCGCGACGTTGCCCGGCTGTCCCTTGTTTGCCGTCGCACGCAATCCGCGGCTGGCCTGGGGCGTGACCTATCTCAAAGCCGACACGTGCGATTATTTTATCGAGGACTGCCGGCCCGGCGGCGCAACCGGCTGGCAATATCGCCGCGGCGACGTTTGGCACGACTTCGCACTGCGCGAAGAAATAGTGCAGCGCAAGAACGGGCCGACCGAGGTCCAGCGCGTCTTGTCGAGCCCGCAAGGCACGCTCGAATGCGCGCCCGATCAGCCGGGCTTGTATCTGGCCGCCGCCTGGGTGGGAAACCAGCCAGGAGCGGGCGGCGCAATCGGCGTCTGGCTCGATGTCTTGGCCTCGGAGACCGCTGCCCAAGCGATGCAGGCCGCCCAGCGCTGTCCGCAGCCGACCCTCAACTGGATTTTCGCCGACAGCCAAGGGCACATCGGCCAACAGGCCAGCGGCTGGGTTCCACGGCGGCATTCGGCCCATAGCGGGCTGCTGCCGATTCCGGCTTGGGATCCGGCCAACCATTGGCAAGGGACGATTCCCCCGGATCAGATGCTTCGACGCTACGACCCGGCCTGCGGCTACGTCGCTTCGGCCAACGAAGACATTAACCAACCGGGCGGTCCGCAGATTTGCACGCTTCCGCTGTCCGACTATCGCAAGCGGAGGATCGTTGAATGTTTGCAAGCCGACGACCGCACGACGGTGGCGAGCATGACAGGGCTGCAATACGACGTTCTGAGCGTGCAAGCCCGCGAGTTGCTGCAAATTTTTCTCCCGCACTTGCCGGAGAGTCCGTTGAAGCAACGACTGGAGAGCTGGGACAATCGCTACGCGATCGACAGCACCGAAGCGACCCTCTTTCAGCAGCTTTATCGCAACGTGCTGTTGGAGATTTTTGGGCAGTCGGCGGAAGCAGAGCATCGCGGCATCGGCTGGCGGCGGATGCTCTATCTCTGTTCGCGGGCCGGCTATTCGACGATGGTTCTGACGGCGATCGACGCGCTGTTGCGGCGCGACCAATCGCTCTGGTGGGCCGGCCGCGACAAAGGGGCATTGATCCGCGCCGCCGCCGAGCGCATCGACCCGCGGACCATTGTTCCGTGGGGAAAATTCAACGCTTTCCAATTCACCAATCGCTTTTTCTCCGCGCCGCGGATGGGGCGGGCGCTCGGCTTTCACACCGGACGGATGCCGATGCCCGGCTGTCACGCGACGCCGTTCCAAGGACATTTGCTCTCGACCTCGACGCGTGAAACGACCTTTGCGCCTTCGTATCACTTTGTCGTCGAGTTCGGCGAGGACGCCGCTTGGACAAACCTGCCGGGCGGCCCGAGTGAAAGCCGCTTTTCGCCGTATTACAAGACCGACATTCCGCGGTGGCGAACCGGCGAATACAAACGGCTATCCGCCGAATCGATTCCTGAGCCGGCGAGCGCGCCGCGGCCCCATCCTGCGGCGGAGTAAACGGCTCAGGGGAAGTCGCAGCCGGCAACCGTTTGCGGCAGCGCAATCCGCCCGCTCGGCACAATCGGAGCGATCGGCACGGCCCGCCGGCGATGGCGGTTTTTCCGCACCGCGGCGGCGGCGATTGGCCGCGGCGGGCATACGACGAGCTAGGTTTTCACAGAGTCGATCGTTGGAGGATTCTCCCTCCGCGCGTTCGCAGGCCGCCTTGCTCGCTCGAATTCCCATGCCCTCCTTGGCCGATCCAACTCGCACGCTCGATCATTTTGTGGAACAGGCGGGCCGCTTGTACAGCTTGCCCGGCGTAGCCCTGCAGGTGATGGAGCTCACGGCGCGGCCGACGGTCGATACGTACGCCTTGAAGCAGTGCATCGAACTCGATCCCGCCCTGACCAGCAAGATTTTGCGCGTGGTTAACAGCTCGCTGTTCGGCCTCAGCCGGCAAGTTTCCGATTTGAACCAGGCGCTGGCCTTGCTGGGAACGAAGCCGCTCAAGCTGCTCGTGCTCGGCTTTAGCTTGCCCGATACACTGACGGAGAACCTGACGGGGGACATGCTTGGCCGCTATTGGTGGAGCGTGCTGAACAAAGCGGTCGCCGCCCGCGAACTAAGCGAGACCTTTTGGCATCAACCGGGCGACGAAGCGTTTATTGCCGGGCTGTTGCAGGACCTCGGCATGCTGGTGCTGATTCAGGCAGTGGGCGATCCTTATGTCCGGTTTTTGGAACATGTGTTCGCCGGCGGCGGAAATCTCGCCGCGCTCGAGATCGCGACCTTCGGTTTCAACCACTTTCAACTCGGCGCGCGGCTCTTGGAACAGTGGGGCTTGCCGGCCAACATCGTAAAAGCGGTCGCCCAAGGGGGCGCGGCCGCGGCTGCGATGGATCCGGATCGCCACAATAGCCTGCCTGAAATCCTCCGCTGGGCCGAACTGATCGCCGAATTGTTGACGCAACGTTCGGAAGCGCTGCCGGAACTGGTGGGGCTAATTGAAAATGGCGGCCGGCTGACACGCGACGATTTGGCCCTCTTGATCCAAAACCTCCAAACGAAAGTCGAGCATCTGGCCGGCGCCATGGCGCTCCAGCTGCCGCACGGCGAAGCATATCAGGCCCTCATCGCGCAGGCCCAACGGCAGCTCGCGACGGCGTCGGACGAGTTTTTGCTCGACCTCGCGCAGGCCGCTCAAAATAGCGTGCTGAACGACACAGAAGCGCTTGCTCGCTGGGGCGAAGCGATGCAGATGACGTCGGCTCTGATGAAGTTCGCTCAACGAGCCGGCTCAAAAGGGGGAACCAAGGCCGACCGTGAATCGCGGCCGCGCGCGGTCTCGGCCACGCCCGACCCGCTGGCGCCCCTTCCGGAAGAATTCGATTCGAGCCGCGCCGCGCCGCGGCGCGTGCTCGTCTCGGCGAGCAGCGGCGGCTTTGTCGATTCGCTATCGCCCGCCGAGTTCACGCGCCAAGTCGAGGATGCGGTCTGCCTTTGCCGCCAGGCGCGGGCGCCGTTGAGCCTGATCATTGCCACGCTCGATGACTTCAGCGATTGGTCGGCGCGCCGCGATAGCCAGACCGCGCAGCAAACGGGCCGCACGTTTCAAATGCTCTGCCGCCGACTCGACCATCCGCGCGTGCTGGCCTTGCCGTTGCGGCCCGGCTGCGCCGCGATTCTCTTGCTCGATTGCGAGCGGGCACGGGCGATTGAGCTAACGAATCAACTGCTGCGGGCGGCGGAACGCTTGAGTCCGGCCGATTCGGCGGCCGAAGGAACGCTCCGCGCCAATGCCGGAATTGCGACGATCGACTTGCCGGCGAAGAACTTTCCCGCCGCGGACCTGATCCGCGCGGCGGAGCGCTGCTTGCAAAATGCCGAAACAGCCGGCGGCGGCTTGCTCAAGAGCATTGGCGTCTATTAACACCCGCGAGACGGCGTGCGCGGCGCTCCGAAGGCCCCGAGACAAGGCCGCTGAGGCCCTGCTTTTCGCCGCAGCCAGGAGTCCCGGCGGGTTTTCCCCGACGATTTTGCGGCAGTTTGGGTCGATTTCACCCAAAAAATCGCGAAAGGCAATACTTTTTGCGCGGTCCAGCGAACTTATTCTAGGCCGCCTCGTAGAATTTTTACGGACTGCCGAACGATCGGCCAAAACGCCGGGGGGCGATTTTCCACCAACGTCAGGTTTCGATTTCACGAGGTGTGTGATTATGGCCGCTTCCAAACCGATTTTCCTCCCGTCCCCCGCCGCCATTCGCCGCATGTGCCGCTCGATTCAATCGAGTTGGTCCCCCCAAGAACGAGATAAGCGCGCTCCGTGGAACCGGCCTCAAAACTGGAGCGTGCCGCGCATCGACAATGTCGAGATGCCTCAAGGGGAAGAAGCTCCACGCGATTGGGAATAAGGCGCCGGCCCTGGCATCGACGTGCAACGGTACAGCCAAAATGGCCCGCGAGCGCGAGCCGGCGACGATGGGCGCGAACGAAAACAGGTCTAGTCCTTACGGAATGACTAGGTCGTGCGTCCCCGGCAGATAGTGCGGCATGGCGCCGGTGAATTCGATCTTGGCATTTTTGCGCTCGGTCGCGGCCAGGCTTTCAAACATTTCTTGCGCGATGGCCGTCTTGACCGCTACGGAGGAGTCGGCCAAAGTCTTCGTGCCGGGATGCTCGTCGGTCCAGCGAATCAGGTGCACGCCGAACGTCGTCACCACGGGCTGGCTAACCTCGTTCGTCTTGAGCGCGAATGCGGCCCGCGAGAATTCTTCGACCATCCGCCCATGCCGCGGGATGTAACCGAGATCGCCCCCGGTCAAATGGCTAGGGCCATTGGAGTATCGTTGGGCGGCCGTGCTAAAACTGATTTCGCCATCGCTGATTTGCTGGCGAATCTTCTCAGCGCGCTTGATCAACTCGGCCATCTCCTTGGCATCGCCCATACGAGCGGGCCGCAAGAGGATGTGGCTGACGTGCAGTTCCGTGCCATCGAGATCGCGCCGATGCTTGTCAAAATAGGCTTGCATCTGCTCCAGATTCACGATGCGGCTGAGATAACGATCGAAGTTCCGTTCCCAGGCGACGGCGCGGCGCAAGTAGGCTTCATTCATGCCCGTGGTGGCCAGATAATGGTCCCAGTCTTGGCCCTTCGCTTTGATTTCTTGTTTCATGGAGTCGATCGTGTTATCGACCTCCTTCTCCGAGAGGGTCTGCTTCTCACGCGCCAAGAATTTTTCGATCAGCGTTCGATCGATCAATTGCGCTAGGGCCTGAGCCTGCATCGCCGGAATCGCCTCGGCAGCGACCGAGCGTCCCTTCAGCGCCGCATGAATCACGTGCTCCACGTCTTGGCGATAAATCGGCTGGTCATCGATTTTGGCCACGACCGTGTTTTCCGCCGGCGGGTCCGCAGCCCTGCCCGCCACGCCATATCCACAGATCAAGAGCGCCGCCCAAGGACTAATCCACCGGCGGCAACCCGCTTGTCGCGCTTGCTTGTTTTTCGCAGTCATCGGCAAAAACCTGCTGAAAAAGTCTGTCGCGGGCAGCCTGATGAATACGTTGTCAGCCTGCTCGAGCCCGCTCCCATTGTATCGCACTATGGGGCGCGGCGCACAGATTCTTTAGTTGCAATCGGGTTGCAAAAACAAAAAAGGGCTTTACACTGAAGCGCGGGGGCCCAGAAAAACTTCAGTCCCTTTGGTTCGGAGGCGCGCATGAAACGCGGCGGCATTTCTCGACAGACGGTCCGGTTCGCACTCGGCTTCTGCGGCGGCATTATAGCTTGTGGACTCCTGGGCTGTCGTGGCGATTCCGACGTGAACAAGCCGGTCGAACACCATCATCCGGAACATGGTCCGCATCAAGGGATGCTCGTGGAACTGGGCGAAAAGGACGCGTACCACTTAGAGATTGCGACCGATCCGGCTGCCCACCGCTTTTCCGTTTACGTGCTCGACGGCAATGCCGCCAAGAGCGTATCGGTCGAGCAGAAAGAGTTGCTGATTAAAGTCGTGGATGGAGATCGGCACTCCGAATTCAAGGTGCCTGCGGCGCCGCAGCCGGGCGATGCGGCCGGCCAAACCTCGCGGTTCGAGATCGTTAGTCCCGAGCTCTGCGCGCTGTTTGACAAGCCGGGCGTCGATGGCCACTTCAACATCACCATCGACCAAATTTACATCGCCACGTTCAAAGGGGGCGCGCATGAGGAGCCGGACGAACACCACCTATGATCGCTCCGCCCCTTGTCGGGTGCGGACCTCGGGAAAACGCCGGCCGGCAACGCGAATTAGTTCTTGCGCAAGTGCTTCAACAGGGTGCTCATCTCGGCGTGGTCCTCTTCCGGCTGCCGAATGATAACGAGCGCGCCGCGGAAATTTGCCGTCCTCGCCACCGCGCGGTAGGGTGCGGACCAGCACGGCGAATGCCGTGCGCAGGCCCACCAATCTGCCGGCTGCCTCGCGCGCTGGGCGAATCCGCGCTCGCCTAGTCGCTTGGTGCCCATGATGATCCTTCGCAAGGCTGGGCCTTCGCTTTGGTGGGCCTGCGCTCGCTGCGCGATCGGGTCCCACCCTACAACGATCGCTCCGCCCCTTATCGGGTGCGGACCGCGGAAAACGCCGCCGTTGCCACCGCGCCGTAGGGTGCGGACCAGCGAGCGAAGCGAGCGCAGCCCCACCAAGCTCGGCCGGACCAGCGCACCAACCTCCGCCCGACCTGCCCGCCAACGTCGGCCGGGCCAGCGCACCAACGTCCGCCGGGCCTGCTCAGCAACGTCGGCCGGGCTTGCGATCAACTCGGCTGGACCGCTATCACCACCCGCGGCCGAACCGGCCATCGCCGTCCGCGCCTCGTCGCACGCCGGCGAAATCCCGCGGACCGTGGTGGGCCCGCGCACGGCGTTC
>DASRSE010000016.1:0-10804 GCA_035656655.1 Pirellulales bacterium
ATTTACAAATTTACGTTTTGAGGCGCGATTCGATCCACACGTCGCGATCGACGAAGTTCGGCGCGAGGATCGTGAGCGAATAGAACCCGAGTACCTGGTCGGGGACCCGCTGCCACTTGCCGACGGTCACCGTCGGCGTCACGTCGGCGGCGCCGCCCGCTGCCGGGGTTGCAACGGAAGCCGGAAGGGCCGGCCGCTTCCCGGGAAACGATCCCCCTGTCGACCTCGAGTCCCCCAGCGTCCGCAGTTCCTCCACCGAGAGCGGCGCGCCAAGTTCGCGGCCTCCGCGGAGCAGCCCCTTCGTGATTCCGCCAGGCCGACCCGGCTGATGGAGGCGACCGGGGCGGCCGCCCAACACGGCTGGCGGAAGGGGAATCGCGTTCGCGGCCCCTTCGCTGGGAGGCAAGTTCACCAGCAGGGTCACCTGCACGCCCGCCAAGGCCGCGGGGAAATTTAAGGCGGACGAATCGGGCGTCGGCGATAATCAGCCGGCTCGAAGCCGCGGCGCCGGCGGCAATGAGGAAAGAGGCCCGTCTCTCCCGTCGTTCCAGCTTGTCCATGTTCGATGGTTCCTTTCCAGAATCGTTGAATCGTCCCGCGGGTTGTCCCTGTTGCCAACTACAGCCGCGAAAAGTTTGGCAAGGCGCGCCACGTCAGGCAGCGGCTCCCGCAGATTCCACAGTCGCGAATCGCACCCTTCTCGACGCGCCGGCCCCGTTCGAGGTCGTTCAGCCGGCGGCCCACCTCGACCGGTTCGAGCCCGACCGCAGCGGCGATTTCGCGATAGGTTTGAAACGGCCGCGCAACCAACTCCGCGACGATCGCCCGTCGCCGGCGTTCGGCGATGCCGCTCCGTTCCGAGCGGGCCGCGGCGGCCAGGGAAGACGGCGGATCGCGCAGGCGACTGGTCGCCTGGTCGGCGAGCCGCTCGCGCGCTGCGGCGGTCAACTGGTCGGAGCCGTCGAACAGTTCGGTTTGCCGATCGCCGGCGACGCGCCGCCGCCGGCGGGAGAAACTCATCATCGAATTGCACCTTTCAAAAAGAGGGCGGCGCGGCTTGCAATCAATGTTGTTCGCTCGGCGGCTGCGGCGAGCTGCTCCCCGAGCCGTGGGCGATCCGCCGCAGCAGGTCGAGCCCTTCGCGGACCGCGTCCTGAAATTCCTTTTCGTGGGCCGTGCCGTACACGTGCTTGTCGTTGAAATCCGAACGCAACTGTCGGACGCGACGGCGCGTGGCGTCGTAATCGGGGTTCCCGTCCTCTCCAGGCGCCTCGCGCTCAAACAGATCCTGGGAAGGGGTGTCCGCGGTCCGAAACGTACTGAAATACGAACCAACCTTAGCTGCCTTCAGGGCAATATCGGACGCAACGGACTCCACCGGGCCGAGGCCTTTCCGCGCCTTTTCTCGCTCCCAGAAGGCGTTGATTTCGCTGTCCATCTGCGCATTGAGCTCCTGCCGCTGTTGCGGAATGGTCTTTTGGTTTTGAATCACCAATTTGCGTTGCGCCTCGAGCGCCGTCCGGCCCGACTCCGTCTTTGCCAGCAAGGCAACCTGGCTTTTGATGTAGCCCTTACTCGCCTTCCGCTCCTCGTCGTAGCCCGGATATTGCAGCTCTCGCAACATGTCCTCGGAGTGGTAACCAGGTGAGCTCACAGTGCGTGCTCCTGCGAGGCTCATGTGGTTGAGCAAATACTGCGTCGAGTCGGCAATCTCACCGGCCGACGCTTTGGGTCGCCGCTGGGACAGGCCGCCGGCGATCTCGCCGAGCAAAGCGGGGTCGCTTCCCAGCACCAGCGCGGGCGAAAGCGCAGATTCGATCTTTGTGAGACGATCGGAGGCGGTGCGGGGAGCCGACTTACTGAGGGCCGCAAACATTTTATTCAACTGATCCGGGCTGGCGGCGCGATTTCCTTGCAGGGCTTGCTCGATCTGCGGCCCTTGCTCCAGGCGGCCGGCGGCCGACAATTGCCCGGCGAGCGACACTTCCATTTTTTCGTTGGACTCGAGGGCCTTTGCGAGTTGCTCGTTGTAGCGCTCGTAAGCGTTCGTGATTTGGCCGACGACCGCGCGGATTCCAAACAGGCTGACCAGCTCGCGGCTCAAATAGCGGGCATTGCCGGCGTCGAACCGTTGGGCGAAGGCCGAGGCGCTCCACCGCGAATTGCCGCCGCCACCGCCGCCGCCCGCACCGCCGTCGTCGTGATTCGTGCCGCCCGACTTCGCCAACTTGCGATTCAGTTCCATCAGCTCATTGAGCCGCGTCCGCATCCGCGCAAACGTTTTCTCCTGGGCCGTGTCGTCGGCCGTGTAGACCGTTTGCACCGATTGAGTAATGTCGGCCATAGCCGCTACCTTTGCTGTTAGGGTTCGTCGGACCGTTGTTTTTGCTTCCACGCGCGCACGTCGGCCAGCCATAGGTCCACGGCCGCCGCGGAGGGCTCTTCCAATGACAGGCCAACCAGCGGCACTTCCGCCAACCGCTCGAACTCCGCGCCGAATGCGGCGACATAGTTCTCCTGCGGCGAGAGGCCGTAGATTTCCCCTGCGCAGACCAGGCGCTCGTCGCCGGTTTGAAATCCCAGCTTTTGCGCCCGCATCAGGCCATGCAGGGCGACCCGGATAAAATCGAATTCGTGCAGCGCGTAGGGCGCTTCGCGGGAAATAGCGCCGTCCCTCGCGTATCGATCGAGAGAGGCCGAAATTACCGAAATCGCGGATTGCTGCCTGGCGGCCGCCGGGGCCGCGGCGGAATGGCCGCGATCCGGCAGCCACGGCTGCGGCAAAAAGAGAATCAGGTGCGCCAACTCATGGATTCCCGTCAGCAAACGCCTCTCCAGCGACGTCCGTTGGCCCGCCACCTGATTCGCCACAATCATTGCCAGGCCGGGTCCCCGCCACCGCTTCGCGCGCTCCAGCGGCGGTCGCAGCAGGCGGTCGAGGGACGGATATGCGTAGCCGCCGACCGCCGTGCCGACGCCGTTGCAGAACAGATGCGCGTCGCCGATCTGATTTGGCATCACGAAATAGATCGGCCCGGACGGCGCCGCGAGCCGTTCCAAAAATAGCTCGCAGCGCCGCCAGACCGGCAGCGTATGATCGGCCAGGAGTTTGCGCAACTCGTTCATGCGGGTTCGGCCTGGAGGCCCTGCAGGAGGCGCGTTTCGATTTCCAGCTTGGCGATGGCCAGCTTGGGCAGCTCGTCGTCGATCGCCACGATCGCCTCCGAATACTGGGTCTTGAGGCGGCTTTCGGCTGCCGCAAGTTCCTCTTTCTTATTTGCTAGTTCCCCGGGAAATTCCGGTCCGCCTCCCTTGTCTTCCATGCGGGCGAGCTCGGAGCGCAAGGGAGCCAGCAAGGGGTCCAGGCGATAGTCATACTTGGGCGGCTGCAAGGCCATAAACAGCTTGGAGCGCTGCGCATTGAGGGCGCGGATTTTCTCGTCGATCTCGGTCAGCGGACCTGCCGACTTGTCCAGCAACGTGAAAAACGCGGCGCGAGAACGCAGGCCGTCCGCCTGCTTCCCGCGCAGCCGCGCGAGCATGTCGCCGGCCTCCGCGCGGATCCGAACCAACCGCCCGTTGGCCTCTGCCGCGTGGGCTTCCCCCTCGCGAATCGAACGCTCGAATTCTACGATTGCCGCGGTAATCTCGGGCAGTTTTTCCGCTTCCGATCGCAGCCGATCGAGCGAACGGATTTCGGCCACGGCGGCTTCGAAATCGTCCAGGCCCTTGCCGGCCTCGCTGAGGGTCCGCGTCCATTGGGCCGGATCGCCCGGCAGAGCCGACAGATCGTCGCCGGTGGAAAGCTGCGCGGCCACCTCGACCAGGTCGCGATAGCGTTTCTCCGCGGCCTCGAGGGTCGCCTGCCGATGCGCCGCGATCGTTTTCGCGATGGAGCTCGTTTCGTCGGTGCTGTTTGCGTTTTGCATGCGTCATTCTCCGGGTTGGGCCAGGACGGGTTTGGATCTGCACGGCCCTGGGCCTCGGCCATGCAGATCGGTTTGGTTTGGTCTGGTTTGGGTTGGCGGGGGCGGCTCTGCGTTTGGTTCTCGGACGATCGATAAACGGTCGAGGTCGAGGGGTTTCTCGGAACGCCGATCGCGGGTTTGTCCCCGGCTGGCGGGGCTTGCCGCTCCAGGCGGTCGCGCTGGTTCAGCCGATCGCGCCGGGAAAATCTGGCCGAGCGTCGAGGTTCGCTGTCAGGCCTAACTCGTCGAATCGTGCCTGTTCCAGCGATTCGGCCAGAGCATCGCGAACCGCCGTGAGTTCGTCGACGTCGGAGCGCACTCGCAGAGCGGCGATCGTTTTGGCGAGGGGCGTGTTTGTGTTTGGCATGGTCTTCTCCAGATTGGGCCCGGTCGGGTTTGGAGCTGCACGGCCCTGGGCCTCGGCCATGCAGATCGGTTTGGGTTGGGTTGGTGGGGCGGCTTTGCGTTCGGAAACTCCGATCGCGGGCCGCTGCGGAGGGAATCGATCGCGAGTTTGTGTCCGGCTGGCGGACCGACCGAGCCGCCCGAGCCGACCGTCGGGCGGGGCTTGCCCCTTCAGGCGGTCGCCCGCGCGTCGGTTTGAAACGTCGAATTCGCCAGCCCGGGCAAGCCAACAAGGGCGGCGGGCCGCCCGATTTGTTCGGTTCGACCGCCGCCCGCGCGGAAAATTGGATGATGATGATGAGGAAGCGCGCTTCACCATGTTGCGCGCCCAAAACACGCAACACCACGGGGCCCCGTTCGGGTATGGCGGCCTGGAAGGACCCAACCGGGGGGTCGGGTCCGGGGCGATCGCGGCAGGGCGCCGGGCGTTCCCCGGGAAAGCGCGACCCACCTGCGGCGAGCGCCGGCCGGCCAGCCGATTGCGCTGCGAGGCGGAGCCAACGGCCCCGGCGGCCCCGCACCCCCATCGCGACTGCGGCGGAAGGGAGCTGCATCCCACCGCGATCGGTCTATGGGGCGCGGATTGGCCGCCGGCAAACCGCGTTGGGCAAGCCCGCTGCCGTCTCGCGCGGCCGGTCCGCCGGCAAACTAGGATTGCATGGCTCATGGTCGGACCCCGGCGGCCGGATCGAAGAGGGACGGCTCGGCCTGCCAGGCGGCGGCGAGCGACTCGACAACCAGCGGCGACTGGAGGCCGTCGCGCCGAAACATCGCCCGCAGCACCGTCGGCAGTTTCGCGACGAGCGCCGCGAGCTGAGTCGCGTCGAGCGCCTCCAGCCGCGGCAGCCACTCAGCGTTGAGCCGCTCGGCGTCGCGTCTCGTTTGCTCCGCCGCGGCGCGCTCGCCGGCCAGATCGAGCCGGTTGGCGGCAGCTTGCGCGTCGCGCTTGGTTTTTGCGGCGGCGGCCAGGCCGTCGGCGCTCGGCCGTGGCCAGAGCGCCGGATCGGTGGCGATTTGCCCGGCGGCGGCGTGCTCGATTCGCCAGCAGAGCGCGCCGAGGTCCCACGCCGGCCGCCGATCCGACCAATGGTCGATCAGCGCGCCGACCAGCTCGATTGGCACGCCAGCCGACCGAGCGGGGCCGAGCGCCTTCTGCGGGACGGCCATTCCGATTGCCCGCAGTCGGCTCTCGATCTTATCCCATCCCACCGTCGCCGCCGGCGCGAACCCGTTATCGCGCGGCGGAGCGGGATGAGGTTCTTTTGGGGGCGTCGATAGCAGTTCCAAATCCCCTCCTCCCGCCGCTGGCGAAACCGGACAATCGCGCGGCGGACCAAGGGGAGGTTCATTTGAGAGATTCTCTGTAAGCTTATATTCGCCCGTGGTGGGAGTTTGCTCGGTGCCTGACGGGCAATTGCCATCGCCCGCTGTGGGCGATTGGTAATCACCCACTGTGGGCAATTGGTCCGGGTCCGCGGAGAGCTCCGCCATGGCTCGTCGCGACAGCTTGTACGCGTTTCGGTCCGCGAGGTAGCTGTTGAGTTGTGGCCACATGATCGAGTAGTAATTTCGCGATACCGATCCATACTCTCCGTAGCGGCGACGCTCAATAATAATGAGCCCCAGGTCTCGCAGGGCCTCGAGCGCACGTCGGACCACATTGACGCTCCGGCCAGCTCTTCCAGCGAGCATCGGCAGTGTCGGATAGCACTCGAAGTCCTCACGTTGAAACGTATAGAGCGCGCCAAGCACATTCTGAATCGCGCCGCCGGAAACGATTCGATCGGACGTTTCGGTGTTGTCGAACCTGATATTCTCGACGACAGTATGCCTGTCACGCCACAACGACTTCTGATGCTCGGTGAGTGGCCGGTATTCGCGAGGCCGCGAGATGGGCGCCATCGCATCTTGCGAGCGGCCGCCGGATGGGCTAGTTTTTGGCATAGTTCCTTCGCGGGCTAGTTTTTGACGGCGGGCTGGGTCATGGTGGGCCAGTCCGCCGTTTTTTTGGAATTCGTCGCGCGCTCGCGGTACGCGACGGAGCAGTGTCAGACGCCGAGCCGTTGCAGTTCTTGCTTAACGGCTAGCCGGTGGGCCGCTTGGCGTTGGGTCGTGCCCGCCTTCGGCTGGGCGGCGACCGGCGGAGCTTCGCCGATGCGCTTCGCATTCAGCTCTTCAAAAAAGTGCTGAAGCGCCTCCTCGGAAGTGAAGAGGATGCCGCCAATCTGGATCGTCGCCAGCCTAATTCCGCGGATGCCGCGGGTTGACCAGCGAAAACAAGTCGACGCATGAGGCCGATGCGGAAGCGAGGCCGCGGCCTGGGCAAACGTAAGCAGGGTATGCGTGCGGTAGTCGATCGTCATCGTCCTGTCCTCTGCAATCAGCGGGTAACATTCGTACCAACGATTACAAGCTACAGACGAATCCGAAAAAAGGAACAAGCGCGATACAGCGCAACGAAGCGCTTCATTGCGCTGTATCGCGTCAATGGCGAACTGACCTTCTATTGGGAATTTTCGGCAGCTCGGGATGATGTTCCTCAAATCGCTTTATCGCGGCCCGCACGCTCTGAACATTCTCAAGTTTCAGGTGCTTAAACCTTCGGTTAGCGTCGATCAAAATTTCGGGATAAACAACGCCCTCCATAGCCCGATCGTACAAGTACCGGTCGCGTTCCTCATTTCGCCGCGTAGCCGGAACGCCGGCGGCCGGAGGGACTTTCACCGCTTCGGCTTCCGGAGAAATGGCTTTCCCGGCCTGCTTTCCGCTCCGAAAGATGGAACGCTCTGCGGCCAATTTGCGAATGAAATCGTCATTCACCATGTGCTCGATCATTTCCGGCGCGTGGCGCTCGTACGCGGCGACGACGGCCTTCCAAACCTCTTGGGACCATTCTTGGTCGGCGATCGTCGCGGGCTCCGTCGAGCATTCCTGATCGATTTCCGCGAGCGCCTGCTTGAGTTCCAGAATGACGTTCGCGACCAGATCATAGGCCCAGGCGTGCCAACTTAGGTTGGCGCCGGGCGGGGACCGCAAGGCCGAACAGACGGCAATGTGCCCGACAGGCAAGCGCAGGATGTGGTCTCCGAGCAGACAAAGTTCCGCGGCCAGCCAGACGCCTTTCACCGCCGCGGACCGCTCGACGAAATCGACCAGCCACGCCAAGCGGCGGCGGAAATCGCGCACGCGGGCGGAGCGCGTGAAGCGATTTGGCGACTGGCTGTAGGTCTGCAACACCATGAACAAATTGCCGCTGGCGCAAACCAACCAGGCGGACCATTGGTCGAAGGATTCAAACGACGGCACGGCCGCCGCGTCGACCGCCACGTGTCCGTACGCGAAGGCCGAAATCGGCGCGATGATATCGCACGTTTCCTCCGCGGCCACCGGCTCGGCCCGCGGCGCGGTCGGCGAACCGAGCGGGGCGGCATGGTTGCCTGCTTGCTCCGCGGCCTTTCCGGAGCGGCGTTTGCCGTTCGTGTCGGCCGGCAGCCTGTCCAGCTCGGCCGGCGCCGCGGTCAATGAATCGAGCGGGGCGGCGGTTGATTTGCCACTGGAAGCCGAGGGGGGCCTTTGGTCGTTGGAACGGGCCGCCGCGGAGCGCTTCGCCATGATACATCCGGGGTTGGAATCGGGCGGCCGAGCCGGCTCGCAACGCGGATGTTCGTTGCGGGAGCCGGTTCGGCGCTTCGCGGGTAATTAGGCCGCAGACCCGAAGGACAAAATCGTAATCGAACTAACCCACCGTTTCCATTGCCTGCCGCGCCTTTTCAAAATCGACCTCGGCGTAGATTTCCGTCACGGCCGCGGACCGGTGCCCCAACACGCAGCGGGCCACGTCGAGGCCGAATTCTTTTCGCAGCCAGGTCGCCGCATTGTGCCGCAGTTGGTGCGGGTGCCAATCGGGCGTTTCCGTTTTCAAGCAGGCATACTTGATCGCCCGCCGATACGATGCGACGGAGTAAACCTCGCCCGGCAGTTTCCGCGGCTGCGTTTGCCGCGCGCCGCGCCTCTTGCCGTGCAATTTTTGCCAGTGCCAATCGATGGCCTCTTTCGGCTGGAACAAAAAGGCGCCGAGTTCGACCCGCAGCCAGGGCCGCAGGACCTTTTGCGCCCGCGGTCCAATGTAGATTTGCCGCCGGTGGCCATGGTGCTCGGTTTTGTGAGCGGCCGGCGTGTAAATCCAAACGCGGCCCGAGGTGTCCAGATCGCAACTCCGCATGATGATGACCTCGCCGGGCCGCATGCCGGTGAACCGATGGAGCTGCACCATGGCCCAGACCTGCGGCGCGACGTGGAGCTCGATCGCGTCCACAAACGCCTCGGGGACCGGCTTCACGTCGGCCGTCTCGCGCGCCGCCGATCGACCCTTGGGGAGGCCGCGGACCGCCTGGAGGCCGTGGAAGACCGACGGCGGAATGCGCTCTTCCTCGACGCCCCAGCGAAACACCGCCTTAATGCGATTGACCCGCTGATTGATGTTCTTGCGGGCCAGCGGGAACGGCTTGGGCTTGGAAGCCGGATCGCCGGTGGCTCGCGGCGGGGCGGAGGAATTCTCGCCGCTGGCAAAAAGATGCGTCCCGTTGACCATTGTTTGGCGGACGGCTTTCAATGCCATGGGGCCAAAGTCGGCCGCGGCCGTGTCGCCATAGAGCGTGGAAAGCGGTCGGACCGAAAGGCGGATGTTCTCGAGCTCTTTGGGCGAGCGGCGGTAATAGTCTTGGGCCCAGGTCAAATAGGCCAGGAGCAGGTCGTCGACCGCGTACGGGCCGCGGTCCGCTCCGGCGGCCGGCGAGCAACGGCCGTTTGCCAGCCATTCGGAAATGAGGCGGTCATAGGCCGCCTGGGCCGCCTCGGTGCCATGCTTCCCAAGATAGTGAGAGGCGCCGTTCAGATCGACGAAGGCCTGTCCGGTCGCCTTGTGCTTCTGCAACTTCGGGTGCTTGTTTTTCAATCTAGGCACAATGGCTTCTCCCTGAAAATGTCAAAACAGTAGTACTACTGCTTTGCGCTTCGGGAAAAACCCGCACGGCTGAACGTCAGCCGGTAGCCTAAACGACGGTATTTGCAGAACCTTTTGCGAAGGGTGGCCAACGGGATTTGAACCCGTAACCCCCAGATCCACAATCTGGTGCGCTAACCAATTGCGCCATGGCCACCATCAGTTCGCCAGTTTATTCCGTAAAGTAAAGAGGGTCAACGGGAAATCAGACCGGCGCCGGGCGGCGGGAGGAGAGTGGCGGGTCGGTGAGAGTTTGGCAAAGCTCTAACGAAAAATCCCTCCGCAACCAGCAGGCCGCGGAGGGATTGTAATTTTTTTTGGAGTCGGCTGGCTATCGCCAACTTAGCGATTGCGGCCGAATTTTATGCCGCGGTGCGCGGCATTGGGTGCTGCATAAGGCAGCCACCGCGTGACCAACTTGTCCAGTTCGCTGTCGAGCCATTGTTCAAATTGGACAAACGGCTCGCTGTCGACTTCGAGGGTCGTATCGAGATGGGCGACATCCGGAGCCAAATGCTCGTCCATCGCTTTACGGGCACCGGCCGGAGCTGCTTCTCCCTTGGCGATTTCACCCTCGTGCTGTTCGTTCGATTGGTCTTCAAATTGGTTGGACATCATACCACCCCGCCTTTCACTCTGTTGCCGGTTCCTTGGAGTTCTTCCCCCGGAGGGCAGTGGATTTGAGGACGCGTTTTGCGTCCTTGATTAAAGTTTAGGTCTGAATTGGGAGGGCTTGGCCCCACTCTTTTTCGGGCCGCCTTGACTGGCGGCCGGCTGTGCACTGGGTCACTGATGCGAATGGTGTACCGAAAATGGAATTGCGGCTTTCTTAGAGCTGCGGCTTTCCCCTTAGTACGCAAGACACATGCGGTTGGCCCACGGTTCACTTTCTCTATTCGTTATGAGCGTAAAAATCTATTGCTTGCTACGCGGGCAGCGGCGGTTCTTCTGTCGGCGCCGCAGACGAGCCGCTCGTGAAACATTTCACGGCCTGGGCGCGTGGTTTTGGCTGGCGGCGAAAAAGCCATAATGGCAGTTTTTGACCGCAAATTTGGCGTTCGCGGGACCTCGCCTCGATCGATCGGCCAAGACGCCTGGGCACCGGTTCAAAATTGCTTTTGCCCGGTGGCGCCGCGTTTCCAAGCCAACCGCGAGCGTTCGCTGCCGGCGGTCTGGTACCGCGCCGGATTCGCGATCCACCGCGCCTTCGCCGCCCTGCTCAGGAGGGTTGAAAAGGCCCTACGCGTGGCCGGCCCGTTCGATCAGGAAAACGCTTTCCGGTGGCATTTCTGGCGGCAATTCCGGCGCTTGTGGCGTTTTGGCAGCCGTCTTTTTTAGTTGTGGCAAAACGGCAACGCTCGAGAGCTTGGCGGTGCAGACTTTAGCAAAGACGCCGCCGGCGCCGCTAGCACAATCGCGGAAGGCACGG
>DASRSE010000017.1:0-33305 GCA_035656655.1 Pirellulales bacterium
CACGATTCGGCAGGCCAATTGCCGCCGGCCCACAGATCGTGCGGAATCTGCTCCCCTCCGACAAACCGCGCTCCCACCTCGCGGCCCAGCTCGCCGAGCAACTCGCGCGGCGTGGCGAGGTCGTCCCATTTCCAGGATCGGCTGTGCAAAAACTTGGGCCGCAGCGTCAAGGGGAGCGCGCCGATCTCCTCGTGCCGCAGCGCCGCCACCGTGCGCAGGCGAGCCGCCGTCTGTGGCGGGCCGAAGTAGAGGACGCTGCCTACCAGACATTCGCCGAGCTTTTCTCGGGTGGCCAACTGCTCGAGGCCTTGGCCCAGCGGCGCGTCTTGCAAGGTCAGATCGAGCGCTTGGCCAGGGTCGATTCGCCGATCGAGCAGCACGGCGATATGTTGCGATTGGGCCAAGTCATAGAGCGCCTGGCGCAGCGGCGCGGCGGCCCACGTCGCGCCGATTTTGTCATCCAGGTGCGCGCGCAAGGCCTCGCCGCTGAGCAAGTTTGGCTCGGCGCCTTGCGCCGAATTAAAGCACCCGCACCAAGGGATCGCCAGCCAGACCGGCACCAGACAGGCCATCGCCAGCCAGAGGCGCGCTGGCCCAAGCGCGCCGCGAAGTCCGCGCGGCGTGACCGCGGCGCGCAGAGGGCTCGCGTTGTTAAAGAAGTTGAACATCCAGAGGCTTTGCGGTTTGAACGTCGTGCGGCCCAGCGGATCGCGGCGGCAAAACTCGGCGGTTTCGGGAGATTTAAGTTGCGATTCACCCGGCCGAGTGATTAAACTCGATTATAGGGTTTGCGCGAGGTTCTCGCACCGCTGGTTTGTTTTAGACCTCAAAACGATCGCTGCTTGTTGTGAAATCGTCGTCGCGAATGCCGCTGCTGATGACCTTGTATCGCCAGTACCTCGCGGACCGCGACGAAGGCGAGATGGTGAAACGTTTGGCGCGGCACTATACCCCTGCCACGCTGGAACGGCTGACGCAGCATACCAACCGGCATATTCGCCGCGCCGCCGTGTTCACGCTGGGGCTCGTCGGCGGATACGACTCGAACGCAGCGCTGGGCCGCACGCTCAACGATCTGGACCGCGGCGTCCGCGTGCTGGCGGAAACGGCGATTCGCGCGATTTGGTGCCGAGCCGGCTCCGAACTCCAGCGGATCCGGCTGATGCAGGTCATCGAGCTCAACGAAGCGAATCGCTTCCACGAGGCGCAAGCCCAGGCGACCGCGCTCATCGAACAAGCCCCGTGGTTTGCTGAAGCTTGGAATCAGCGCGCAATCGCGTTCTATGGCGGAGGCCGCTTTCTCGAGTCGATTCGCGATTGTCAGCAAGCACTCGAAATCAACCCTTATCATTTTGCCGCGGCAGCCGGCATGGGGCATTGCTACATGCAATTGGGAAATCATCGCGAAGCGCTGCTCTGCTTTCGCCGCACCCTCCGCTTGAATCCGAATCTCGAAGGGGTCCGGTCGAACGTCGTCGCTTTGCAGCGCTTGCTGAAAGAGAAATAGGCCCCCTCCGGCCGGCCCCCTGCGGCTCGCCAAACGGCCATTCGCCCCTGTATTTTCCCAAGCCGCTTTCAGGATCTCTGCCGGTGGAAATCATCGCCCATCGAGGGGCTTCGTTCGACGCTCCGGAAAACACGCTCGCGGCCGTCCGCGCCGCTTGGGGACAGCGGGCGGATGCGGTCGAAGCCGATTTTCAATTGACCGCCGATGGTCAATTGGTCGCTTTGCACGATGACGATTTGTGGCGGACCGCCGGCGTTCGCGCCCGCGTCGGCGAGAAAACGCTCGCGGAGCTGCAAGGCCTTGATGTCGGCCGCTGGAAAGGCGCCCGATGGCGCGGCGAACCGATTGCCACGCTTGCGCAAATGCTGGCGACGATTCCGCCTGGCAAACGGTTCTTGATTGAGATTAAAGCGGCTGAGGCCGCAGTCCCAGAACTCTGCCGAGTGGTCCGCGCCGCATCATGCGCGGCGGCGCAAATCGTGATTATCAGTCTCGACGGCAAGACGTGCGCCGCGGCCAAGCGGGCGTTGCCCGATTGCGCGGTCTACTGGGTCGTCGATTTTGCTTTCGATCCGGCGACGAACTGCTGGACGCCGAGCGGAGAAGCAATGATTGCGGACGCGCTTGCCGCCGGGCTGGACGGGCTCGATTTGCAAGGCAGCGGACCAATCGACGCGGCTCTGATCGCCGCGATCCGGGCCGCCGGGCTTGCGCTCTGTGTCTGGACGATTGATGATCCGAACCTCGCGCGGCGCTTATTGGAGCTCGGCGTCCAAGGAATCACGACCAATCGCCCCGGCTGGCTGCGCCAGCAATTGAACCGAGGGAATTGAACCGAGATTTGAAAAACGCGGCGGCCAGTTCGCGCCAGCGAATGCCGCATGAAAATGCCGGCACAGCCAGCGGCTGCCGCTCCGTGGATGTCGATCTTGCGCAGGATCGATTTTGCGCGGGTCAACGATTGCGTGGGGCGCGGATGACCCCCGCCAAACGCGGCCCTTGCGAACCGTTGCGCCGGCTGCTTAAAATCGGCGGAACCTCGTGGAGTCTTGGTGCTCGGCGATCGGGACCTGCAATGGGAGAGCGACTGTGGACGGTGTGGTGATGATCAAGCGAATTTGCGGACATTCGAGTCCGTATACGTTCAAGAAGAATGAACGCTTTGGCAAACAGCGCTTCGAGAAGTTCATCAACAAAAGGTGTCCCGCCTGCACGATCGCGGCCATTCAAGCGGCCGAGTCGGAGCAAAAGGCCGAGTCGCAACGACGGAAGCTAGCCCTCCGCGTGGCCCGCGGCGCCGCGCCAAAAGAAGCGCTCGGCGACTCGGCCGCTGCCCGCTTTGATCCGACCTTGCTCACCGGCCCCCTGGAGCCGCCGCGCGATTCAGCGCGGTAACCCACCCGGCCAATTTGCGCGGTTCGCAAAGTCAACGCGACCCTTCGGCTTTGCGCGATTGGCGGCGGCGGTTGCCGGATCGATCGCTAGCGGCAAAAAAGGCGAGAAAAAGGGGCAATCGATCGCGTTTGCGGTCGTCCGTGAGGGCCACGGCCTGGGTGCTATCTGAGGTTTCAGGCGCGATATTTTTGCCGGTTTGTTTTGCCGTTTCGCAAAAGGTGTTAGCATAATAGAGCGGGGGCGCGGACCTGGCCCGCGCGGCGGTGCGGCCGCAATCTTCGGCTACTAGGCGCAAGCCCATCCTCTTTTTTGAACAGCAAGGCGGAGGCAGCGATGATCGACCAACACGATGTTGCGGCGCGAAATGAACTCGTGTCGGAGTTCGAAACGCACGAACGGCGGCCCGACGGAATCAAAGTCGTCGCCAGCCTGTTCGAAGGGCTGAGCCAATTGCGCGATACGCTCTACACGCGCATCCACGACGACGTTGAATTGGCGGTGGGAACCGATTCGATGCTCTTTCCCTTGTCGGAATCGAGCAGCCACATGGCCGCGAACACCGAGATCGAACTCTATCAAATCGCGGAGACCTGTTTCTTTGCCGTGGAAAGCGATCTGGTCAGCGAACAAGGGGGCTGGTTCGTCGAATGGCTGACGAAGCTTCGGTTGGGCGAGTCGGCGAATGCGAAAATGAAAGAGCGCGTTCAATCGTATCTGGCCAAAACTCCTTCCGAGCGGCGCCGCGCGTTCGCCCGCAATCTGCAACAAGTTTTTCCGGAGGCGGGCCAAGCGCCGCTGGTACTCTACCGTCTGTTTCCGCTTGCCATTGGCGTGGCGACCGCGATTGGATTTGGCGACAACTACCGCGCTGCGGAAATCCGCAAAGAGCAAGTTCGCTGGCTGCCCAGCATTGGCGACTGCCACGTTTGCCATGGCCGGTTATTTGAAAACGGCGAGCGGTGCACGCAATGCGGCAATCCATTTTGGGATTACGATTGGCTCGTCGCCGAGTAAGGGGCGGGCGTGAAATAATCGCTTGATCGCCCTTCGCTTTTTGGGCTTCGCGATTTTGTCGTCGCGATTCTAAAGTTGGCGATCCGCTAAAGGCAACTGCAATCGACTTGAGTTGCCGAGTTCAACGGTTCAACGCACCATTACGCGGCCGAGGAGTTTCGCCAATTGTCTGCCCCGATCACCATTGGGTCGGGATCAATCTCCGCCGCCCGCGTAAGAAAGAGGCCCGAAGGCTCGGCCACCGAGAAATCGAACGGACCCGGCACGCACTGCCACTCCAGGCGGGCCGCCTTCTTGGCAGGCCGAGGATGGCGCAGCACTTCGTACGCCAGTAGACAGCCGGCGCCGATCGTCCCCAACGTCAGCGTGGATGGAGCGTCCGCCAGCAACACCAGCGAATTCATCGAATCGAGCATCACAGTCATCATGGCTATGGCCCTCCACAGGAAAGGGGTCCGCGAGCAAGGGTCCGGGCGAAGGCGATTCGTCGAGCAGAGGCCGCATTTGTCCGGCAACACACTTCAGCCGCCCTTAATGCATTCACTGTGCCGAAAATTTTTTGACGGTCCTCGAAAGCCGGCTCGTTTGTGGCCACTAGGCCGCGATTCCTCGTTAAAAGAGTTGCCCGATTTCGTGCGGCGGAGTCCAGCAATCGCGATTTAACGACCGATTTGCGAAGAAGTAGGGTTGCCCCCTGCAACCATTGTGGGCAAGCATTGCCTCAACTCGCGGCGGGGCAATGCATGCAATGCAGTCGCGACCAAGACGCTTTTGTCTGCCGCCAGGGGGCACCGTGAGGGCGGCACGCCGATTGCCTTCCCTCCTTTCTCACGAAGTCCTATTGCATAATTACGTGCGAACAGCGATTTTTCGCGCGCATTGGCGGCAATTCATGCTTCGGACTTAGGCAGGCGGCTGGCGTCTGATCTCCTTTCGTCTTTTCGCCCACTGCTGGGCCGAAATAAATCTGCAAGGCTACCTATGCCCATGACACTCCTGGGAAAGAGCGACGGTGTGCGGTTCCCCGAATATGAAACGCGCGGCTTTTATGATGAGATGTTTGCGGCCGAAGGGCACCCGCGGCCCGCGGCGTTGCTGTTGGCCAACCGGCTCCGGACCTTTTCCGACGGCGAACTACAGCGGCGGCAAAAGGCGGCCGATTTGGCCCTGCTCAACATGGGGATCACGTTCAATGTCTATGGCCACGAAGCCGGAACGGAAAAAATCTGGCCCTTCGATCTCATTCCACGAATCATTGACGAGCACGAATGGTGGTCGATCGATGCCGGCCTGCGGCAACGCATCAAAGCCTTGAACTTATTCATCGACGATATCTACCACGATCAAAATATCGTTAAGGATGGCATCTTCCCTGAGCACATGGTCTCGTCGAGCAAGTCCTATCTTCCGCACTGCCAAGGGCTGAAGCCCCCCGGCGGGGTCTGGTGTCATGTGACGGGGACGGACTTGGTCCGCGATGCGCACGGCCAAATGTACGTGCTCGAAGACAACCTCCGCTGCCCCTCCGGCGTGTCGTATGTGCTCGAAAACCGCGAGGTGATGAAGCGCACGTTTCCGCAGTTGTTCAATGGCCAGTCGATCTTGCCGGTGGAAGATTATCCCGAGCAACTGTTGAAAATGTTGCAGTACATCGCCCCTTCGACCGCCGCCGAGCCGACCGTCGTGGTGCTAACGCCAGGGAGCTATAATTCGGCCTATTTCGAGCATTGCTTTCTCGCTCAGCAAATGGGGGTCGAACTCGTACAAGGCTCGGACTTGGTCGTGGCGGGAGGCTACGTCAATATGCGGACCACGCAAGGCTTGAAACGCGTGGACGTGATCTATCGCCGGGTCAGCGACGAATTCCTCGATCCGCTCGCGTTCCGCGAAGATTCGCACCTCGGTGTTCCCGGCTTGATGGAGGTCTATCGCGCCGGCCACGTCGCGCTGGCGAATGCGCCCGGGACGGGGATCGCCGACGACAAGGCGGTTTATGCGTATGTTCCCGATTTCATCAAATATTATCTGAACGAAGAGATCAAGCTGCCCAACGTGCCGACGTATCTGTGCGCCGTGGAGGAGCAGCGCGCGTACGTGCTGTCGCACTTGGACGAATTGGTGATCAAGCCGGCCAACGAGTCGGGGGGCTACGGCATTTTGCTGGGGCCGCGGGCAACCCGCGCGCAGCTCGATCAATATCGCGTGCTGATTCAAGAAAATCCGCGGAACTACGTCGCCCAGCCGATGCTGTCGCTATCGCGAGTGCCGACGTTAGTAGCGGACAAGCTGGAGGGGCGGCACGTTGATTTGCGCCCCTACATTCTCTATGGCGAAGAGATCTTCATCTTGCCCGGCGGCTTGACCCGCGTCGCGCTGGTGAAAGATTCGCTCGTCGTGAACTCGTCACAAGGGGGCGGCAGCAAGGACACCTGGGTTCTCAAGAACGGGTCGAATGGAAATTCAGCGAGGAACGCCGGGCGGGCGTAATCTTTCATGCTTAGTCGCGTGGCGGAATCAATCTTCTGGATGAGTCGCTATATTGAGCGAGCGGAAAATGTCGCGCGCTTCATCGACGTGAATCTGCACCTGTCGCTCGATCTGGGGCCCGACCTCGAGCGTCAATGGGACCCGCTCATTTACACCACGGGTGACCAGGAGTTTTTCCACAAACGGTTCGGCGCGGCCACCCAAGAAAACGTGATCCAGTTTCTCACGTTCGACAGCGAGAACCCCAACTCGGTCCTCTCTTGTTTGCAAACCGCTCGCGAGAATGCCCGCACCGTTCGCGAAATGGTTAGTTCGCAGATGTGGGAAGAACTGAACAAGTTCTATTTGATGGTCCGCTGCGCGACTCCGGCACAGGTGCTCGCGTCGCCGTTTGATTTTTTCGCGCAGATCAAGCTCGGCGGCTATCTGCTCGAAGGGGTCACTCAGTCCACGATGTCGCATGGCGAAGCGTGGCATTTTCGCCGCTTGGGGCAATACCTTGAGCGGGGAGACAAAACCTCGCGGATTCTCGACGTCAAATACTACTGGCTCTTGCCGAGCACGGCTGAAGTCGGCACGCCGCTCGATACTATCCAATGGGCGGCGCTCTTGAAATCGACCAATGCGCTCGAGATGTATCGCAAACAGCACGGCCGGATCACGCCGGCCCAGGTTGCCGAGTTTCTCATTCTCGAACGGCATTTTCCGCGGGCTGTTCGCTTTTGTCTGACGGCGGCCGAGCAGTCGCTCTTGGCGATTACCGGCGGATCGATCGGCTATTTCCAAAACCCCGCCGAACAGCGGCTCGGCCGGTTGCGGTCCGAGTTTGATTACACCCATCTGGACGAAATCATCGGCGAAGGGCTGCACGAGTTTATCGATCGGTTTCAATCAAACTTGAATGCCGCCGGCGGCGCGATTCACGATACTTTTTTTGCCACGCGCCGCGAAGCCGAATCGCGCTCCGGCGGGCCGGCCAGCCAAAGCCAACAACAAAGCTCGACCACGTCGAGCGTGGCGCCCTAGCGAGCCGCAACGAGATCAGCTCGGCGGCCTCCCTCGGTTCGTCGCGGCGGTTCACGCCGGGACCGCCCGGCGCACGTTCTTAGATTCACCGCGGTGGTTGCCACCGGCGGCCTTAAACTCTAAGCTGGCATTCATGCAAGGATCGCAGCATTCGGGACGACTGGCCCTTCAGGATTCGCAGGCATGAGTGCAACCGAAATGGCGGAGGCGCAACCGGCCGGCGGCCTGTTTCTGGACTATGCTCCGCCGCCGGATGTCTACGACGAAGTCCTCGGCGCCGATGGCCGCGTCCGCGACTCGTGGCAACCTTTTGCGCAGGTTCTCAATGGCCTCGGCCCCGCCGGCTTGCTGCATCGCGGCGACCAAGTCAAACGGTTGCTCCGCGAAAATGGGGTCACCTATAGCACGCAGGGCGCTCCGCAAGGCCCGGATCGGCCTTGGGAGCTCGATCCGATTCCGCTCCTGTTCAGCAGTGCGCAGTGGCAGACGCTCGCGCGGGCGGTCGAACAAAGAGCCCTCCTGCTCAACCTGATCCTGCAGGATGTCTACGGCCCGCAGAACTTGCTCAAGGCGGGAATCTTTCCCCCTTCGCTCGTGTATGGCAATCCGAGTTGGCTGGCGACCGCGAAAGGGCTCGCGCCGCTGGGAAGCCCGTTTCTGCAACTCTATGCGGGCCATCTCGCACGCCAGCCCGACGGCCGCTGGGTCGTCTTGGCCGACCGCACCCAAGGGCCGACCGGGGCGGGCTATGCGGTCGAAAACCGGCTGGTGATCGCGCGGACGCTGCCGCAAGATTTTCAGAGCCTGCACGTCGAGCGGCTGGCCTCGTTTTACATCGCGCTGCGCGACACGCTCCACTCGATGGCCCGCACTCACCGTGACAATCCGCGGGTGGTGCTCCTTTCGCCCGGCCCGCGCAGCCCGACCTATTTTGAAGATGGCTATCTCGCGCGGTATCTGGGATACACGCTGGTCGAAGGGGGCGACTTGACCGTTCGCGGCGACCAGGTCTTCTTGAAGACGCTCGGGGGCCTGCTGCCGGTCGATGTGATTCTGCGGCGCATCCCGGATGAAGATTGCGACCCGCTGGAGCTCCGGGCGGATTCGCCGCTGTCCACGCCCGGCTTATTGCAAGCGGTGCGGAGCGGCCAAGTGGTCGTGGCGAATGGGATTGGCAGCGGTTTTTTGGAGTCTCCGGCGCTGTTGGCTTTTTTGCCTGCCGCGTGCCGAATCCTGCTGAATCAAGACTTGCAATTGCCGTCGGTGGCCACGTGGTGGTGCGGCCGGCCGGCCGATTTGAGCTACGTGGAGGCGCATTGGGAAGAGCTGGTCGTGCGGCCGGCGTTTGTTTATAAAGCGGCGCCGCCGATTTCCGTCCGCTTGCTCTCGCCGGACGAGCGGGCTGGGCTGTGGGAACGAATCTGCCGGCGGCCGGACCGTTACGTCGCCCAAGAAGAAGTTCGCCGCTCGACCGCCCCGGTCTGGACTGGACAACAATTGCAGCCTTGGCACGTCGGCTTGCGCGTCTTCGCCACGTCGACCAGCGGCGGGTTCAATATTCTGCCAGGCGGGTTGTCGCGCGTTTCATCGCCGTCGGCCCCTTTGGGCAATTCGGCGTCCGCCGGCCAAGGGAGCAAGGACGTGTGGGTGTTGGCCGATGCGCCCGTGAGTCAGGTCACGCTCTTGCACACGTCGGCGACCGTGCTCGAATTGCGCCGCACGGGCAATGATCTGCCGAGCCGAATCTGCGACCATCTGTTCTGGCTCGGCCGCTTGACGGAACGGGCGGAAGGGTTGATCCGCCACCTCCGCAGTTGCATGGTCCGGCTCACCAATGATTGGGAACCGGCTGGGCTCGAGGAATTAGAGGTGCTGGTGGCAGCTCTCAGCGGCGAAGACGAGCTCGCGGCGGAGCGCCGCGCGCAGACCAAATCGCTGCACACGCTGCGCGACAGCTTGTGGCGTTCGCTGTTCGACGAAGCGCATCCCAACGGCGTGGCGGCCACGTTGCTCGCCTTGCGGCGGACGGCCTCGGTGGTTCGCGACCGGTTGTCGATCGACGGCTGGCGAATCGTCAATCAACTCGATCTCTCGACGCTCTTTCCGTGGTCGAAGGAGACGGCTCGGCTCGGCGACGTGCTCTTGCTGCTCAATCATATTTTGATGCTGCTCTCCGCCTTTAGCGGCGTGGGAGCCGAAAGCATGACGCGCGGGCCGGGGTGGCGCTTTCTCGACATGGGCCGCCGGATCGAGCGCGCCGTGCAGATGCTGCGGCTGCTCCGCAATACGCTCGTGCTGCCGCGCGGCGAACTCATTCCCCTGCTCGAGGCGCTCCTCGAAATCGGCGATAGCTCGCTGACCTATCGCTATCGCTATTTGGCCAGCTTGCAGCTCGCGCCGGTCCTCGACTTGCTCCTCTTGGACGACACCAATCCGCGCTCGGTGGCCTATCAAATCAGCCTGCTCCGCGAGCATGTGGAGCGGTTGCCGCACGAGCCGACCGTGTTTGAAGCTCCGCCCGACGCGAAGCTCATTGCCCAATCCGAGCGGCGCCTGCACCAAGCCGATGTCGAATCGCTAACGGCGATCGAGGCGGGCGAAGGGCGCCAGCAACTCGGGGTCTGGCTGAAGCAGATTTACACGCCGCTGCTGGCGCTCTCGGACACGATCACGCAGCATTTCTTGACCCATACGGGACCGGCCCGGCAACTGGGAGTCATGGCGCGCGAATAATCCGCGACCGCCTGGAACAAGCCCATGCGTTATCAAGTTATCCACACTACGACGTACGAATATAGCGAGACGGTGCCGCTGTGCCACAACCAGGTGCGGCTCACGCCGCGTGGTTTTGGGCGGCAACAAGTGCTGCGCCATTCGCTCACCGTCGCTCCGCGCCCCTCGATGCGGCGCGAGTGGACCGATCTGTTCGGCAATACGGTGACCTATTTCAGCCTCGAGCAATTTCACAATCGGCTGACGGTCACCTCCCAAGGCGCACTCGAAGTCGCGCCGTGGACGCCGCCTAATTTGACGCAGACGCCTGCGTGGGAGATCGCGCGAGACGACGTGCGGGCCGCGCGGACCGCGGAAACCTTGTTCGCCGCGCCGTTCGTCTTCGAGTCGCCGTTTGTGCCGTACTGGCCGGAAGCGGCCGAATATGCGCGGCCGTCGTTTCCAGCCGGTCGCCCGTTGGCTGCGGCCGTCATGGATTTAACCGAGCGCATTCACGCCGAGTTTGTCTTCGATCCGCGGGCCACGACGATCAACACGCCGGTCGGCGAGGTGCTGACGTATCGCCGCGGCGTCTGCCAAGATTTCGCCCATCTCCAGATCTCGTGCCTCCGCTCGCTCGGCTTGCCGGCGCGCTATGTCAGCGGCTATCTGCTGACCGATCCGCCCCCCGGCCAGCCTAAGCTGATCGGCGTCGACGCCTCGCATGCGTGGCTGGCGGTGTTTGTGCCAAGCTATGGCTGGCTCGATTTCGATCCGACGAATAACCAGATTCCAGGCCAGCGGCATCTGACCCTCGGTTGGGGTCGCGACTACGGCGATGTCTGTCCGATCAAGGGAACCTTCTTGGGGGGCGGAACGCACCGAATGCAAGTCGCCGTCGACGTGCGCCCTCTGGAAGAGGCCAATCCGCAAACCAATGGCGGCCCGCGCGGTTAAGCAAACTCGGACGGGCGGCCTGAAAGAAAGAAGCTCAGGGCAACGCCGCGCGCGTTCCAGACCGGACGAACTCGACCGTTTACGCGAAGAATGATCGTCGTCCAGCCTCGCGCAGCCTGTTGAACCTCAACAGCTGTTTAGCCATTGGTCCGGCCGATTGCTTGGCTGCTGATGCCGCCGGCGGCCGGGATATAGGCGAGATTCACATAGTCCATGACCATGCGGTTGGCGTTAAAGCGCCAGCCGAGGGTGGAAATGGCGCGCTTCATCCGCGCGATCCAATTGCGCGGCAAGCCGTCGCGATCGCGCTCATAGTAGAGCGGGAGAACCTCGTCGCGGAGAACGCGAAACAGCGACTCGCCGTCGCGCTGATCGTGCATGTCCTCGTCCGAGTGGGTGAATCCTTCACCGATGGCAAAACCATTTTTGCCTTCGTAGGCTTCCGCCCACCAGCCGTCGAGGATCGACAGATTGAGCCCGCCGTTGAGGACCACTTTCTGGCCGCTTGTGCCGGACGCCTCCAGCGGCCGCCGCGGATTGTTCAGCCAGACATCGACCCCTTGGACAAAATGACGGCAGGTGTTGATGTCGTAGTCTTCGATAAAGACGACCTTGCCAGCGAAATACGGATCATGTGTCAGCTTGGCGATGCGCTGCAAAATCTCCTTGCCCGGCTTGTCGTGCGGATGAGCTTTGCCCGCAAAGACGAATTGCACGGGAGTGCGCGCATCGCCGACCAGTTCCGCGATGCAATCGAGATCGGCGAACACGAGATCGGCGCGTTTGTAGGTCGCAAACCGGCGCGCGAAGCCGATCGTCAAGGTGTCGATGCTCAGCGCACGGCCGAGCAACGAGACAAACTCGCCCGACTCGCCACGCCTCCGCGCTTCCCACATAGCGCGGAGGCGGACGAAGTCGATCAGGCGAGACTTCAGCGTCTGATGCGTTTCCCACAGTTCCGCATCGCTGACGCTGGAAATCTGCTCCCACATTTGCGGTTCGCCACTTTGCTGGACCCATTCCGGTCCCAGGTGCCGATCGTACAGATCGTGCATCGGCGTGGCCAGCCAAGTATGGACGTGAATGCCGTTGGTGATGTGACCGATCGGCACTTGTTCTTCAGAACGGGCGTGAAACAAGGGCATCCACATTTCGCGCGAAACCTGTCCATGCAGACAAGAAACGGCGTTGGCTCGGCGCGAGGCTTTGAGCGCGAGCACGGTCATGCAGAAGGTTTCACTGGAATTTTTTTCATCGACGCGCCCCAATTCCATCAGGCCTTCGTGCGACAAGCCCAGGCGATCGCGGAGCGGACCGAGATGTTCTTCGATCAACTCTGGCGAAAAACGATCATGCCCCGCCGGCACCGGCGTATGGGTCGTGAAGACCACGTTCTGCGCGACGCGCCGCAAAGCCGCGGCGAAATCGATCCCCTCGAGCATCATCCGCTGATGGACGACCTCGAGCGTGGCAAAAGCGCTGTGGCCTTCGTTCAAGTGGAGAACACTCGGCAGAATGTTGAGCGCCCGCAGCGCTTTGACGCCGCCGATCCCGAGCAACAGCTCTTGGCGAATGCGTACGCGCACGTCGCCGCCGTACAAGCGGGCGGTCAGCTCGCGATCCTCGGGCCGATTGCCGTCGACGTTGGAATCAAGCAAATAGAGCGTGTTGCGGCCGACGGAAACCCGCCACACCTTCGCATGAATCAGACCGCTGCGCGTGTCGATTGTCACGCTTAAGGGCTCGCCACGCGCATTCAACGCCGGCTCAACCGGCAGCCGGCTCGGGTCGTTGGTGATGTATTCTTCGCGTTGCCAGCCCTCGAGATCGATCCGTTGGCGGAAATAGCCTTGGCTGTAAAACAGGCCGATCCCAACCAGCGGAATCCCCAAATCGGAAGCGCTCTTGATGTGGTCGCCTGAGAGGACGCCAAGTCCGCCGGAATAAATCGGCAGCGATTCATGAATGCCAAATTCGGCGGAAAAATAGGCGACCGGGCGCGACCAGAGAACGCCGGCATGCCGCGCCCCCCAGGTATTCTCTCCCTTGCGGTACTCTTCCAATCGCCGATACGCATGGTTGATGCGGCCATGCAAGACCATCTCGCGAGCGCGTTGCTCGAGGTCCTGAAGCGGCATCTCGTCAACCAGTACCCGCGGATTGTGGCCCAGCTCGCGCCACCGCGTTGGGGCGAGTTCGCGAAAAATGCTCGTGCTTTCGTGATCCCAACTCCACCACAGATTGCTGGCCAGCGCGCGGGTGCGTTCGTACGTGTGGCTAAAGAAATGGCTCTGGGCGCGGAGATCGCAAACTAGCGGCGCGACCTGCCGCGCGGTGTCGATCAACAGGCCCACCTCTTCGCCGGAAAAATTGCGCAAGGCCGCCGTTTGCACGACCAGGACCCCTTGCAAAATCCCCAAGTCCAAAATCGGAATGCCCATGAACGAGCGGTAGACTTCTTCGCCCGTCTCGGCAAAATACTTGAAGCGCGGATGGCGCTCGGCATGTTCCAAAACGACCGGTTGCAGCCGCTCGGCCACCAGCCCAACGAGCCCTTCGCTGAGGGGCATCCGCACGCGACCGACCGATTCCGGCAGAAGTCCAATCGTCGCCGCCAGAACCAAGTGCGTACGGCTCGGTTCGAGCAAATAGACCGAACAGACCTCGCTTTGGAGCCGCCGGCTAATGATCCGGACCAGCCGGCCGAGTCCTTCCGTCGGCGAAGATGGCTTCGTCAACAACTCGGTCAATTCTTCGAGTTCAATTACGACCGAGCCATCATGGACCGAATTGATTGTGCTCATGTCGCTGCTTTCCGTCGGACGACAACCGCCGGCGGGGGAGGTCCCCCGCGGGGATCGCGATCAGAGCGAGTTCTATTGAGAAGAAGAATTAAAGCGGCGAAATGCCGCCTCGAGCCGAAAGCAACTAGTGTGCCGAGCGATTATTTGTCGAAAACCGCCAGTTTTAGTCCGCTCCGACCGAATAGTGCAAACTCCTTGGGCAACGGCTGCCACGAATCGAGTCAATCGTTTCGCAACAGCCTCAAGTCGCCGGCGGCAAACTCCGAGAGGGCGGATCGGTCAGTATTAGCAGCGGGCGCAATAGTCGGGCACACTATTTGCGTTTTCCGAAATTCCCGCCGCTAAGTGGTATATTTGCTGTGCCGCTTGCGCGCCTTTTGCGCCCCGGCTGCCCTCTCCTTGCGCGAAATAGCCACCTGCGCGTTTCGTGACGGCCGATCGAGATGCGCCGTTTGAGTCTGTTTTCTGTTTACAATTGAGGTCGGCATGGGAATTCGCGTCGCGATCCATCATCGCACTAGCTATCGTTACGATCGGTTTGTGAATCTCGGCCCGCAGGTCGTCCGTTTGCGGCCGGCGCCCCATTGCCGGACGCCGATTCTCAGCTATTCGTTGCGGATCGCGCCGGAAAAACATTTCATCAACTGGCAACAGGACCCCTTCGGCAATTTTTCGGCGCGGCTGGTGTTCCTCGATCCAACCCGCGAGTTGACGCTCGAAGTCGATCTGGTGGCGGAGTTGACGGTCATTAATCCGTTCGACTTTTTTCTCGAACCGGAGGCCGACGAATTTCCCTTCGCGTATAACCCCGAGAGCGCGGCGGAGTTGCAGCCCTATCTGCGGCCATTGCCCCTGAGCGAGCCGATGCGCCAATTGCTCGCGCGGGTGCCCCTGGCGAAGCGGCGAACCATTGATTTTCTCGTCGATCTGAATCGCATTGTCCACGAAGAAGTGAAGTACGTGATCCGCCTCGAACCGGGCGTGCAAACGTGCGACGAAACGCTCGAACGCGGGACCGGCTCGTGCCGCGACTCCGCTTGGCTGCTGGTGCAGGTGCTCCGCAATCTCGGCTTGGCGGCTCGGTTCGTATCCGGCTATCTCGTGCAGCTCAAGCCCGACACCAAGTCGCTCGATGGTCCCTCCGGCGCGGCCGAGGATTTTACCGATCTGCACGCCTGGACCGAGGTCTATTTGCCCGGGGCGGGGTGGGTCGGGCTCGATCCCACCTCCGGATTGTTCACGGGCGAGGGCCACCTGCCGCTGGCGGCGACGCCGGAGCCGGGCTCCGCCTCGCCGATCACCGGCGGCGTGGATCACTGCGAGACCCAATTCAACTTTCACATGAGCGTGACGCGGATCCATGAAGACCCGCGCGTCTCGAAACCCTATACCGAAGCGCAATGGAGCCGGATCGACGCGCTGGGGCAAGCCGTCGATCAGAGCCTCAAAGCGAATGACGTGCGGCTTACCATCGGCGGCGAGCCAACGTTTGTCTCCATCGACGACATGGACGGCGAAGAATGGAACACCGGCGCGCTGGGAGAAAACAAGCGACGTCTGGCCGGCGATTTGTTCAATCGGCTCGCCGCGCGGTTTGCCCACGGACCCTTGCTGCAATATGGCCAAGGCAAATGGTATCCGGGCGAATCGCTGCCGCGGTGGGCACTCGGCTGTTATTGGCGCACCGACGGCCAGCCGCTTTGGACCCATCGCGAACTGTTGGCGACCGATGAGGTCGCCTCCGGCCACACCGAGCAGGACGCCGAGCGGTTCATCGCGGCGCTGGCCAAGCGGCTGCACGTTGACGCCGAGCATGTTCAACCGGCTTATGAAGACGTGTGGTACTACTTGTGGAAAGAACGGCGCTTGCCGGTCAACGTCGATCCGCTGAATTCCCAATTGAGCAATCGCGAGGAGCGCGACCGGCTGGCCAAGGTGTTCGAGCAAGGCTTATCGAAAGTGGTCGGCTATGCGCTGCCGCTGCGTCCTTTGGAGGGGCACTACGGCCCGCCGCGCTGGGAGAGCGGCCCGTGGTATTTCCGCGGCGAGCACATGTATTTGCTCCCGGGCGATTCGGCGATGGGGTTCCGCTTGCCGCTCGACTCGATCCCTTGGATGGCCAAGACCGAGGACTTTTCACAGTCTGAGCCCGACCCCTTCGCGCCGCGTGCGCCGCTGGCTCCGTATCGACAACCGCGCGCCGCGAGCCACGGCCGAGGCGACGGTTCTGGACACGAAAGCGGCCAAGGGAACGCAGACCGTAATGGCACGGGGCCAAGCAAGGGTGCGGATTACAGCGAGGGCGTTCGCAATGGCGATTGGTATCACGGCAACGGCAGCGCCCCGGGCGCGGCCCACGAGCCGCAGCGGCTCCGCCAACTCGCGCGGCTTGGTGCGCAGCAGACTGAAGATGCCGCCAGCGAGTCGGGCGTGGCCGTGAGCGAGCCGGAGTTTGAGCCGGCCGCCGCGCCGCAACACGAGGCGGCTGCGCAGACGGACTTTCGCCAAGCCCCAAGCGCTCCCAGTGTGGTGCGAACCGCGATCTGTGTCGAAGCGCGGGATGGTTTGCTGCACATCTTCTTGCCGCCGATTCCGCTCTTGGAAGATTTTCTGGATTTGATTTCTCAGCTTGAACAGACCGCGGTGGAATTGTCATTACCGATTCGGATCGAAGGTTATTCTCCCCCGACCGATGCGCGGCTGAAGTATTTCAAGATCACGCCCGACCCCGGCGTGATCGAGGTGAACCTGCAACCGGCCGCCCACTGGGACGAGTTGGTCGAGAACACGAATACCCTCTACGACGAGGCGCGGTTGGCGCGGCTTGGCACGGAAAAGTTCATGCTCGACGGCCGCCACACCGGGACCGGCGGCGGCAACCATATCGTGCTGGGCGGACCCACGCCGAGCGACAGCCCGTTCTTGCGGCGGCCCGATTTGCTCCGCAGCTTGGCGACTTATTGGAACAATCGCCCGTCGTTGTCGTATTTGTTTTCGGGCTTGTTTGTCGGCCCTTCGAGCCAGGCTCCGCGGGTCGATGAGGCGCGGCACGAGACCGTTTATGAATTGGAGACGGCCTTCACGCAATTGCCTGCCGGCGCGGCGCCCTTTCCGTGGGTCGTGGATCGCGTGCTGCGCCATTTGCTGGTCGATATGACCGGCAACACGCACCGCGCGGAGTTTTGCATCGACAAGCTCTTTTCGCCTGACAGCAGCAGCGGGCGTCTGGGGCTCGTGGAATTTCGCGCCTTTGAAATGCCTCCTCATGCGCGGATGAGCTTGACGCAGCAGTTGCTGGTGCGAGCGCTAGTCGCGCGGTTTTGGCAAAAGCCGTTTCAAGAACGGCTCGTCCAGTGGGGAACCGCGCTCCACGATCGCTTTTTGCTCCCCCACTTTGTCGCCCAAGATTTTTCAGAAATCTTGACCGAGTTGAGCGATCTGGGCTTTCCCTTCGAGCAAGATTGGTTCGCCTCGCATTTCGAATTCCGCTTTCCGCGGCTCGGAGAGATTGCTCAGCAAGGTTTGGAAATCGAGTTGCGGCAAGCGATCGAGCCGTGGCACGTGCTCGGCGAAGAACCGGGACCCGGCGGAACGGCGCGCTACGTCGATTCCTCCGTCGAGCGGTTGCAAGTCAAAGTGCGCGGGATGACCGACACCCGCCACGTGGTCGCCTGCAATGGCCGCCGAGTCCCCTTGCATTCGACCGGCACGCCGGGTGAATTTGTCGCCGGCGTCCGATATCGCGCCTGGCAGCCTCCTTCTTGTTTGCATCCCACCATCGGCATCCACACGCCGCTGGTTTTCGATATTATTGATACCTGGAACGAGCGGTCGATCGGCGGCTGCACGTGGCACGTCGCCCATCCAGGGGGGCGCGGCTGCGAAACATTTCCGGTCAATGCCTATGAGGCGGAAAGCCGCCGGGTGGCGCGATTCTTCAAGATGAACTACACCGGCGGACGACAGGCCGCGCCGCCACCCGAGCACAATCCGCAGTTTCCCTTGACGCTCGACTTGCGGCGGCCCGTGAGTCTCGCCACGTTCGATCGGTAGCATGGCGAGGTTTCGCACTCTGGCAGCGGGTTGAAGAATTCATCAGGCTGCGTCATCGCCAGGATGCGATGCCAAAATGACGACGCAAGTCGTTATTTTGCGAGCCGTGCGGAGCTATGCTCTGCACTTGGCGAGGTTGAAAAATGCCACGAGGGCATTTTTCAGCAGGCTGCTGGCAGCCGGTTGACTATTTCCGCATGCTGCGCAGCGGCTGGAAGCCGCTGGTACGAGGATCGCGACGAGCACGAGGGGCTCGGCCGGCACAACTCCGCCGACTTTTCGCGGGCGGAGGAATTTATCTTTCGCGGGAGGGCGAGACGATCTAAAATGGGCTGCATGCCGGCGGAGCGAATTGCCGCCGCTCGGCAACCGCTCGCCGCTCGCACCCACCTTCCGTCCCACCCCCGTCTTGTTGCCTGCCATGGAACGATCTCGGCTAAGCTGTGCGGAACTTCGACGAACGACCTCCCTCAGTCGGCGCGGCTTCGTGCAAGCGGGCCTGCTCGGCACGGCTGGCTTGTGTCTGGCCGATTTGCTGCGGCTTGAAGCGCGCGCCTCCGCCAAAATCGTCCGCGGCGCGCGCGCTCCCTCGGTGATTATCCTCTGGATGCGCGGCGGGCCCAGCCAGCTTGACATGTGGGATCCCAAGCCGGACGCGCCCGCCGAAATTCGCGGGCTGTTTCAACCAATTCAGACGAAGGTGCCCGGCGTCTATCTGAGCGAACTGCTGCCCAAAAGCGCCGCCATCATGGATCGCTGGTCGCTCGTACGGAGCGCCGCTCACCGTACCCAGGATGGCAATGTCGGCCATTCAGATGGCGACCAGATTTGCTTTACGGGGTACGTTGCCGGCCGCGACCCCGATCAGAACATCATGCCGAGTTGCGGTTCGCACGTGGCCAAGCAGTTGCAGCAGCGCGATCCGAGCTTGCCGGCCTACGTGATGATTCCGCGGCAAGTGCCGGGCACCGGGGCCGCGTGGCTGGGCAAAGCGTTTCAACCGTTTGAGACGGTCGCTGACCCGGCCGACAACCGGCCCTTTGTGATTCCGAACTTGGGGCTGGTGCAAGGCGTTTCCGAAGCGCTGCTCAAGGACCGCGTGCAACTGTTGCATGCGCTCGACAAATATCACGCTGGCGAGGCCGGCCAGTTGATCGACAAGCATCAAGCGTCGGCGCTCAATATCTTGACCAGCCGCCGCGCGCTCGACGCATTTGACTTCGATCGCGAATCGGCGGCCACGAAAGATCGCTACGGCCTCGAACCAGGCTTTGAACCGCATGACCCGCAGCGCTGCGGCGCGCCGAATTGGGCGCAGCGGATGCTCTTGGCGCGGCGGCTCGTCGAGGCGGGGGTGCGGCTGGTGACGGTCGACGTTCGCTGGTGGGATTTCCACAAACAAGCGTTCGACTCGCAGCGTCGCGGTTTCTTGCCGCGCTGGGACCAGGCCTACACCGCCTTGATCGAAGATCTCGATGAACGCGGTTTGCTCGACTCGACCATGGTGGTCGCTTGGGGCGAGATCGGCCGCACGCCGATCATCAACAAAGACGCTGGCCGCGACCATTGGCCATACGTCATGAGCGTGGCGATGGCCGGCGGCGGGATCAAAGGGGGCCGCGTCGTCGGCAGCTCGGACCGCAAAGGGTCGGCGCCGGCCGACAATCCCAAAATCGTCCACGACGTTCTGGCGACGATGTACCGGCACCTGGGCATTGACATCAACCAGAACAATCTCGACTATAACGGCCGCCCCCATGCGGTCTTGTCGGACGGCTCGCCGATCGACGAATTGTTCTAGGCCTCTCATGAAGCACCTCAATCTCGGCCCGCTGTGCTACGAATTCAGCCGGCATTTGGAGCCGCGCATCGAGATTGACCCGGGCGATACCATCATCGTAGAAACCGAAGATGCTTTTTCGGGCCAAATCCGCACGGCCGAAGATCGCCGCGACCGCAACAAGATTCCGCAAAGCAATCCGCAAACCGGGCCGATCGCAATCCGCGGCGCGCAGCCCGGCGATGCCTTGGCGATCACGCTCCGCTCGATCGAGCCCTTGATTGGCCAATGCGCGACGCGGACCGGCGAGGCGCGCCAGTTGGCCGAGTGGCTTGGACCCGATTGCCCGCATGGCACGCGGATCTGCCCCATTCGCGAAGGCTCGATTCATTGGAGCGATTCGGTCCGGATTCCTTATGCGCCGATGCTCGGCTGCTTGGCGACCGCCCCCGCCTGGGGCACCCCGACGACGCTGCTGGCCGGCCCGTACGGCGGAAACTTGGATATTGTCGAGGTCGCGCCGCGGAGCATCGTGTTTCTGCCCGTGTTCGTGCCCGGCGCGCTGCTCTATCTGGGCGACGCGCACGCGGCGATGGGCCACGGCGAATTGTCCGGCTCCGGGCTCGAGATGCCGGCCGCCACCACGCTCACGGTCGAGGTGCTGTCGCAGTTTCCGCTCAGTTGGCCGCGCGTGGAAACCGAGACCGAGATCATGGCCATCGTCAGCGGCACCCCTCAGGAGCGGTCGTTGGCCCAAGCTTACGTCCAACTCATTTTGTGGCTCGAGGCCGATTACGGCTTCGACCGGTGGGAAGCGTACGACCTGCTCACCCATGTCGGCCGCGTTTCCGTCGGTTGGTACGCCTTAGGCACCGTCGCCGCCAAGGTCGAAAAACGCTATCTCCGCCGTCCCGCGCGAAACCGGCCCGGCGGCGACAGCGGGCAGGCCGTTCACTCGCCGATGCAATAGAGCGTCGCGCCGTTGCGGACAAAAATCTGTTTGCCGGCGAAGACAGGCGTCGAGCCGATGCCCCCGGGCAGATGGTTGCGGGCGACCTCTTTCGCCCCCACGTTGGCCTGAAAAATGACCATGTCGCCGTGGTTGGAATTCGCGAAGAGATAATCGCCCGCCAGCGTCAGGCTGGCGAACAAGGTCGGCGCGGCGTTCGCCGCCGGTTTGCCGAACAGGAGCCGTCCCTCGGTCAACGAATCTTGCGAGCCTTTGGCTTGCAGTTTGAACGTCAGCAAGTCTCCTTTACCGGTCGCGGTGAACAGCAGCCCATTCACCAGCACGGGCGAGCTGAACACGTCGTCGGCCGACAGTGCGTTCCACAACTCCTTGTCTTTGAAAGTCGGCGTTAAACGAATCGCCGAAATCGAGTTCTCGGCAAAATAAATCATGTCCCCCGCGGCCACGGGACTGGCGTGGGTCAGCTTGCCGATGTCGTTGTTGAGCCGCTTGCCGTCCGCGGCTCGGACGACGTCGCCGGCCGGCGTGACGATAATCTCGACGCCGTTGATCGTCGTGCTCGTCGGCGTGCCATAGGTCGATTGAGCCTCCGTGTTGCACCACAACTGTTTGCCGGTCGCCGGATCGAAGGCGTACAGATTGGTCATGTGAACGATCAATTTACCGCCGACCAAGATCGGCGAGGCGCTGCGGCCGTAGCCGGTGTTTTGCTCGGCGGCAATGTACGCGGTCCATTTCGGCGCGCCGGTGAGATCAAACGCCCGCACGATGCCATTGGCCAAGACCACGAACACGCTCTGGCCGTCGGTCAGCGGCGTGGCCGCAGCCAAGCCCGAACCATCTTTGGGAGGTTCATACTCGGCTGCCGCCGCGCGGCTCTTCTCGTCGGCCAAGTCGGCCGGCTTGGTTTCGGCCGTCCAGCGGACCTTGCCATCGGCCCTGTCAAGTAAAAGCAGCCGATTCGGCTCCGACAAAACCAGCACCCCGCCAGCGGTCAAGACCGGCGATGCATAGCCCGCGCCGACCTTCGCGCTCCAGCGGAGATGTTCGGTTTCGGACCAGTGGAGCGGCGGCGTCGCCGCGGAGAACCGCCCGCTCCCGTCGCCGCGCCAACCGAACGGGCGCTGGGGGCTGGGTCGAAAGTCGGCCGCTCCATATTCAGCCGGTTGGGGCGCATCTTCCGCCCGGGCAGCCGACAACAGCAGGCCGCCGAGCACCAGCGCAAACCCTCCGCCGCGAATCCAACTTCGCATATGCATCTCCGCACCCACCAGACAGCAAAAAGAAGAAAACCGTGGCGCGGCCTCGGCCGAGCCTTTCGGCCTCGGCCGAGCGGCGTCAGCCAAGCCTATTTGTCGCCGATGCAATATAAGAAGTCGGCCGTGCGATAGTACATTCGCGCGCCTTCAAAGATCGGCGTCGCCAGATTTTGCTTCTGCTTCTGATCGTTCGTCAATTCGGCAATGCTGTTTTCGGCGACGACCTCGTACTTTCGGCCTGGCTTGATGACCAGCGTGTTGCCTTGGTTGTCTAAGAGATAGACGAATTTTCCGGCGGCAGTCGGACTGGCCGCCGCGCCGGACCAATTCCAATACTCCGTACGCGGATGGAGCGGGAGGACTTTGCGATACACCTGCTCGCCGGTCGCCGCGTCGTTGACCAGCAAGCCGCCCCCTTGCGTCACTTGGTAGATCAAGCCATCGACGAGCAGCGGCGAAGCGACAAAGCCGCGCGCAAAAGGGTTCGTCTGCTTGTCGACGACCATTTCGTTTTCTCCCCACTCCAGATTAAACGTGAAGGCAGGCTCGATCTTCTTGTCGGACGTCGAGGCCGGAATCTTAAAGGCCTTGAACGCCCCCTTGTTGTTCTTGGGATAGCCTTCGTGGGCATAGATATAATCGCCATCGACAATCGGCGTCGCCACGCAATCTCCAAAAGCGCCCGGCTGCCAAACCGCTTGGCCGTCGCGAACGCGGACGAAATTGCCCCATTGGAATCCGGCGACGTCCTCGCCCCCTGATTTCAAATGAAACAGCGATCCGTACGTGTTCCCTGCCTTGGCCGGGACGGTCCAGGCCAATTTGCCGCTGTCGGCTTCATAGGCCCGCAACTCGTTCGCCCACACGATCAGCCGATTATCGCAGAGCAGCGGGCTGGCGAAATTGCCGTGCTCGCTGCCGCCCCCCGACCCGCGCGCGATCCATTTGCGATTGCCGTTCAGGTCGTAACAAACCGAAACGCCGGTCGTGAAGAAGGCATACACGTTCTTGCCGTCGCTGGTGGGCGTTTGTCCGGCAAAGCCAAACACGGCTTGGGCCCAATAGCGGTTGAAGAGCTTTTTGTCGATGGCCGTCTGCGCGTCTTGGATCTTCTTGTCGAGATCTTTCTTCGCCTTCAGAGCCGGCTCGGCTAACTTCGCCGCTTTCGGATTCGACAGCGCCGCGTTCAAGACCTCGGCCACGTCGCTATTGAGTTTGCTCAATTGCTGCGCCAACGGGGCGAGTGTCGTCCCATACTCGGGGTCTTCTTTCAATTCCTCGGGCGTGAGACTCTCAAATTCACGATTGGAACGAATCCACAGAATGCGTCCCGTCTTCTTGTCCAGACAAATCAAGTCGGAAACCTCGCCCGTCAAAAAAATCCGGTCCCCCACGACGATCGGAGTGGAAACGCCGATGTTCGGCAGCGGTTGCATCCAGACGATCCCTTTCGTGGCGTAACTATTGCCGACCGCTTTCCGTTCCCAGACCGTCGGCGGGGTCGCGCCAGGATAGCGGCCCGTGCCATCGCCGCGCCAGCCGACGGGGCGTTCGGGGGTCGGATAGTATTTCAAGGAGCCGAGCGGCTCGTTGTTCGCCGCGCCGCGCATCGGCTTCACGGCCGGCTTGGCCAGCGGCTTCGCGGCCGCGGCAAATGGTACCGCCGCCAGACAGGCAAACAGCGGCAAAACGAGCCGCACCCAACGATAATTCCGCCACATGATCGATTCCTCTTCGCGCGATGTCAGCCGATTCGAGCGCGGTTCCGGTGCGCGCGCAAATCTGAGCCAAAGATTCCTTGTTCAGACACTAACTGAGCGGCGTGCGGCGGTCAACTATTTGCCCTGCTCCAAGCGCCTCTGTTCAGAACTTCCCTGTTCCAAGCCGGCACGCCCCGGGCCGCGTAATCGGCTGATTGCCGCCGCGGCAAGTTTCCTGGCTTCTAGCAGGCCTAACACGCCGGTCTCGATCTGTGGGTTGACGGCAGCCTGTTGAAATGTTCAACAGACGGTCAATGGCCAAAATAAACCCTCGCCTTTGGGAACCATGATTGAATCACAAGTTGATCCTCCACGGACGGATTAAAGGGACGATGAAATTCCACGAATGTTAGATTCTTGAGCTGACGCAAGACCTTCATGCCAGGAACAGTACAATTGTCTTGATACCGATCTGTGAATAGGTCCAACCGTTGCAGAGAGCTGATTTTGGCGATTCCCTTGGCGTTGTTGTCCGAGACTTCGATTTTTAATCTTTCCAGCGACGAACCGGCAAAGACCCCTAGGGTATCGCCAGTGATCCCCCTTGGCCAATCAATTTCTAGATGTCTTAGATGAGTCAAGGCGCCTAATTCCCTAACTCCTGTGTCCGTTATCTGCGAAGTTCCATTCAAGTTAAGCTCTTCCAAATTAGACATCGCCGCAATGCAACGCAGGTTGTCGTCATTGCAGGCCGCGCCTGTAAGGTCGAGGATTTGTAGCTGCTTGAGTTGCCCCAACGCTCGAAATCCATCTTCCGACAGTTTCGCTTTCGTCAGGGAGAGTGACTTTAATTTAGGGGCTGCGGCGAGCCAGTACAGTCCTTCTCCTCCGTGAGCCACGGCCGGGCTCAGAGAAACGTCCTCCAGATTCGGCAAGCGGATGAGGTATTGCAAAATATCCGGAGGACACTGCGCATGGTCGATACTTATGCTCTTGACGCCGCGCAGTCTCGCCAAACAAGTAAGCAGCTTGTCGTCGATGTTGAATGATCCGCCGGTGAAACTCAAGCCGTCATCATCGGGGTCTTCGTGCGCGCCCATATTGCGGTTACGCAGCCGCTGTTGAAGGATTACCGTCTCGGCGGGTACTAAATCCTCAAGGCCAATGAGTTTCGCGAACCAAAATGGAGGGAACCCAGTGAGCCAGGGGAATCCCTCAGTCTTGCGCCAAGGGTGTAGTTCGTGGTATCGCCACACCTCAACACCCATACCCATACCCCGTAATTCCTTGACGTTCGCATCTTCGTCTAATAAGGATTGTCGCCACGACACGCCGCGCCATGTCGCCGCCGCGCAAATGGTCGTTAGCACAAAGAGCGTCTTGAGCCCGAACCGCAGCCAGCGCCGGCGCGGCCGGGGTTTTTTCGCGTCCGTGGGCAACGGGTCCGGCGTGCGGTCAGAGGACAACGGCTGTGGCGTAGGGTCGGGAGTCATCGGAGGCAGCGATTTGGAGGTGGATAAAACAGAGAATCGCGATCCCGTGACGCGGCCATTTGCCATCGGCCTTGCTTACCTGCTCTCACTATACCGGTACCTGCGGACCTGGCAAGCTTTTCCGGAAACAAGAACAAGATAGTAGCGTATCAAGCGGGTCTATCTAAAATAATGAGATAGCCTGCGACCGCATGCCACTGCGCCGCACGTTTCGCCTGGACTGTCTTCTGCTTGCTCATGCGTTTCCTTGCCAATTGCAACAAGCCGCCGAACGTTCTCGTTCGTCCGTGTTGATCCGGCATTACTTGACCACCGCCGCCTCGAATAGCGGTTCCCTCGCCGCCAACGCCCACGCGCCTTGAGGAACGATGGTTCTTCTGCCATGATCATCGTTCGGGCTTTTTGCTTGTCGAATAGATGCCATCCAGTGCATCCGCGTGTTCTACACAAAGGAGCACGCTTCGCATGCCAGCAACGCTTACCAGTAACCACGGAATCCTGGCCGCGCTTGGAAACTCAAACCGCGGACTGCGAGTTACGCCCACTTGATTTGAAGGAGTGATCGATGGACATTAAAAGATCATTGTTCCAAGGACGATCGATCATGACGATGTACCGCGCGGGGGCGGTGCGATACAGAGAGTATTCTTGGTTGTTTCTGTGGACTGTCGTGTGGCATGTCGTGGGCTCTGGTGAGGTCAATGTGTGTGATGCCGAGACCATTGAAGCGGAACTACAAGGGGTTGATGATATCGAGTGTCAGACAGCTTTTTATGAGAAGTATCGAACCGATGCCTGTAGCGTCACGTAAATATCGGAACGTATAAGCGCGCTGCGGGTTTCATTCTTCATAGGAGAATGAAGCCTATGAAATCGGTCCGTTCTGGGTGAAACAGGCGCGCCAGTTTGTCAACCCGGCCCAGCGCAAGGGGCTGATTGACGCTAATCCGTTTGTCGACGTCAACGCCGGCTCGCAGCGTAACGAGGCCTGGCTGGAATTCATCGGCCGCGACATCATTCAGAAAGTTCTCGACGCGGCGCCGACCGGCGAAGGGCGAGTCATCATCGCGTTGGCCCGGTATGGCGGATTGCGGACGCCGAACGAGACGCTGGCTTTCAAATGGACCGACATCGATTGGGAATACAATCGCATGGCGGTGCTGTCGTCCAAGACCGAGCATATCAGCATAAGCTGTATCGCGTTGTGCCCTGTTCCCCGAACTGCGACCGTACTTGGAAGCCGCCTTCGATGAAGCCCCGGCGAAAACTGTGTTCGCCCTGCGGAATTACCGCGATGACACGCGGAATTTACGGACGCAGCTTTTTCCGCATTCTGCGGTGAGCGAACGTGCCGGCCTGGGAGCGGCTGTTCCACAACCTCCGGGCCAGCCGGCAAATGGAATTGGCCGACCAATTTCCATTGCACGTCGTCACGGACTGGATCGGCAACTCGCCCGACATCGCCGACCGGCATTACCTGAAGACGACCGATCATCACTTCGAGAAGGCGATCCGCGGGTTGACGGCGGAGGCCGCGATGGACGCTGTACACGATGACCCACCGACGACGCAGAATCCGACGCAGAATCCGACGCAGCAGGCGGCCGAAAGTGACCGAATTAGCTTGCAAAAGCAAAACGCCTCATCGTCGGAAGATGAGGCGTTGCTTGCACGTACAAGTTCTTGCGAGCACTGTACAAATGACCAGATACCCCCACGGGGAGTCGAACCCCGGTTTTCGGACTGAGAACCCGACGTCCTGGGCCACTAGACGATGGGGGCGGGTATGCGCTGGTGTTGGCGGCGGGCGGCGCGGCGTTGAGGTTTGCCATCGGCGGCGCCCGCCTGGCAAAGTCCGCCCGAGCTAGGTCGGACGAACTTCGCGAGAGTTCCATTTTAGACTAAGTTTCTCGGCCATTGTCAACCGGGTGAAGCGGGGTTCCGAAGGCTTGCACGCAACCGTCCGCAGCGTTTCAAGCGCCCTCCGCGGTACGCTCACATCGGCGGTCGAGCGCCGTCCGCTCGGCGGCCGCGGGTTTTTGCTGGCCCTGCGGCGGCCGGCCGGCCGGCGGCGCAGTTGCGAAAGGCACGGGCGGCAAATTATAATCGGCGGCAGCCTGCCTTCCGGGGAAATTGATTTTCACGCATTCCTCGGCAGCACTCGCAACCTCCCGCCCTGAGTTTCCTTTCCCACCGAGGTCTAGAATGATGTCGCGTTGCGCCCGGATTGCCCTCAGCGCCCTATGTGCGTTTGCCCTTTTGCCGCTGGCGATTGCCGTGGCGCAGAAGCCGCCCGAAGAAGAGTTGAAGTTGATCAAGTTCAATTCGGACGACTTTGACGTTTCGCTATTCGCGTCGGAGCCGATGATCACGAACCCATCGGCGATCGACGTCGATACGCAAGGTCGGGTCTGGGTCGCGGAAATTCAGTTTTACCGAGGGAAGGCCAAGAATCCCCCGGCCGACAAGATCAAAGTTCTGGAAGACACCCAAGGCACCGGCAAGGCCGACAAGGTGACCGTCTTCGCCGATGGCGTCTTCTGTCCGATGAGCGTGTGCGTGGCAGGCGACAAAGTCTATGTCGCGACCAGTCCGGACTTGTGGGTATATGACGACAAGAACGGCGACCTGAAAGCCGACGGCCCGCCGAAAAAGCTGCTCACCGGCTTCGGCGGATATAACCACGACCACGGCGCGCACAGCCTCGTGCTCGGGCCCGATCACAAGTTTTACATGACCAATGGCGACACGGGCTTCAAGTTGACAGGCACCGACGGTTCAAAGATCGAGTACAAGTGGGGGGCGATGATTCGCGGTGAGTTGGACGGCAGCAAACTTCAGCTTGAGGCGGTCAACTTTCGCAATCCCTACGAAATCTGCGTCAACTCGTTTGGCGACATGTTTTGCAGCGACAACGACAACGACGGCAACCAGAGCACGCGCATTTGCTGGATCCTCGAAGGGGGCAACTACGGCTGGTTCGGCAGCCCGCCGTTCGACAAGAAAGAGCTCGACAAAAAGGTTCCGCTCGGCACGCCGTATCGCGAAACGTGGCATTTCCGCGGCTACATTCCTGGCTTTGTGCCGGGCACGATCATGACCGGGTTCGGCTCGCCGGCCGGCATTTGCTATTACGAAGGGGACGCCTTTGGAGCGAAGTACAAGAACATGCCGTGGCACTGCGATCCGGGCCCGGCCGAAGTTCGCAATTATCCGCACGAGAAGGTCGGCTTTGGGATGAAAGGTTCGCAGCGAGTGATCATGACCTGCGGCGACAAATACTTTCGCCCGGTCGATGTCTGCGCCGCGCCCGACGGCAGCATTTACATTGCCGATTGGTACGACGGCGGCGTCGGCGGCCATGCGTACAACAACCCGGATCAAGGACGTATCTTTAAGCTGACGCCGAAGAACAAGAAACTGGCGCGGCACGAGAAGCCGGGTCCGTACAGCAATATTCCTGACGCGATCGAAGGCTTGAAGAGCCCTAATCTGGCGACGCAATACTTGGCGCGCGAGCGGCTGTTGACCGAAAAAGAGCAGAGCATCGCTTCGCTCACCAAGTTGCTGACGGCCGAAGACCACAACTTCCGCGCTCGCGCGTTGTGGGTGCTCGACCGGATTGGCGGCGCCGGGCGCGAGCCGGTGACGGCGCAGTTGAAGTCGGAAGACTCCGCGTTCCGCGCTTTGGCAGTGCGGATCTTGCGCCGCCACGGAGAAGAATACGCCGATCGGCTCCTCGCGATGGCGGACGATCCGGCCCCGGAAGTCGAACGCGAAGTTTTGCTCGCGGTCCGTGACCTGAAGGGCGAAAAAGCGGAGGCGGCCCTGGCGGCAATCGCCAAGAAATATGACGGCACCGACCGCTACATGCTCGAAGCGATCAATATCGCGTGCGGCGATCGCAAGGAAGCCTTGTACCAGGCGCTCACCAAGGACGGGGTGAACGTGCGCCAGATTAGCCTGTTGCAACTGCTCAATCCGAAAGCCGCCAGCGAACAGCTTGCTTCGAAACTCGCGGCCGGCGGCGCCGATGATACTGCCACCAAAACCTTGTTGGCCGCCGTGAGTCTGAGCGATTCGCCCGACGCCGGCAAAAGTTTGCTGCAACTGGTCAGCAACGAGCAGGCCGCGCCGGAGCTGCGCCAATTGGCGCTGGAACGGTTGGGCGCCAATTTGAACGGCAATTGGCGCGCCCTGGGCGCCGACGACGCCGCGGTGGCGACGTTCAAAAAGCTACTGGCAAACAAGGCCTTGCAAGGAACCATGGTGGCAATCGCCGGCGACAATGGACTACAAAAGCTGACCCCTGAGATATTGGCCATCGCCAAGTCGAAGGATGCTCCGCTCGGTCTGCGCAAGCAGGCGATTCATGCGGCCGTCGAATTGCGCGGCCCGCAAGTGGTCGCGGCCTTCCGCGCGATTCTGAGCGAAAAGAACTCCGCTTTGCAAGAAGTGGTTCTCAACGCCCTGGTCGATCTGCAAGACGGCAAGACACTCCGCGACGTGTTGGCCAACGACCAGATTTCACTGGCCCTGCGGCAAAAAACGGCCGAGCGCCTGATGGAATCGACCGGCGGGGCGCTCTTGCTGCTGCGCGCGGTCGAGGATCAGAAGCTCTCGCCTGAGTTGCAAAAACTCGTCATCGCCCACGCGACCCATCATCCGGACGCCAATGTCCGCATCCTCTTCGAGAAGTACATTCCTGCCAGTGAGCGGCCCCAGCGCCTGGGCGAAGGGCTCAAGGCCGATCAGATTCTCGCGTTGGCCGGCGACGCGGGCCGCGGAGAGAAGATCTTTTATCAAAGCTCCGCCGCGCAGTGCAAGAATTGTCATGCCGCCAACGGCCGCGGCATGAACGTCGGTCCGGACCTGAGCATGATCGGCACGAAGTACGCCAAAGAGGTGCTGCTCGAGTCGATCTTGGATCCTTCCAAGGCGATCGCGCCGGAATACATCGTCCAGTTGTTGGAAACGAAGCAAGGGCAGATTTATGCCGGCTTTTTGGTTGAGAAATCGGACAAGCAAGTCGTGCTGAAGGATGCGAAAAACCAATTGATCCGCATTCCCTCAGACGACGTGGAGCAGATCGTCCCGCAGAAAAAATCGATGATGCCTGAGTTGGTGCTCAAAGATGTGACGGCGCAAGACGCCGCCGACCTGCTCGCCTATTTGCAAACGCTGACCAAGGAAAACGCGGAAAAGCACAAGAACGGGAAGTAAACTCCGTTTGTGAATCCCTTTCCGCTGGCCTCTGACCACGCTGTCCTTCTGCGGCGCTCGCCTTGCGCTGATGGTTCGCTGGGCGGGTCGTTGACGACTTCGCGGTCGCTATTGACCGCGAAGAAACCAAGACCGCGAAAGGGGGAAGCTGGGCGATGCAAGCTGTGCCAATAGTAGGCGCGGAATCGCGCAATGCGAGTTGGTGGTGGTTCGTCCGACCACTAGCGCCACGGAATAAACCACAGGCCGAAGCTCAGCCAACAAAGGGTCGTCACGCCGAGGACGGTGGCTCCCAACAATCCACACCAGACGGCGCAGAAGTGGCCAGTCGTTACAACCGAGACTGCCAAGAGCGGCTTCCCTCGTGAGGACCAGCCGGTTAGCACGCGCTGAAATGCCAACATGGCCAGTGCTGCCGGAAGATAGAGGTCCATTGAAATCAGGTAGAAATAATGAGGGCCGTGCGCGCTGGCCCAATACAGGAACTGGCACACGTTCCAGGCCGGCAACATAAACAGCGGCAACAGGACAATCGGTCGTTCGTGATAATAACCGCCCGGATGCAGTCGCCATGTCGGCGCGCGGACAGGATTGGTCCTCGCCCGTTCGGTTTGAGTCGCCATTACCAAGCGTACGGACCCAAGCGTGACGGCGAGAAGCAAGACAAAGCCTTCGAAAAGCCAGACCTGCGGCGGCCACAAGAATAGAAAATGGGTCATCTCCGGCGCGACCTGTTCGAGCCCGATGAGATAGACCCAAGCTGGAAAGGCAGCGCTCGCGAGGAGCGTTAATATGAGCGCTCCGCCCCATAGCCGGCGCGGTAAATCGCCCTTTGTCCAACTCCGCGAAAGTTGCCCGACCAAGGCAAATCCCCCGAGCGACAATGCTCCTCCACTCAGAGAATACCAAAGAAAGCGTTGCTCGTGAGCTGCCCTTACAAAGCTCAAGTCGGAAGCGTTGATTCCCTCTGCGAGCTTATGTGAGGTGATGCCGAGATGAAGCAGGTTGAATAAGGCCAAACCAGTGTAGAATAAAATAATGCACAATGACAACGCGGACAATGCACCGGCAATCCCCAAGCCGCGCGCCCAGAGCGTGGTCGAATTCATTCTTCTGACCGTGGGCACGCTCGCGACGACAACAAAGAGCAATAAGTAAAGCGGCGTTGCAGGGCCGGATGGCCCAGAAGAAAAGTAAAAGAGTTGCTCTGGCCAGGTGAGCAACTTGTGAGCTTGCCGTTGTTCGATAAGGTAGCATCCGACGAGGGCGATTGCCACGCAAACGCGCCATGCGGCCGCATAGCGCCAAAGGCGACGGGCCTCGCAACTCGTCGCTTTTGGCCGCGGTAAGTCGTCGCCAGGTCTCGAACTTGATTCAGCAGGCCGCAGACAAAGCAGGCGGCGACCGCAGCCAACGCCCCGTGTCCCCATTCGCTGTAGAACAGATCCGGCATTTCACGCGACGTGCCCTCTGCCTTCACGACCGAGAATCCGACGGCGACCGCGAACATAAGCACCAAGAGCGAACGGATACTGAAGCGGATGCGCGGTTCGCTTTGGATGCGCCTCCACCAATACTTGCCAAGGCCGCGCAGTTTGACCATGCATTGCTCGATTTCTTTTCGCCTGCTGCGACGTTTTGGACGATCTGCGAAAGCTGCCGCCAAGGAAGATCGCGTGCGGGTCAATCACCAAAAATTCGCGCGGCAACTCCCTTAAGCACGGAAAGAACGCCAATTCCGATGATCACCGCGGCATACGGAAAGATCCGTCCCGCCGCCAGCCCGATGCCAAGCCACGCTCCGCCGATGAGCATCATCAAGATGCCTCCCGCCATGCCGGAGTTCGTGCTGCCAAACCAACCCTCGGAAAATGAAATCCGCGGCAGGTGAAAACCGCGCCTTTCCTGGGGGGGCGGTTCCGGGGCGGAATAGCGCAGCGGCCGCCGAGTGACAGGCGCGGCGAAGGCGGATGCATTGGAGGCGAGACTCGTCGTCGCCAAACCGGGTTTCGAATCCGCGGCTGTCCGCGCAGCACCAGAAACTTCTTGCGGGGTCGAGGCAGCAGATCGCGCGTCGTGATGGTCGTCGGCGTTGTGATCAGCCGCTTTGCTATCGTCCGCCAACAACCAATCGGCAATCTCATCCGCCATTGGTAGCTGCGGAATCAGGACGGGCGATTGGCACTTGGGGCAACGGACCCGTTTCCCCGCCAGCGTCTCCTTGACCCGCAGTTTCACGCCACAGTTGCAGTTTGCGTCGATCGGCATGGAGTCCTCCGGCCATACAGCTGAATTGCGTGGATTTGCCCGAAAAGAGGAGATGCGGCCATCCGCCATTGTAGCTAGGGATCTGGCTGGAAGCTAGCGAAAGAGAGAGCGCTGAGTCCGCCTAACCGCCAGACGAAACAATGCCCTCGTGCCGTTTTTCAACCGCGCCTAGTGCGGAGCGTCGCTGCGCGCGCCTCGCAAAATTATGACTCGCGTCGTCTTTTTGGCATCGCCTCCGTGCGATGACGCCGCCTATGGAACATTTCAACAGGTCTGCTAATCGACCTGAATCGCGGCCGAACCGCATGCCCCAAGTTCGCGCTGCTTTGTCCTGTCAGCATGGTAGAATATGCCGCCTTTTCCGGCTTCTGGTTCTCGTTCCTCGGCCTGACACGAGAGTCCGCAAGGTTTGCCGTCGATTGGTTCATGTTTTTGCCGGAGAGACCGGCGGATCGTGGCTCTGCTCGCAACCAAGATCACCGTAGCCGGATGCCACTTATGAAATCTCACTTGTTCAAAGCGAAGGCAATAACCGCATTCTTCCGCCGCTGGACGGCGTCCACTTGGCTGGTGATCCCCCTTGTGGTGTGTAGTGGGATTTTGCTCGAAGTGCCTGGGCGGCGAACTTCTTTCACGACGTATGCTCATGGCTGGCCA
>DASRSE010000018.1:0-30315 GCA_035656655.1 Pirellulales bacterium
TGAAAAAGTCGCGTTTTCAGAAATATCAAGTTGCCTTATACTCAAAAAAAGGGGGCCGGGCTGGGGTTTTTGCTCGCCACCCCTTTGTCGATCAGCGCGGGGGGAGTAAAATCATCGGCTTCCGTCATTATCCTTCGGTCGTGTTTATTAGGATGCGCGAGTCAGGCGGCCCGGCTAGCGATTCCTGAACTCGTCGCCAGTGCAATCCAGGAGCGGCATCCGTGCAGATCAGCATCTCAGTCCGGCATGGGACCTTGAGCGAAACCACCCGCGAGAAGATTTCGGCCAAGGTCGAAAAACTCGCCAAAGTTTTTGAGCGGCTGACCGCGATTAGCGTGATTCTCGACTTGGAGCATCCCGAAAAGCCGGCCGTGGAAATCAATGTCTCGGCGGAGCACAAACACGACTTCGTGGCCAAGGAAGCCGCCGACGAAATGTGGGCCGCCCTCGATGGGGCCCTGCATAAACTCGAACAACAATTGCGCAAGTACAAAGAAAAAGTTCAAGAACGACATCGAACGCCGGACGCCAAACGGGGAGAATGACCCCGCGCCGTCAACCCGCGCGAGCGGCCGGAGCGATGTGCGGACAGAAAGGATTGAGGCATGAAGTTTAGTGATTTTGTGTGTGCCGACGCCATTCGCGCGAATCTCCAGGCGGAGGATAAAGAGGGCGTCGTCCGCGAACTGGCGCAGGCCTTGGCCGAAGCCAAACGGATCAATTCCGCCGAAATGGAAAGCATCGTCAAGGCGATCCTCAAACGCGAAGAATTGGGCAGCACCGGCATCGGCCGCGGCGTCGCCGTCCCTCATACGAAGCATCCCAGCGTCGACCGTCTGGTGGGGACCATTGGCGTCAGCCAGTCGGGGGTCGATTTCGACAGCCTCGACGGCGAAAAGGTCCAGTTGTTTTTCTTGCTGATCTCGCCTCCGGATCGGCCTGGCGACCACCTGCGGGCGCTCGAAAACATCTCGCGGCAATTGCGCGATGACACGTTTTGCAAATTTCTCAAACAATCGAAGTCCGCGGAAGACATCAAGCACTTGTTGGAAGAAGCCGATCATCAGCAGTTCGGCAAGTGAGCCGAATGCCGGGCCGGCGGCCTGGGGCGGGCGTTTTGAACGGCGAACCTATGAATGGCACCGTAGCACGGAACGTGACCGTTACGAATACCGAAGGATTACACGTTCGGCCCTGCGATTTGATTCAGAAACTGGCGCGGAAATTCACCGCGCAGATCGAGATTGTGTGTGGGTCGGAGCGAGTGGATGCAAAGAGCATCCTCTCCTTGCTGAGCATCGCGGCGTCCGCGCCTCGCGGAACAGGTTTGACGATCGAGGCGAGCGGCGCGGATGCGGAGGCGGCCCTCGAGGCGTTGGCCGAGCTTTTTGCTCGCAACTTTGACGAATAAACTAGACCTTTAACCAACAGGCGCGCGCCGGACGTCCGAGCGGATTAACTTCCTGGGACTCTGGCGCTTGCCCGACACGTTGCTGTCGTTTGCGTTGGCTGCCTTGGCAGTCAGCCGGTCTCCCATTTCCTTTTGAATTGGGTCCGGCGAGTCTCCAGCGCGACCCCGGCAACCCAACGAGGCGTCCGTTCGGTCGAGCGTACCGCGTGTTGCCATTAGCAGCGCGGATGTTCCCGGCGGTCCGCTCGGCGGTGCCATGCAAAAACTCCAAGGAATCGCGGTTTCACCCGGCCTCGCCATTGGCGAAGCCTTGGTGATGGACACGGAGGGATTTCGCATCCCGCGCCGGTTCGTCGCTCGCGATGCCGTGGACGACGAATTGGAGCGGCTCGGCAAAGCCATTGCCGCGGCGGCCAGCGAAATCGAGCAGAATCGCGACACCGTCGCGCGTGAGCTGGGCAGCCAGTACGCCGCAATCTTTGAAGCCCACCTCTCGATGCTCCACGATCCGCGCTTGCGGAGCGAACTCGACGAGATGATCCGCGAGCGGCACTACTCGCCTGAATATGCCGTCAGCCGCACCCTCCGCCGCTACGCCAAGGTCTTTCAAACGCTGCAAAGCAGCTATATGGCCGAGCGGGCCAGCGATATTTTCGACATCGAAAAACGCTTGCTCCGCAATTTGCTCGGCCGCCGCCGTGAGGAGCTCTCGCGGCTGACATCGCCAGTTGTCGTCCTCGCTCACAATCTCACGCCGAGCGAAACGGCCAACCTCGACCGCAACTATGTTCGCGGGTTTGTCACCGAGATTGGCGGACCCGGCAGCCATACCGCCATCGTCGCCGAAGGGTTGGAGATTCCCGCCGTCGTCGGCGTCGGGCCGTTTCTGACCGACGTGTCGGGCGGAGATTTGGTCATCATTGACGGCGATCAAGGGCTCGTGATCCTGCAACCGGACGAAGAGACGGTCGCCAAGTATCGCCACGACATCGAAACGAAGAAAACCCGCGCGGTCAAGCTCGAGTCGCTGCGCAATCTGCCTGCCGAAACCGCGTGCGGCGTCCGGATTCAACTCTCCGGAAACATTGAGTTTCCCTACGAAGTGCATCCGTGCGTCGATCGCGGGAGCGACGGGATCGGCCTCTATCGGACCGAGTTCTTGTATCTCGGGGCCGAAACCGAGCCGACCGAAGAAGACCACTACGAGGCCTACTCGCGCGTCGCCAAAGCTATGGAGCATCGGCCCGTCGTGATTCGCACGCTCGATCTCGGGGCCGACAAGATGGCCTCGTTGCCCAAGCCCGAGGACGAACGCAATCCAGTGCTCGGCCTGCGGAGCATCCGCTTGTCGCTGCGCAATCTGCCGCTCTTTCGCACGCAGTTGCGGGCGATTCTGCGCGCGAGCGTGCTGGGCGATCTGCGGGTGATGTTTCCGCTGATCACGACGCTGCTGGAATTTCGCCAGGCGAAAATGGTCCTGCAAGATGTGATGGAAGATTTGGAAGAAAAGGGAGTCCCGTTCAATCGCGAAATTCTCGTCGGCATGATGGTCGAGGTGCCGGCGGCCGTGATGATGATCGACCGCTTCGTGCAAGAGGTCGATTTTCTGAGCATTGGGACGAACGATCTGACGCAGTACACGCTCGCGGTGGATCGCGGCAACAAGGACGTGGCCTCGATCTACAATTCGTGCGATCCGGCCATGCTGCGGCTGATCGAAATGACGTTGTCCGCGGCCAAGGCGGCGAATGTTCCGGTGAACATGTGCGGCCAAATGAGCGGCAACGCCATCTATACGATTCTGTTGTTGGGGTTGGGGCTCCGCCAGTTTTCCGTTCCGCCGAGCGCCATTCCCGAAATCAAGAAAATCTGCCGGTCGGTCACCATCGCGCATTGCGAGAGCGTGGCGAACCGGGTCCGCGAGATGGAGAACGCGCGGGAAATCAAGATTTTTCTCCGCGAGGAATTGAAGAAGTTTGTCCCGGAATTAGTCGTCTAACACGCCGGCTCCGCCGCGCTTTCCAGCTACCGCAATTTTAGTCGTGGACAGCATGATTCGTCAGCGCATCCGCATTCGCTTCCGCAAACAGGAGGATCTCCGCTGGATCAGCCATCGCGATTTGCTGCGCACGTGGGAGCGGTTGTTTCGCCGGGCCGGGTTGCCGTTGTCGATGACCGAAGGCTTTCATCCCAAGCCGCGGATGAATTTCCCTTCGGCCTTGGCGGTGGGTATCGCCGGACTGGAAGAAATCGTCGAAATCGAATTGTGCGAGGAGCGCACGGCTGAGGACTTGGCGGCGTTGCTGCCGCGGTTCTGTCCGCCGGGCCTGGCGATCGGCGGCGTCGAAGTCCTCGCGGCGAACAGCCGCAAACCGCAAGTCCGCTCGGTGACGTTTGCGTTGCCGGTGCCGCCGGCGCGGCAAGGCGACCTGGTTGCGCGGATGGGCGTTTTGCTCTCGGAATCAGCCCATTGGATCACGCGTGAGCTGCGCGCTGCGCCGCTCGATTTGCGCCCGCTCGTCGAAGATTTGCAGCTTCGCGACGGAGTCTTGGAAATGCGGCTACGAGTTCAACAAGAGGGAAGCGCGCGGCCCCGCGAGGTGTTGCAAGCCTTGGCCATCGCCGATCTCGAAATGGAGGAGGGCGGGCAACTCACCCGCACTCGCGTCGAAATTGAAACCTGAAACAACCCACGTTCGAAGTTCGAGCCGAAACTCGAGCGAGGCCGCGATGCGGCCGGGATCGCTCCCGGCGGAACGCGCCCCGCGGCGTCGAACGATCCACCGCCAGGAAACAGAAAGCCCCCCGATGAAGCAAGAGATGCTGATTAACGTATCGCAACCGGAGGAATGCCGGATTGCGATCGTGGAGGACGGAGTCCTCGAAGAACTGTACATTGAACGTTCCAGCCAAGACAACTACGTCGGCAACATTTACAAAGGCAAGGTCGTCAATCTCGAACCGAGCATTCAAGCCGCTTTCGTCGATTTTGGCGTGGGCCGCAACGGCTTTTTGCACATCAGCGACATCGAGCCGCAGTACTTTCGCCAAGGAGGCTTCGACCCGGACAAGCCGAACGAGTTTGGCGGGCGTCCTTCGCGGCCGGAGTTTGCCGATCTGGACGACGACGAGCACGATTTTGGCGACGACGACCCCGCCCCGCGCGATCCGCGCCAGCGCCGTCCGCGTCCGGGCGCGCGGCCGCGCATCAAGCCTCCCATTCAAGACATTTTGCGCCGCGGCGACGAAGTCTTGGTCCAGGTTATCAAAGAGGGAATCGGCACCAAGGGACCGACGCTGTCGACCTATATCAGCATTCCTGGCCGCTATCTCGTGTTGATGCCCGCGCTCGGCCGAGTCGGCGTGTCGCGCAAGATCGAAGACGACGAAGCGCGGCGGAAGCTCCGCGACGTGATGCACGAACTGAGCCCCCCCAAGGGGCTCGGGTTCATCGTTCGCACGGCGGGGGTCGATCGTACGAAGAAAGAAATTTCGCGCGACTTGGCCTACTTGTTGCGGCTGTGGAAGGTCATCGTGCGGCGGATCAAGAAGCATCCCGCGCCGATCGACATCTACGAAGAGAGCGACATGATCATCCGCACGATCCGCGACATCTTCACGGGCGAAGTCGACGCGATCTACATCGATGAAAAACAGGCGTACGAGCGCGCGAAGGAGTTTTTGCAGATCGTGATGCCGCGCTATGTGAATCGCTTGCAGTTCTACTCCGGCAAAGAGCCGCTCTTCCACAAATACAACATCGAAGACGAAATCAACCGCATCCATCAGCGCAAGGTCCCGCTGCGGCACGGCGGTTCGATCGTGATTGACTCGACCGAGGCCCTGGTCGCGATCGACGTGAACAGCGGCAACTTTCGCGCGGATAACTCCGCGGATGAAACCGCCTATCAGATGAATATTCACGCCGCCAAGGAAATCGCGCGGCAGCTCCGCTTGCGCGACCTGGGCGGGGTGATCGTGAACGACTTCATCGACATGCGCAAAGAGCGCCATCGCCGCGGCGTCGAGCGGGCGCTGCGCGACGCGGTCAAACGCGATCGGGCGCGCACCAAGATCCTGCGCATCAGTCCGTTCGGGCTAGTCGAAATGACGCGGCAGCGGATTCGCCCCAGTTTGAAAAAGAGCGTCTACAAGGACTGTCCGTGCTGCGTCGGGACCGGCGTCGTGAAAAGCTCGGAAAGCATGGCGATCGAGGTCATGCGGTTGTTGATCTTGGCCGGCCAGCGCGACGACATCAACAAAATTTCCGTGACCGTCGAGGACGAGGTCGCGACCTATTTGAACAACAAAAAGCGCCGCGAAATGGCCCGTCTTGAGGACGAGGGGAACATGACCGTGCAAATCTATGGGTTGAAAGGGGTTTCGCCCGAGCATTTGGCGGTGGAATGCCAAGATGGAACGGGCCGCGAGATCAAATTTCCGCTCGGATAAGCCCTCGACGACCGCCCTCCGTTTCGCTACACTAAGTCGTTTCGCTGGGCCTCGTCGCGGGGCCGGCGGAACGATTTTTCTCCTTTCGATACCGGTTTTTGCCAGCCCTCTGCCATGTACGCAATTATCACCGACGGCGATCGTCAGCATAAAGTTGAAGTAGGCCAAGAACTCGACATCGACCTGCGGACGTTGTCGGCTGGCGAAACCGTGACGTTTGAACGCGTGCTGGCGATCGGCAACGGCACCGACATTCGCATCGGCGCCCCGGCCTTGGCGGGAGCGAGCGTAACGGCCGAAGTCGTCGGGCCGACGCAAGGTCCCAAGCTGATCATCCAGAAAAAGCGCCGCCGCAAGAATATGAAGCGCCGCACCGGCCATCGCCAACTTCACACCCGCGTGAAGATCTCGACCATCAACGCTTAGCGCGCGTGGGCCGCGATTGCGGACCGCATCGCGGGATCGTTTTTTCAGCCGCCCTCGCCTGCGCATGCGACAGCTGTGTTACGCCTCCACGGCTTAAATACAGTCCTTGGTCCGCATCGAATCGGACGGCGTTGTGGCTACGCGCCGCTCGTCATACCTGCGCACGCGGGAATCCAGGTCTGCGAGTCGAGTGGGGTCGCACCACGACGCGCTGGATTCCGGCCTGCGCGGGAATGACGGAATCGTGGGCGTGCGCTAGCCCAGGACGTTCGGTGGCCGCCCGCGGTGATTACTTCAGCACCCAGGTTTGCCGCAGCAGCCGCGTGGGGGGCTGCGGACCGCGAAATTGCCAATTCCACGATTCCGTCGCCAGCATGCAGGCTAGCATCGTGGTCGTTTGAATCGGATGGCGAACCGCGACCGGAAAGGCGCGGGCGAATAACTTGAACGCCGCTGTGCTGCGAAACGCGCGCCGCGTCCGCCGCAGCCATTCTTCCGAGGTCAGGTGATAATCCTCGGTGCCATCGGCCGTCTTGATGAGTTCAAACGCATCGCCCGCGCAGCGCTCGAATTGGCCCATGGCAGGATACCAACCGCCGAAACTGCGCGCGAGCCAGGCCCAGTGCCAATTGTCGGAGCCCCGCGGATGACGCCAAGGACTTGCGAGCAGCGCTTTCGGATCGGGCGTGCGCACGAAATGAATCGTCGTATTGATCAACCGCCGATTCTCGGAGCGCGGATCGATCATCCGGCGAAAGATCGCGAACATCTCGCCGTAGATCGCGTCGGCTTGGCCGGCGGCCGCTTCGCGCGGTTGCACAAAATGTTCGATCGGACCGTTCGCGACGACGGCGTCAAAGCGCCCGGTCCACTCTTCGCCCAGCCTGCGATAGTTCAACAATCGCGCGTCCAGTCCGCGGCGGCGGCAGAGATCGACTTGCTCCGGCGAGATCGTGACGCCGATTCCCTCCGCGCCGCGTTGCCGCACGGTTTCGAGCAAGCTTCCATTGCCGCAGCCAACTTCCAGGATCCGCATCCCCGCCCGGCAGCCGACCTCGTCGAGCACGTAATCGATCTGCCGCTGCTGCGCGACTTCGTACGGAACGGTCGGATCGCCGGCGTAGATTCCTTCGGTGTAATCGAGGATGCCGAGCGTAGGAAAGAATTTGTCGAAAACGGTGTAGCACTGCACGACCGTTGCGGGATCGCGCACTTCCAGCGGCAGCGGCTCGAACTTGCTCGGGGCGTTTCCGGGAGGCGTTTGGTTTGGCACCGTCGCGACAGACATTCCTGAATCCTTTCCTGCTCGAAGGGAGGAGAGCGCCGGGGAGTGCTCGTGCGCCGGACATTATAGAGCTTGGCGGGAGTCCGCGCCAGAGTCCGGCAGAAAATCTGGAGAGTTTGGCGGGGCCATCGCAGCAACATGGGCTGCTCGGCAACTGGGTGCAGCCTTGCCGCGCCGTCGAACAATCTCTGCGCGCACAATGGGCAGCCGGGGGGCTTTTCGTGGTCCGAAAGATCGGGTAGTTTGTTCTAAGTTTTGCGTTTGGCACTGGTTACGAAGCGTGGTGCAGAACAAGCAGCGCTTGGCATGAAGTTTGCCCCGGAACGCTCCGTTCGGCCTCCTGAGGCGACATGGTTCGGGAACCTTCGGCCCTCAACCGCTGTGCGCGGTTCCTTGTCCTGCGAATGTTCGCCGTCTGGCGGTCGTTTCGCACTTCCGGAGGCCGCGGTTTTTTCTCCATCTCTTTTCATGAGGAGCTAGGACATTGAGTACGGCACGTCAGGCGGCGATTTCGGCGGTGACCAACTATAAATCCAACGGCCACGCGTTGAACTTCAAGGCGACCCCGGCAGGGGATTTATTCGGATCGAACATCTTCGGCGACAAAGTCATGAAGGACCGCCTCCCGAAGACGGTCTACAAAAAGCTGCAGGCGACCATCTATCGGGGCGAAAAACTCGATAACAACGTGGCCGACGCAGTGGCCTTGGCCATGAAAGAATGGGCCATTGAAAAGGGAGCGACTCACTATGCGCACGTGTTTTATCCGCTGACCGGCTTGACGGCCGAAAAGCACGACAGCTTTCTCTCGCCCAGCGGCGATGGCAGCGCCCTCTCGGAGTTTTCCGGCAAGGAGCTGATCCAAGGCGAGCCTGATGCGTCGAGCTTTCCCTCGGGCGGAATCCGGGCGACATTTGAAGCGCGCGGATATACCGCCTGGGACCCGACCAGCCCGGCCTACATTCTGGAAAACCCGAATGGAACCACGCTGTGCATTCCGACCGCGTTTTGCTCGTGGACCGGCGAGGCGCTCGACAAGAAGACGCCGCTGCTGCGCTCGATGCAGGCCTTGAACAAGCAAGCTCAGCGCGTGCTGAAGCTGTTTGGACATACCAACGTGAGTCCGGTGATGGCGAGCGCTGGACCGGAGCAAGAATACTTTTTGATCGATCGCAATTTTTACTTTGCTCGGCCCGACCTGGTCACGACCGGCCGCACCTTGTACGGGGCGAAGCCGCCAAAGGGACAAGAGTTCGAGGATCAATACTTCGGAGCGATTCCGGAGCGCGTGTTGGCTTGCATGCTCGAAACCGAAAACGAGCTGTTCAAGCTCGGCGTACCGGTCAAGACGCGGCATAACGAAGTCGCGCCTTCGCAATACGAAGTCGCCCCGGTTTATGAAAATGCGAACCTCGCGACCGACCATCAGCAGATGATCATGCTCACCTTGCAGCGCGTGGCGCAGAAGTATGGCATGGCGTGTCTATTGCACGAAAAGCCTTTCGCGGGGATCAACGGCTCCGGCAAGCATGTGAACTGGTCGCTGGGCTGCAATCTTGGCAATTTGCTCGAACCGGGTGAAACGCCGCACGACAATGCGCAATTTCTGGTCTTCTGCGCCGCGGTCATTCGCGCCGTACATAAGTACTCGACGTTGCTCCGCGTGGCCGTGGCCACCAGCGGCAACGATCATCGCTTGGGCGCGAATGAAGCTCCGCCGGCGATCATCTCGATCTTCTTGGGCGACCAATTGAACGACGTGTTCGAACAATTGGAAAAGGGCACCCCAACCAGCAGCAAGGCGGGCGGAACATTGACGGTCGGCGTCGACACGCTGCCCCCCTTGCCGAAGCATGCCGGCGACCGCAACCGGACGAGCCCGTTCGCCTTTACCGGCAACAAGTTCGAGTTTCGCGCGGTGGGTTCGAGCCAATCGATCGCGGGCCCGCTGGTGGTGTTGAACACCATCGTGGCCGAGAGCCTCGATTTTCTGGCCACGGAGATTGAAAAAGCGACCGGCGGCGATTCGAAGAAGCTGAACGAAGCGGTGCAAACCGTGCTCCAGAAGTTGATTAAGGAGCATAAGGCGGTCATTTTCAATGGCAATGGCTACGCCGCCGAGTGGCATGCCGAAGCCGAGAAACGCAAGTTGCCAAATCTGCGCAACACGGTGACGGCTTTGCCGGAGTTGGTGTCCAAGGCGGCGATTGACGTATTTAGCAAGTACGAAGTGCTCAGCGAACGCGAAGTTCGCAGCCGCTTCGAGATTTACACCGAGCGCTATTGCAAGGACGTCAACGCCGAAGCGGCCTGCGCCTTGTCCATTGCCAAAACGATGTTGCTTCCCTCGGCGTATCGCTATCAGGGCGAACTGGCCCAAACGGCCGCCAACTTGAAGATGATCGGCAAGAATCCGCACCTCGGCACGTTGGAGACCTTGACCGACCTGGTGGCGAAATTTGAAAAGGAAATCGCCGGGCTCGATGAGTCGCTCAATCACAAGGGCGCGCACGATCTGCTGGCCGAAGCGTCGCACTTTTACGACCATGTCATTCCGGCAATGCTCAAAGTGCGCGAAATCGCCGACCAACTGGAGACGATTATTGCCGACGACCTGTGGCCATTGCCCACGTATCGCGAAATGCTGTTCATCAAGTAGGCGAATCGCTCGCTGCCGATCGGATTTGTGGAAACGGCGCGGCAAGCGATTTGCCGCGCCGTTTTTTAATGCTCGTGCGGAAGGGGCCGCCAGAAAGTCGATTCGTTTTCCGGCCACCGCGAGCGCGTGGTGGAGGCAATTTTTCTCGAAATAGACTTGGCGGCGGCAGAAGCTCTCAGCCATAATGGGGAGGGAGAGCGGGTTGGCCCTTGTTCTGCTGTTGCGATTCGCAATGGCCCCAGGCCCAGACATTCAGGAGCGGCCATGACCGAATTCAATCGCCGTCGTTTCTTCATCGGCGCGGCTGCCGGCGCGGCGCTCGCGACCTATTCGCCAAGGTTGTTCGCCGTCGAGCCGGACGCGGGAAACTCGGCCGAAAAAGATCCTGAAAAAACGGCCACGGAGATGATGACGCCGCAGACCAATACGGCGATCGATCGTGGTTTGGAGTTTCTGGCCGCGCATCAGCAAGACGACGGCTCGTTCGGGTCAGGCGGATATAGCCGCAACGTCGCCGTCTGCGGTCTCAGCGGTCTGGCGTTTATGTCGGCCGGCAGCACGCCGGGGCGCGGTCCCTACGGCAAGCAAGTCAATCGGGCGCTCGACTATATCCTCGCCAACACCGAAGAGAGCGGCTTCATCAACGTCGCGGGCTCGTCAAGTCACGGGCCGATGTATGGGCATGGTTTCGCGACTTTGTTTCTCGCCGAAGCGTATGGGATGACGATGCGGACCGACGTCCGCGACAAGCTGTCGAAAGCGGTCAACCTGATCATCAACACCCAGAACGAAGAAGGGGGTTGGCGCTATCAGCCGCAGCGGCGCGAGGCCGACATCAGCGTCACGATCTGCGAGATCATGGCCCTGCGGGCCGCGCGGAACGCCGGCATTCACGTGCCCCATGAAACGATCGATCACTGCATCGACTATGTCAAGCGGAGCCAGAATGCCGACGGCGGCTTCATGTATATGATTCAAGGCGGGCAGAGCGCGTTTCCGCGCTCCGCCGCCGGCGTCGTCGCCCTCTATAGCGCCGGAATTTACGACGATCCGGCCATCACGAAGGGGCTCGACTATTTGATGGCCAACTTGCCGCGCGGAGCCGAGTTCAACCGCGAAAGCCATTTCTTCTACGGCCACTATTACGCGGTCCAGGCGATGTGGCACGCCGGCGGAGACTATTGGGCGAAGTGGTATCCGGCGATTCGCGACGCGCTGCTCGCCCGGCAGAGCGAAGACGGTTCTTGGATCGATTCAATTTGCAAGGAATACGGCACCGCGATGGCGTGCATCATCTTGCAAATGCCGAACAATTATCTACCCATCTTGCAGCGGTAGAACGCCCCTTATCTTGCGTCGGCCGGTCGGGTAGTCTTTAGGGGCCGGCGCAATAGAGGCGAGGCTCCGGCTCGGCCGCTAAAATGCGGCGCGGAACGTGCGTCCGTGCCGCGCCGTTGTCGCTGATTGGCCCCGGCTCGCCCCCTTTAGTTTGGAAATAACCGCTGCTGTGTTTACGGGTTTGGTGGAAATTGCCGCCGCAGTTGTGCAACTTGTGCCCGAGCCGCCCGGTTGCCGGCTGGTGCTCCGGGCGCCGGAGTTCGTGCGCGAGGCGCGGCTGGGAGATAGCATCGCGATCAACGGCTGCTGCTTGACGGTCGTCGAGATCGAAGCCGAAAATCTCCATTTTCAAGCGGGTCCCGAGACGTTGGCCAAAACGAACCTCGGCGGCTTGCAGCCCGGCACGTGGGTGAACCTGGAACGGGCGCTCCGCGTGGGCGATCGGCTCGGCGGCCACTACGTCACCGGGCACGTTGACGCGGTCGGCAGCTTGCTCGAGCGGTTCGACGATCGCGATTGGTCCACGCTCTGGTTCTCCGCCCCGGCGAAATTGCTCAAGCAGATGGCGAGCAAAGGTTCGATCGCCATTGATGGCGTCAGTCTGACGCTGGTCGAGGTGGCGGCCGATCGGTTTAGCGTGGCCCTTATTCCGCACACGCTGGCGTTGACGACGCTCGGGTCGTTGGAAGTCGGAGGCCGGGTCAATTTGGAAACCGACCTGCTGGCGAAATACGTCGAGCAACAATTGCGTCCTTCGTGACCGGCCGCTGGGCGAGTTCGCCCCCTCGCCCCCTTTTCGTTCTTGTTCTCTTCTCCCCTGCCCCGTTCTTTTCGCCGATTGGTTTTCGATGAGTGCTCACGGTCAAACGATTTCGTTTTTGCAGCGCCGCCTCGCGGAGGCCGGAGTTTTCGTCAAGCATCGGCATGGCCAAAACTTTTTGATTGATTTGAATCTGTTGAACATGCTGGTGGCGGCTATCGACCTGCAGCCGCAGGACGTGATCCTCGAAGTCGGGACCGGAATGGGTGGGCTCACGATGTTGATGGCGCCGCAGGCGGCGGCGATTGTCTCCGCGGAGATCGATCCGCAAATGCATCAGTTGGCGAGCGAAGAGCTGATCGACTTTCCAAACGTGACGCTGCTGCGGCTCGATGCCTTGGCCAGCAAAAATCGCTTGAGCCCGGAACTGCTGGCGGCGGTGGATGAGCGGCTCGCCGCGATCCCGGGCGCCCAGTTCAAATTGGCGGCCAACCTGCCTTACAATGTCGCGACCCCTTTGATTTCCAACTTGCTCGATCTTGATCGGCCGCCGGTCTCGATGACGGTCACGATCCAAAAAGAGGTCGCCGAGCGGCTAATCGCCGAGCCGGGCAGCAAAGACTACGGCGCGCTGAGCATCTGGGTGCAAAGCCAATGCGCCGCCCAGATCGTGCGGATCATGCAGCCCAGCGTGTTTTGGCCGGCTCCCAAGGTCGAGTCGGCGATTGTGCATATCGAACTGGAGCCCGACCGCCGGGCGCGGATTCCCGACCGCCGCTTTTTTCACGACTTTATTCGAGCGATGTTCATGCACCGCCGCAAATTCTTGCGGAGCGTGCTGATCTCCGCGGTCAAGGATCGTCTGGACAAGGCCGAGGTTGACCAGATCTTGGCCGCGCTCGCGCTCGACCCGGGCTCCCGGGCCGAGCAACTCGCGCCGGCCGACATGCTCCGCCTGTGCGAAGGGGTGAGGACGTTTGCGCAGTAGCGCCGCGCCGCCGGCGGCCCGGCCGGTCTTGCTTGTGGAGGGCGCGGAAGTTACGCTGACACGAAACCCTTTTGTACGCGAGCGACCTATGAAATTCATCGAGCTCAACGGCAAGACGCTGCGCTTGGTCATCAACGACCAAGAAGTCTCCCCGGAAGATTTGCACAACGCCGGCGTCGACGACGACAGCATCGTGCGGATCAACGAGCAAGGCGATATCGAGCTCCGCCGCCGCGACCGTTGGGACGTGATTGGCGGCCTGCTCGGCGATTTTTATCATCGCTTGCGAAAAGTGACCCATCTCGATTGGGCCGGCGACGATTGACCGCGCCCCGCTCGGCCGCAGAATGTCCTTTGGGCGGCGCGCTCGTCGGTCGCCGCGGTTTGCTATCGCCCGCCTTTTTTCTCACGGTTGTCATGGACGCTCCCAATCCGCCTGCCGCTTCTGCCCCGCGTTGGCAACCGATCAAGGCGCTCGATCGGCGCGTGCTGGGCGTTCTGGCCGAAAAGGCCAAGACGACGCCGGAGGCCTATCCGCTGTCGCTTAACGCGCTCGTGACCGGCTGCAATCAAAAATCGAACCGTGCGCCGCTGATGGAGATTGAGGCCGATGTGGTCGAGGCCTCGATCGATCGCTTGAAGCAACTGGGCGCCGTCGTTGAGGTACAAGGGAGCAGCCGCGTTGCTCGCTATCGCCATCTGCTATACGAATGGCTCGGCGTCGACAAGGTCGAATTGTCGGTGATGGCCGAATTGCTGCTGCGCGGCGCTCAGACCGAAGGCGAACTGCGGCAGCGCGCCAGTCGGATGGACCCGATCGCCGATCTCGCGGCCCTCCGCGGTCTGCTGCAATCGCTCACGGCCAAGAAGCTCGTCGTGTCGCTCACGCCCGAAGGACGCGGGCATGTCGTTTCGCATACGCTGTTTGAAGAGCGCGAAATGGACAAGGTCCGCGCCGAGTTTGGCCGCACGGGAATCGCCGGCGGCGAAATGGAGGAGGCTCCGCGTCCCTCCATGCCGCGCCCCGCATCGACCGGGCCGGCGGCGAACACGACGATGGCCGCGGCCGCAGATTCTTCATTGTCTTCTTCCTCCTCGGCCGTGGCGCGCGAGTTGGCTGCCCTTCAGTCGGAGGTGGTCGAACTGCGCGATCAGGTTCGACAACTCCGCTATGAATTGGACGAGCTAAAAGCCGCCTTGCGATGACAGACGACTGAAACTCTGCGCGGGAAGAAACCTTCGCGAGCCAGCGGGGCGGGCGACGCAGCAAGATGCCGCGTGTACGGCGCGGCACTGGTACAAGCGGCTTCTAGCCGCTATGGAATGGCAAAATGCGCACCGGTCCGGGCGACGCGGCAAGATGCCGCGTGTACGGCGCGGCACTGGTACAAGCGGCTTCCAGCCGCTTTGGAATGGCAAAACGCGCACCGGCCCAGGCGACGCGGCAAGATGCCGCGTGTACGGCGCGGACCTAGTACAAGCGGCTTCCAGCCGCTTTGAACCGCGAATTGCTTTCGCCATGCCAAATTCGGCGCACCTTAAGCCCTTCGCGCGTCAGCTTTCTCGCGCAGGCGGGAATTTCGAGGCGAGCTCGTCGACGACGCTCTGCCGTCGCGCGCTGGATTCCCGCCTTCGCGGGAATGACGGAAATGCTAGGCCGCCTGCGCCAGAATGACGGCAAGGCAAAACGCGCACCGGTCCGGGCGACGCGGCAAGATGCCGCGTGTACGGCGCGGACCTGGTACAAGCGGCTTCCAGCCGCTTTGAACCGCGAATTGCTTTCGCCATGCCAAATTCGGCGCACCTTAAGCCCTTCGCGCGTCAGCTTTCTCGCGCAGGCGGGAATTTCGAGGCGAGCTCGTCGACGACGCTCTGCCGCCGCGCGCTGGATTCCCGCCTTCGCGGGAATGACGGTGAAGGCGGGAATGACGGTGAAGGCGCGGGAATGACGGTTAGGATTGCTCCGTGAATTGGAATGCCGGCTCTGCTTTGCGCCGGCGGCGGTCTGCATTAAGGAGACGAGCGCCGCGGAGTTTATTTCTCGCTCAACTCCCAGCCCAGATTGTATTGCTCAATCTTGTCGAAGCCCTTGCGCCCCAGCTCGCGCTCAGCGGAAATCGCCCAGGGCGTGTTCGGGTGCTCTTTGACAACCCGCTCGAGGTACATGTGGGCCTTTTTGACCATGTTGTCGACCGCGCTGATGGAACTGGTGGTCGGGGCGGCCATGATCAGCCACTGCTTGCTGTCGGCATTTTTGAAGGCCTTGCCCTTCAGCGTGGCCATGATGTCATCGAGGCCCTCGACGCGGGCCTTGGCCGCATAGGCGCGGCCAATGGCGAGATCGAAGTTAGCTTGCCAGCGCGGCTCTTTGATATTCTTGCGATCGGATTCGCCCGCTTGCAGCATTTGCAGCAGCCGATTGATTGGTCCGTCGATGCGGGCGGAATCTTGCTGGTTGTTCGTGATGGCCTTGTTAAAATCGGCCTCGGACCCATTCTTGAAGAAATTGTAAGACGTTCGCATGTTGAGGACATCCACGTGGCCCCCTTCGCGAGCGGCGCGGACGAGCGCGGCTTTGGCGCGATTGCCGCTCAGAATCTGTCGATACTTCTCCTCCGAAACATAATCCGGCGCGTATTTGTGAAAGTAGCTCGAATCGACCTGCACGGGCATGCTGCCGACCATCGGGCGCTCAGCAAAAAACTGGCCGCCTGAGTTGTTGCACAGCCGGCCGATGGCAAACGGCGGAAAGCCCGTATCGGTCAGGTCGCTGTCGCTGCCATTGCCGGGATAAGCCATGTCGATCCGCTCCCAATCGTGCGACTCGGTGACTTGCCCTTTCAGGCCGGTGGCGGCTGCTTGCGAAAAGGGAGTCGAAGCGCCGAGCGCAAACAGCGGGATGTCATCTTTTTTCAGCGCGTTCACGGCCGCATCGACATTCACGTTGTCCTTGCCCAGGTCGTCGCCTCCCTTGGTCGAGACGAGGACCATGATCGTTTGGCACTGAAGTTTGCCGCGCAGCGCGGAGTATTCATCGACGGCCTGCTTCACCGCGCTGAAGGTGTTGGCGGCCCCCGTCGTCGGCGTCACGCCTGCCAACGCGGTCCGCGCGTCGGCCTCGCTCGAGACCGGCTCCTTCGTTAGGAATTCGGGCTTGTCGGCGTACATCACGACTGCCGTGTAGAGCGTATTCGGCCGCTTGTCGCCGACCGGACGCCCCGCGTCGCGATAGAACAGCTCGGTGGCATTCGTCGCGTCGCTGCGCACCTCCGGCCCGCTGGTCCGATCCAAGACCCAGATCACCAAGGTATTACGGACTTTGAGCGCGTCGCGTACTTCGACCGCCAAGCGGTTGACCGCCGGCACCTGGGGCATGTTTCCGCGTGCGCCGGGACGGTTGTCGTCAAACCGCGGCGACGCCGTATCGAGCGGCCTTTCGATTGCGGAAACTTCTTTCGAGAAGTTGAACTCATCCTTCTTGGGCGCGGCGACCGGTTCGACCTTGGGTTTCGCCGCGACCTGCGCCCCCGGCCGCGCCGTGACCGGAGGCCGCGTCGTGATAGGCGACCGAGCGGGCGGCCCATCGTCGCAGCCGGTCAGCAGCAAGAGAGTCAACGAATAGCCAACGGCCGCCAGCACGGGTTTGTGCCACATTTTTCCGTTCCTCGGTTCCAGAAGCGACTGCGGACGAGTGTCTCAGAGGCAGAAATCTTATTCTACGTTCTAATCGGCCGGCCGCAAAGTGATTGCTTATTGGGCAGGGCTAGGCGACAATCGGGTTCTCCGCCCTGGCTCACCCTTATTCTGCTTGAGGTCTACGCGATGCATTCCCGCCTTATTTCTCCGCTGGTCGCGGCCAGTTTTGCGCTCTTGTCGGCTGGTTTTTGGGCGGCTTCGGCCGTGGCGGCCGCTCCTCCCACCGAACCGACGACCAACATCACCTTTAAGAAGATTCAGCTCGACGATAAGTTCCGCAGCGAAGGCGTTTCGATTGGCGATTTTAACCACGATGGCAAGAAGGACATCTCCGCCGGGACGGTCTACTACGCCGCTCCGAATTGGCACATGGTGCCGATCGCCGAGAAGCCGATGGAGTATGACCCGCACAACTACAGCAATTCGTTTTGCAATTTTGCCGAGGACCTCAATGGCGATGGTTGGGACGACCTGATCGTCGTCGATTTTCCCGGCCAAAACACCTGGTGGATGGAAAACCCGGGCAAGTCGGGCGGCCCTTGGACGAAGCACGTGCTCACGCCGGTGACGAACAACGAAAGCCCCTCGATGTGGCCGTTGTTCAATGACAAGCAACGGTCGCTCATTTGCGGCGTCTCGCCGGATCCGAAGAACTCCGACGGGCCCGATCGCCAGATGGCCTATCTCACCCGCAACGCGGACCCCAAGCTGCCGTGGACGATTCATCCGATCTCGGCGAAGGGCGCCCCGGCCACGACGCGCTTTTCGCATGGCGTCGGCGTGGGCGACGTGAACGCCGACGGCCGCCCTGACATTCTCTGCAAAGAGGGCTGGTGGGAAGCCCCCGAAGATCGCAATCAGGCGGAGTGGAAGTTTCACAAGGCCGACTTCGGGCCCGACTGCTCGCAAATCTATGTCTACGACGTCAATGGCGACGGCAAGCCCGACGTGATCACCGCCAGCGCCCACAATGTCGGCATCTGGTGGCACGAGCAACTCGCTGATGGCAAGTGGAAAACGCACGAAATCGACAAAAGCTTTTCGCAGACGCACGGGGTCTGCTTCGCCGACATCACGGGCAAAGGGGTTCCTTCCATTATCACGGGCAAGCGATATTGGGCGCATGGACCGGGCGGAGACACGGACCCGGGCGCCCCGGCCGTCCTTTGCTGGTTTGAACTGGTCCGTAAAAATGGCGAAGTCGAATGGGTCAAGCACCAGATCGACGACAATAGCGGCGTCGGCACCCAGTTTGAAGTCGGCGACATCAATGGCGACGGGCTGCTCGATATCGCGATTTCAAACAAAAAGGGAGTTTTCGTCTTTTTGCAAGAGCGTTCCAAGTAGCGCAGCGGCGGAACAGCGAGTGAAATTGCAGATCTTGCCGTGTTGCGAATTGCCGCGCGCTGCTCGTCCACGCATTGTCTAGCCGCTTCTGAATAGATATGCGGCTGCGCGATCGTCCACTTTTGACTTTCTCCGGCACGAAGGCTCTTGGACGCTACGAGTGCGCTCAGAACGCGGGTTCTGGATCCTTGAGGATGCCAAGGATGGATAGGCAAGATAATTTATAGCGGTCAAATTGCGCCGACTTTTCCGATTATTTCGACTTTAACGGAAGTTCCGATCCCGTAGTCTCCGATAATGAGGCGGACGAGAACTCGTTCTGGTCGTGATGGGTCGGTTTTGGAAGCGCGACGCCCCGCCGTCGTGGATTTTGTCTAGCAAGGATGCAGAATATGGCTCGACAGACTTTTCGCTTCGGCCGCTTGGCGGCGTTCCCTGTGCTGTTGTTGGCCGCCACGGTTCATGCCCAGGCCCCAGCCCCGTTCGATCCGTACGTGGACAATCGCGGCAACGCGCCGGTCGTTATTATTCCCGACGCTCCGCGGCAGAACGCGGGGCCGGCTCGGCCCTATAGCAGCCCGCTGGGCGATCCGGCCTATAGCCGTCCGAATCCGCCGGCGAGCCGGCCCGGCTATTATCTGCGCAGCGCCGGCGAACCAGCGAATTCCAGCGTGCCGCGGCGCGCAGCGTATCAAGCTCCGCGCGACAACGATCGCTACGTGAAGGGGGATGCGGCGCCGCCGTACGACCCTGACACGCGCCCGGCGCGGACTCCGATCCCCGCGAACCAGCGCTATGCGGATGCGGCGGCAGCCCGCCCAAAGAACAGCGGCGCCAATGCGAGCGGCGCGTTTCGGCGGTTCGACCTCTCGGCGGATCCCGGTTTGCGGCCCGTTCCGCACCGCGCGAATCCGAACTATCAAATGGCCCTGGCCGACGAATCTCCTCGGCCGCAGTCGGTCTATCGTGAAGCGCCGCTCCGCACGGCACAGCGACCCAGCGGCGCGGAATTGCTTCCGCCCCCCCCAGGAGTCGTCGCGGAGCGACCGCTGCAGCCAATGCCTTCAGAAGACGTGATCGAAGAGGGGGCGCCGATGGAGGACGGCGGCGACGGAATGATGCCGGGCGAAGAAGGTTACTACGCCGACGAATGCAACGACGACGACACCGACTATGACCCGTTTGCCGCGCTGCGACTGCTGGCGCGGTGGGCCCGCAATTTGACGTTGGATGCGGGCGTCGAAGGCTTCAAGGGGCCGATGGATGGAGGCACCTATGGGAACTTTGGCTTTCACGAAGGTGTGAATTGGGGCGTGCCGCTCTTTCCGTGGTGGGGCGTGGGCGCACAGATCGGCTTTGAAGCCGAAAACTCCGACTTTCAAGGGGGTCCGCAAGGCGACGCCTATCGCGAACAGTATTTCTTCACCGGCGGTTTGTTTCATCGGCCGGGCCCTTGCGGCGGTTTGCAGTGGGGCGTCGTGTTCGATATGCTCCGCGACGATTACTACGTCAAGAACGACCTCTCGCAGATTCGCGGCGAGTTGAGCTTCTGCGGCGCCTATCAGCATGAGTTGGGAGCGTGGGTCGCCGTCCCCTTGACGACCGATCGAGAGGTGGTGTTCAACACGTTCGACCTGACCATGCGGCCGGTCAGCCAATACAACTTTTTCTATCGCCACCATTTCAGCGACGGTGGAAACTTTCGCCTTTGGGGCGGTTTCACCGATCGCGCCGATGGCATCTTCGGCGGCGATTTCCGCATCCCCTTGTCGAGCCACTTTGCGGTCGAGTCGACGTTCAACTATCTGATTCCACGCGAAGATTCCGTGTTGGGCTCGCGCGAAGCGTGGAACCTGGGGATGAGCCTCGTGTTCTATCCGAACGGCCGGGCGCAATGCGGCGCTCGCAGCCTGTATAACCCGGTCTTCGACGTGGCCAACAATGGCACGCTCATCAGCGACGTGAAATAAGCCTCGACCGCGCCGCCGTGCGACCTTTCAGCACGCCGAATTCCGCGCGCTGCGGCGCGCAATCCGCCGATTCCGCGCCCGGTGCCACGCGCCGCGAAACTCCGCCAATGCCCCCCTCCGGCTGCGAACCTGCGGCTTTGGCCAAGTGTCTGTCCCCTGGCGGGCAAGACGTGGCGAGGTCAACCTCTTTTGTTACAATGGGTTGCGCGCCAGGGCCGAGGCGCCGCGCCGCCCGATTTGGCGACTTCGTGCGGCAGATTAGAATAAAGGCGTGGAGCGGACTTCTTGATCCGCCGACGAGCCGAATTTCTGGTCCGACGACGGAGTGTGTTTCTGGTCCGATTATTGAGTGTGTTTTTTGGTCCGATTACGGACTGCGTTCATCCTTCTGGAGCATCTTGCCGAACGTGATCGAATTAAATCGCAGCGAAGGCGTCGTCAGCGAACGCGCAATCCTGGTGGGGGTGCTCTTGGGAGCGCGGCCGGAGCACGAGCATCCGCTCGATGAACTGGATGGCTTGGCCAGCACGGCCGGCGCCGCCGTCGTCGGGCGGCTCACCCAACGGCGCGAAACGCCCGACATGACCACTTATCTCGGCAAGGGAAAAGTCGAAGAGTTGAAGCAACTGGCCGACTCGGAAGGCGCCGACGTGGTCTTGTTCGATAACGATCTTTCGCCGGCGCAGACGCGCAACCTGGAACAGACGCTGAATGTCAAGGTGCTCGACCGGAGCGAGCTGATTCTCGACATCTTCGCGAACCGCGCGCAGACGTACGAAGCGCGACTGGCCGTGGAATTGGCTCAACTGCAATACTCGCTGCCGCGGCTGAAGCGGATGTGGACTCACTTGAGCCGCCTCAAGATGGGCATCGGCATGCGCGGGCCGGGGGAAAAGCAATTGGAAGTCGATCGGCGGCTCGTCGAAAAGCGGATTCACGACTTGCAGACCGAACTCAAAAACGTGCAACGGCGCAAAGAACGCCAGGTCGCCGCGCGCGGAGAGACGCGCACCGTGTCGCTGGTCGGTTATACGAACGCCGGCAAGAGCACCCTCATGAACGGCTTGACCCAAGCCGGCGTCCTCACCGAGAACAAACTGTTTGCCACGCTCGATACGCGGACGCGCAAGTGGCAATTGCCCGGCTGGGGACCGGTGCTCCTCTCCGATACGGTCGGCTTCATCCGCGATCTGCCCCACCATCTGATTGCGAGCTTCAAAGCCACGCTTGAGGAAGCGCGGCAGGCGGATCTCTTGCTGCATGTGGCTGATGCCTCCAATCCGGCCGTTTACGAACAGATCAAGTCGGTCTACGCGGTTCTCGAAGAACTCGACATCGAGGCGAAGGACACGCTCTTGGTGCTGAACAAAATGGACGCCGTGAAGGAGCCGGGCGAACTCGATCAGCTTCAGCACCATTATCCGCACGCGCTGGCCATCAGCGCGCGGAGCGGCGGTGGCTTGTCCCAATTGACCTCGGCCGTCAGCCAAGCCTTGACCCGCGACTTTTTAGATGTCGACGTGGAGACCGGGGTCGAGAACGGCCGACTGCTGGCCTATTTGGCGGCGCATGGAGAGGTTTTATCGAAGCGCTTCAGCGACGAGCGGGTCGTGGTGCATTGCCGCATTCCGCGGCACTATTTGGCCAAGCTGCATGAGAAAGACACGACGATCAGCGAACATCCGGTCAATGGCCGCGCCCACGGCGAAGCGACGCTCGAGCTCTTTCCGGAAAAACATTCGGCCTGATATGCCGCGCCGCCGCGTGCCGGACGGTCCGACCACGGGCCGCAGTCGCGGTTGGGCTTGGCTAATGCGCCCCGGCGGTCAAACCGGCGTAGGCGTGACGCGCGACTCGGAGTTGAGCTCGAGCTTGCAATTGCAGCCGTTCACGCTGAGCCAGGAGTTCGGGCGTATTGGCGGGCATGGCGAGCGCCTCTTTGAGCAGCTCTTCGGCAACATCGGTTTCGAGCTTCACCGCCGGGACCGCTCGATTCGTCAAGATGCTAATTTCGTTGTTGAGCACCTCGACAAAGCCCCCGTCGACGTAATAGCGCACGGTCAGGTTCGCTTGCTTAATGCGCAGCTCGCCGTAGCCGAGGCGACCAATGAGCGGCGTGTGGCCAGGAGCAATGCCAATCTCGCCATCAGCCAACGGCAAGGCGACGAAGCGGGCTGCGACCTGCGCAATGGTCGCTTCCGGCGTGACCACGCTGCATAGCAGCGGCTCTTCGCTCGTCGGTTGGGCGAGATTCTCTTCGAGGTCGGCCATGATGAAAAACTGGATTTGTGGAAAGGACTATTGGGCCAGCATTTCGCCGCGGTGCCCCCAAGCTCGCTGACGCTGCTCAAGCTTGGCGACGTAATGATTAAATTTTACCAGGGCGGAAGGCCTAGGCCGGACGAAAAAACCGGTTCAAAAAACGATTACTGGGCGGCCGCGGCCAGCCGCTTCGCTTGTTCTTCGACTTGGTCGATGGAGCCGACGTACATGAATGCATCTTCGGGCAGGTGATCCCATTTGCCGTCGGCAATTTCTTCGAAGGAGCGAATCGTTTCGGTCAGCGGCGTGATTTCGCCCGACTTGCCAGTGAAGACTTCGGCCACCAAGAACGGCTGCGACAGAAACCGCTCCATGCGGCGCGCCCGCACCACCACCAGCTTGTCCTCTTCGCTCAGTTCGTCGACGCCGAGAATCGCGATGATGTCCTGCAATTCGCGATATCGCTGGAGGGTTCGCTGAACGCGGCGCGCGATGTTGTAGTGCCGCTCGCCCACGTATTGCGGATCGAGAATCCGGCTCGAAGAAGCCAGCGGATCGACGGCCGGGTAAATCCCCTTTTCGGAAATCGACCGCTCCAAATAGATGAACGCGTCGAGCTGGCCGAAGGCCGTGGCCGGGGCGGGGTCGGTCGGGTCGTCGGCCGGAACATAAACCGCTTGGACGGACGTGATCGCCCCTTTGCTCGTCGAGGCAATTCGCTCTTGCAGCGCGCCCATCTCCGTCGCCAAGGTCGGCTGATAGCCGACCGCGGATGGCATCCGGCCCAAAAGGGCGGAGACTTCCGAACCGGCTTGCGAAAAGCGGAAAATGTTATCGATAAACAGCAGCGTGTCGACCCCGGTCGTATCGCGGAAATATTCCGCCATCGTCAAGGCGGAAAGGGCGACGCGGAGCCGGGCTCCGGGGGGCTCATTCATCTGCCCGAAGACCATGCAGGTTTGCTCAATGACTTTGCGGCCCGTCTTGCCGATTTCGGCTTCTTGCATTTCACGCCACAGGTCGGTCCCTTCGCGGGTTCGCTCGCCGACCCCGGCAAACACCGACGAGCCGCCGTGGGCGCTGGCGACGCGAGCAATGAGTTCTTGGAGGATGACCGTTTTGCCCAGCCCGGCCCCGCCGAACAGTCCGGCCTTGCCGCCGCGGACGAACGGCGTGAGCAAGTCGATGACCTTGATGCCGGTCTCGAACAGTTGGGTCTTGGTTGACAGATCGGTAATGGTCGGGGCGGCGCGATGGATCGGCCAACGTTCCTTGGTGCTGACCGGGCCGGCGTTGTCGATCGGGTCGCCCAGCAGATTGAACACGCGCCCCAGAGTTTCCGGGCCCACCGGAACGCTCAGCGGCGCGCCGGTGTCGATGACGTCTTGGCCGCGGACCATGCCGTCGGTGCTGGCCAATGCGACGCAACGGACACGCCCGCCGCCTAAGTGCTGTTGCACTTCGCCGGTCAAATCCAGCTTCACCCCCTTGCGGTTGCTGGTGATCTTGACCGCGTTGTAAATCGCCGGAAGGCGATCTTCCGGAAAGGCGACGTCGAACGTCGAACCGATGACTTGCGTCACGTGGCCGATATTGGTTTGGCTGGGCTTGGTCTGCGTGGCGGTGGGCATGATGCGTGCTTAGGCTTCAGGATGAGTTCGCGGCCGGGTCGACCGGCGAGAAAAAAACTGCGGCGCGGCGGCGTTAGCCTTTCAAGGCCTCGACGCCGCCCAGGATTTCCATGATTTCGCCCGTAATCTGCGACTGCCGGGCACGGTTGTAGTTGCGGGTCAAATGCTTGATCAACTTGTCGGCGTTTTCGGTCGCCGATTTCATCGCCATCCGCCGCGCGATCTGCTCACTCACCGCCGAATCAAGAAAGCACTTGAAGAGCTTGATCTTGAAGCTGGCGGGAACGACTTCTTCCAAGATCGATTCGGCCGAAGGCAGAAATTCGTATTCCGTCTGCGCGCCCTCGGTTTTGGGCTCCGCGCCGGACAGATTGCTCAGCGGCAGCAGCGTCTCGACCACGGCGACTTGGCGGCCGGCGCTTTCAAACTTCATGTACGCCACGTCGAGCCGGTCGAGCGTCCCCGCAAGGTACGACTCGAGGTAGCGATTGGCCAGCAACTCGACTTCGTCAAAGCGGGGCTTGTCCTCGAAATGGGTGTAGGTCACGGCCATGGGAATCTGGCGAAACTTGAAATTCGCGATGCCGCGTTTGCCCGACATTTCCACCGCGACGGCCGGCACGGTCGCTTGGAGCTCGTGGTAGCGTGGCACGGCTTGGCGGATGATGTTGCCGTTGTAGCCGCCGCACAAGCCGCGATTGGCGGTCAGGACAAGCAGAATCGCCGACTTCGTTTCTTCGCGTGGTTCCAAGAGGGGATGCGAAACCTTGAGGCCGGCATTCGCCAAATTGCTGACCAGTCGGGACATTCGCCGCGTGTAGGCGGTCGCGGCGCTGGCTCGATCCATCGCCTTCTTGAATCGCGCAGTTGCGATCAACTCCATCGTCCGCGTAATCTTGCGGATATTCCGGATGGACTTGCGGCGTTTATCGAGGGCGCGGGCCTTAGCCATGGAACGGGGAAGTCGAGTGCTCGGTCGGCGTGGCGCGAAACCAGCCGGTTAAGCCTTGACCGTCTTAGGGGTGGAGGAGCTCGAGACTGAAAACTGCTTTTGGAACGTCGAGATGGCGGACTCCAATTCCTTGATTGAATCGTCGGAGAGAGCCTTGGTATCGGCAATCTTCTTGCGCACTTCGCCCTTTTGCGCCTTCATGTACTGAATGAATTCTTTTTCCCAACGCGCGACGTCCGAACGAGGAACCGCGTCCAAATAGCCCGAATTGCCTGCGAAGATCACCATCACCTGATCGATCACGTCGAGCGGTTGATATTGTCCTTGCTTCAGCAACTCGATCATGCGATAGCCGCGGTCCAGTTTTTTTTGCGTCGCCGCATCGAGATCGGTGCCGAGTTGAGCGAACGCCTCCAACTCGCGGAAGGCAGCCAAGGCCAAGCGCAAGCCGCCCGCCACTCGCTTGTGTTTCATGGCCTTGATCTGGGCAGCCCCGCCGACGCGCGAGACCGAGATGCCGACATTCATGGCGGGCCGCTGTCCGGCGAAGAACAAGTCCGGCTGCAAGTAGATTTGGCCGTCGGTAATGGAGATGACATTCGTCGGAATGTAGGCCGAGACTTCGCCCTCCAGCGTTTCGATGATCGGCAGCGCCGTCAGCGATCCGCCGCCGAGCTCGTCGCTCAGCTTGGAAGAACGTTCGAGCAAGCGACTGTGGCAATAAAACACGTCGCCCGGATAAGCCTCGCGGCCCGGCGGCCGGCGCATCAAGAGCGACAACTGGCGATAGGCGACCGCCTGCTTCGAGAGATCGTCGTAGACGATCAGGGCGTGCTCGCCCTTGTACATGAAGTATTCCGCCATCGCCGTGCCGGCATAGGGCGCGATGTACTGCAACGGAGCCGGCGCGCTGGCCCCGGCCATGATCACGGTCGTATAGTCCATCGCGCCGGCGGCGCGCAATGCTTCGATCGTGTTGGCCACGGTCGATTCTTTTTGTCCGACGGCGACATAGAAACACTTCACATTGGAATTCTTTTGATTGATGATCGCGTCGATTCCAATGGCGGTCTTCCCCGTCTTGCGGTCGCCGATGATCAATTCGCGCTGGCCTCGTCCGATCGGCGTCATCGAGTCGATCGCCTTGATGCCGGTTTGCATCGGCTCGGCGACCGGCTGCCGCTGGGCCACGCCGGGCGCCATCGTTTCGACCGGGCGGCGATCTTTCGTGGCGATGGGGCCTTTGCCGTCGAGCGGATTGCCGAGCGGATCGACGACGCGGCCGACCATGGCGTCGCCGACCGGGACGCTCAGCAGTTGGCCGGTGCTCTTGACCTCGTCCCCCTCTTCAATCTGTAGATAATCACCGAGAATGATGACGCCGACCGAGCTTTCCTCCAGGTTGAAAGCGAGCCCGGTGATGCCGTTGGGAAACTCGACCATTTCGCCGGACATCACGTCCGACAGGCCGTAGACGCGCGCAATGCCATCCCCCACCTCGAGCACGCGGCCGACTTCTCGGACGTCGATCTGAGATTGAAACTGCTCAACTTCCTGTTGTATTACGGAAGCGATCTCGTCGGCTTTGAATTTCATGGACGCTCCTGTTAATCATCTGCTCGCGAACGCGTTCTAATTGCATGGCCACGGAGCCATCGTATACCGTGTCGCCGATCCGCAGCACCAAGCCGCCGATCAAGGCCGGATCCACCTTCGAAGTCAACACCGGCTCGCCCCCCAGCACGGGTCGGAGCGCGTCGGTGATCTGTTTCGCCAAGGCCGCATCGATCGGGTTGGCCGTCGTCAACTTGACCGGGACCCGTCCGCGCTCCGCGTCGTACTGCTCGTGCATTGCCGCGCGAATGCCGCGGAGGCAATCGAGCCGGCCGTGGCGGGCGACGACTTTCAAAAAATTCAGCAAGGTGACGGAGGCTTTCCCCGCCAGACTGCGATCCAACATTTGTTGCTTATCGTCAGCCGAAACGATGGCCGATTCGAGCACGGCCGAAAACTTCGGCAACTGGCGCAATAATTCGACGAGCGCGTCGAATTCTTCGACCGCGGCGTCAACCGTGCCGCCGGTCTTGGCAACCGTGCCGCCGGTATTGGAAACCGTGCCGCCGGCTTTAGCGGCCGCCAAATAAGCTTTGGCGTACACCGCCCCAACCTGATGCTCGGACGCACTGAGCGGCAGGTCGGAGGTTTCGGCGTTGTTGGGAGTATGATCCATATTCGATCCGGGCAACGATGCCTGACTCAACTTAGCGATTGACCCAATTCAGCGACGGACGCAAACGAACCTAACCGAATCAATCCACGGCCAACGGAAGCCGCTGGCAAACCGCTAGTTGCGGCTAGGCGCGGTTTGAGGAAACTTGGCGACCGCATCTTGAATCAGCTTGGAGTGGTCGGCCGGCGACAATTTGGCTTGCACGATCTTGCTCGCCAATTCGACCGCCAGATTCGCGCTCCGCTCGGCCAACTCCTTCAGCGCTTGGTCGCTGGCCAAGGCGATGTCGCGCACCGCGCGCTCCTTTTCGGCTTGAGCTCCGGCCTTCGCTTCGGCCAGGATCGACTGCTTTTGCTGCTCGCCGTCGATGCGCGCTTGTTCGACGAGCGCGCGGACCTGATCCTGGGCTGCATCGAGCCGCCGTTCATACTCGGCCAATAATCCTTGGGCCGCCTTATTCGCTTCTTGCGCGGAGCTGATTTGTTCGGAGATGCCATGCTCGCGATTATCAAGACCTTGCGAGATGGGCCCCCAGGCGAACTTCGTCAGCACCGCCATTAGCAAGATAAACACGACAAAGGTGTAGAGCGACAAGTCCCAGCGAATTTCCTCCGGCTTGAGCAGATCCGGTCCGGCATTGGCATGGCCGATGTGCTCGTGTGCGGCCGGTTCGGTCGCCTTCGATTCCGGCGCGCTCGTCGATTCCGGCGCACTCGTCGATTCCGGCGCACTCGTCGAGGACGCCGGATCGGTCGCCGGACGGGCTACCTCCGAGGCGCGAACGTACACCGCGCCGCTCAGCCAGAGAACGCAGCACAGCGCCAGCACACAGTTGCTCAGCGGATTGCGCACAGTACACCTTTCGAGGAACAAACGAAGTCGCGAAACACAAGCAAACCATCTCGGCGGCCCGACTCCGATTGCTCGATTCGAACCGCCGCGAATGAACTCGGCCTTAGTGCGCCGGCCACGGATTTTGCGTCGAGCAGATGTAAAGCGCGTAAAACGTGAAACCTTCGATCAACGCGGCGGCGATGATCATCGCGGTTTGAATGTTGGCGGCAATTTCGGGCTGACGCGCCATGCTCTCCAGCGCGGAGGCGGCCAGCTTGCCGATGCCCAGCGCGGCGCCGAACACGACGAATGCCGCGCCAAAGGCGCCCGAAAATCCAATCAAAGGCGTGCCGTCTGCCGCCATGGCAGGCGTGGCACAGGCCAAGATCGCGACAAACAAAGCCGCACTACGAACAACATTTTTCACAATACCGCTCCCTAAATTAATGGTGATGGATCGCCGCACCGATGAAGAGCGCGGACAAGAAAGTAAAAATGTAAGCCTGCAAAAAGGCCACGAACAATTCGAGGAGGCTGAACAACGTCGAGCCCAGGATGCTAATGATGGCCGTGATCGCCCAGCCGTGGCTGGCGGCCGCCTCGATGGTGAACGCCAATCCGAGCACCGCCAACAAGACCAAGTGGCCCGCCACCATATTCGCCAAGAGACGAATCGCCAAGACGCCGTTGCGAATCAGCAAGCCAAAGACTTCGATGATGAGGATAAAGGGCCAGAGGAAGATCAGCATGTACCACGGCAAATCCATGGGGGGCACGAGGTTCTTAAAAAAACCAAACGGGCCAAATTGCCGTACTCCGGACACGAGAATTGTCACAAACGTAATCCCCGCCAGCGCCAGAGTGACGCTGAACGTCCCGGTCGGCGCCCCCAGCCAGGGCAGCATCCCAAACAGATTGCAGGTCAAGATAAAGAAAAACATCGTCCACAGCAGCGGCAAGAACCGGTCGGCGTCATGCGCGCCAATGGCCGGCCGAGCGACATCATTGCGGATAAAGACGACCATCGACTCGAGCAGATTCCAACCGCGCCCGCGGAGCACTTCGCCGCGCCGCACCCGCGCGGCCAATCTGGAAAACATGAAGACCAGGACCGCCGCGATGATCAACTCAATGATCATGAACTTTGAAATCGCGAAGCCAGACTGGCGCTCGTAGAAATTCTTCAGCGTGCCAAAGGGCTGCGGAATCAGAATCTTGCCCGTGAGGGCGTCGTTGAATTCCGCCAACGTGGCGTGCGGATGCGCATCGGTCAAATACTTCGGAACCTGATCCAGGCTCGTCCGGTGCGAACGCCAAAAGGTGCGCGGGACATCAAAGTAATAACTATCCTTGATGTGCAGAATGGAATCGGCCATGACTCAGGACACCTCTTTCGGAAGCGGGTTTTGGCGAGCCAGACCCAGCACCAAAGGGGTTTCCACCAGCAGCGTCACGAAGTAGAGCGCGAGCATCATCGGAAACACTCCGCCGGCCGCCAAGGGGCTTCCACGTTGCGTCAAAACCGTTCCGACAACCAGCGGCAAACCCATTCGAAAGACCATGCCCGCCAAGATCGCCAGCAAAGCTCGATTCGGTCCCTTGGCAAAGGAGGCCACCAGCAGCGCGAGAATCGATCCGCTCCAGCAGACCAGCGCGGCGACGCCGGCGGCCTGCCAGCCGATCGCGCCATGCGCCGAGCCGAGCCACAATCCCAGCAGCGGCGCGGCCAGCACAATTACGCCGGTGAGGTAGAGACTATTTCGCAGCAGCAGCTTGCCAGGTGAAGCAAGCCCACGATTGCGGTCGTCACGATTCATCGGAAGAAGGAGATTCAGAAGAGGAGCGGTTTTCGGGCGTGTGGGGGCGCTTAGAATTGCTGGAATGGTTTGAAGCGTCCGCGCCAATCTTTTGTTTGCCCAGCAGTGTCAAATGCCAAATCGCGATACTGATTCCGAGCGCGAAGCCTGTCAGCGAAATAAAGCCTGTGCCAAACTTCTTATCGAGCCAACCCCCCATTACGCCGGGCAGAACCATCTCCAGCGCGATGGCAATGATTCGCGAGACCCATTCCATC
>DASRSE010000019.1:0-7039 GCA_035656655.1 Pirellulales bacterium
AGCAAACGTCAATTCGCGATCAGCGGGTTTATCCACTCCAGCATCGATCTCGACCTTAACGCCCAATTCCTTCGCAATGGGAACAATCGCTTCGGTTACAGGACGCTTGTCAAAATTCCAGGTGACCGATTTATCCAAGGCCGCTTCGAGCGCAGCGTCAGCAACCTCGTCATGCCCCGTAACGGCGATTGGCCCAGACGCGGTTGGCGATTTAGAATTGGCCGTAGCCGGCGGTTTCGCCGTGGCGCGCGGATCGCTCGGTTCCGGCCCGTTCTGGGCGGCGACCGGCGGCGGAAAATTGGCGTATTGTTGGATCGCAACCGCGGTTGCCAACCCCAGCGTCACCACCGTGAATCGAGCGGCGACGCGCCGAAAATTCGTCCCCATTTTTTGCTCCGCCTCCAGATGGCCTCGGTCGAACCGGTCCGCGCCGCGCGCCCCTAGATAGCCGGTCGGTCGAGACATCCTCTCAATCTACGATGCGGCTCGCTCGGCAACAACTATTTCGCCGCGCGGGCGAGCGAAATAAGGGGGCCGGCAGGATCGGCTACTTCCGAATCACGATGGTGCGGGCGGCCATGTCGTGCAGAGCCTGCCTTCTCGGCGTGAACAGAATCGGCAAGCAGCCGAGGCCGCAAGTCAGCATGAACGACCCGACATATTTGGCCCAAAACCGCAACGACGCTTCCGACAGATTCAGCCGCCGCCCCTCGGTCGTGGCCACCTTAAGCCCCAGGATCGACTTGCCAAACGTCGCTTGCCGCGAGGAGCTTTCCATGAGGGCGAAATAGAGCCACGTCAACAACATCACCGAAATCTGCAACCACGGATTTTGCGCCATGTAGTCGGAAAACAGCCGGATGACTTCCGCCAGCGAATGTCCATTGCCTATTGCCGGCGGAGGTTTGACCGCTTGCATGATCACGTTCGACGGAATGCCGATGATGAACCCGTCGATCACAAAGGCCAAGACCCGGGCGCCAAAGCTGGCGTAAACATAGCTCGCGGCCGGCTCCACGGCCGGCGGAAGCGGAATGTTGAACACCGACGCCAGCGGGACCCAGTTGGACATTCCCTCGGCCCAACACAAATCGGCCGGATGCAGCTTTTGCTCCTCCAGCAAGCGGCGCACCTCCGCCTCGGAAAAAGGCCCCGTGGGAGTTCGGTCTTGAACGACATAATATTGCATGACGGACAGTTCTGGTTTCGAGTCACGGCGCCCTTCACGATGCCGCGCCGGGCTGCCAAGTAAAATGATGCCGGCCCGTGAGGACCGGAAACGACAGCGACACGGTGGACGACGGTTCGCTTTCCAGGCGAGGGTTAGGAAGGGGCCAGTTTTTGGAACCGATCGTAGGCCGCATCCCAAGCGGCCTTGTCGCGCGGAGCATATTCATCGACGGAGAAGCTATGGCGGATGATCTCGCGCGCTTGGGCGATGTTCGCCACCTGCCCGGCCGCCACGGCCTGCATCATCAAATTGCCGATCGCGGTCGCTTCCACCGGCCCTGCCACGACCCGCCGTTGACAAGCGTCGGCGGCCGCCTGACAAAGCTGCCGATTTTGCGTACCACCGCCGACGATGTGAATCCGATTGATCCGGCCGCCGGTAAGTTCCTCGAGCGCGCCGAGCACGCGGCGATAGGCCAGCGCTAAGCTTTCGAGCGCGCAGCGCAAGACCGCGCCCGGATCAGGCGGAGCGCCTTGCCCCGTCCGGCGACAATATTCGGCGATCGCCTGAGGCATGTTGTCCGGCGACAAGAAGCCGGCGTCGTCGGGGTCAATCAAATAGGCCAGCGGCGGAGCCGCGGCCGCCGCGCGGCTGAGGTCTTCCCAAGATTGAGCTTTGCCGGTTTGATTCCAAATGCGGCGGCATTCCTGCACCAGCCATAAGCCGCTGATGTTCTTCAGCAGACGAATCGTGTTGTCAACGCCCCCTTCATTGGTGAAGTTCAGTTCAAGACACCGGCGGCTCAGGATCGGCTGTGGAATCTCCACGCCCATCAACGACCAAGTGCCCGAACTGATGTAGCACCAATCGGGCGTCGCGCGGTTCGTGCTGGTCGCCGGGACGGCCATCACGGCGCTCGCCGTGTCGTGCGTACCCGGCAAGACGACTTCGATCTTGGAGAGCCCCATTTCCGCCGCGAGCTGCGGGCGGAGTTTTCCCAACTTGGTGCCGGGGTGGACGATGTTCTTCAAAATGCCGGTGGGAATGCCGAGCTGCTCCAAGAGCGATTTCGACCAGTCTTGCGTCAGCGGGTCCAGGCATTGCGAGGTGCTGGCATCGGTGAATTCGTTGGCCTTTTCTCCAGTCAACAGCCAGTGGAACAAATCCGGCATCATCAAAAAAGTTTCGGCCGCGTCGAGTATCGGCGAACCGCTCAAACGGCTCGAAAGCAACTGATAGAGGGTGTTGATCTGCATGAACTGCACGCCGGTCTGCTGAAAAATCTGCTCCTTGGGGACGATCGCAAAAGCCCGTTCGAGCATTCCGTCGGCCCGATGATCGCGATACGTAAAAGGGTTGCCGAGCAATTCGTCGCGTTTATCCAGCAGGCCGTAGTCGACTCCCCAGGTATCGACCCCCAAGCTGGCGAGGCGATTGCCATACTTATTGGCCGCCATTCGCAGACCGGTGCGAATGTGGCTCCATTGCTGAAGGAGGTCCCAATAAAGGTGTCCGGCGGCAGGAACCGCGCCGTTTTCAAATCGATAGACCTCCTCCAACCGCAAGCGATTGCCATCAAAAAGGCCGGCGACATGCCGACCGCTGGAAGCTCCGATATCGACCGCCAAAAAGACAGAATCAGACACGATCGCCACTCCGCTGCGTGCTGCCAAGCCGGGCAAATAGACGTAACTCTTTAATTACCATTGTTTTGACGCTCGAAGGTAACACCGTCAAGCCTTTTCCGCTCACTATTCTAAGCGGTTAAGCCGCAGCGGTTATACCGCGCCAGGGTGCAGAATCGCTTTCTTCGAACCGATATTGGATACAGGCATTGTCAATTGTTGACTTTGTTGACCAGCATAGTTATCATTCAACCGCACTCAGGCCGCCGGCGGCGTGTTCCGGCTCAAGATCATCATGAATACTCCTCTCGCGCGTACCGCCATGAAAGGTCCATCTCTCACGGAGGGGGCACTGGCGCCGACTCCGGAATTGCTCGAGGAGCTTCGCGCCCATAGCGACCGGCTGGAAACAGCTTCGCCGCTGGAAATCCTCGAATGGACCGTCGCAACCTATTATCCCAAGCTGACGATGGCGACCGCTTTCGGACCCGAAGGCTGCGTGATCTTGTATTTGCTCTCGAAGATCAATCCGAAGGTCCACGTTTTCAATCTCGATACCGGCTACCAATTCAAGGAGACGCTGGAACTGCGCGATGAGATCGCGCGGCGATACGGGATTGAAGTCGAGATGAAACGGGCCGACACCACGGTCGAGGAATACGAAAAATTGCATGGCGGCCCGCTCTATCAGTCCAACCCCGACAAGTGCTGCTTTGACCGCAAAGTGTCGGTTTTAAAGCGCTCGGTGGTCGGATTCCAAGCTTGGATGAGCGGCATCCGCCGCGATCAAAGTCCGGACCGGGCGCGGGCGGCGATTGTCGGCTGGGACAAAAAATTCAGTCTCGTGAAGGTCAGCCCCTTGGCCAACTTCACCAAGAAGGATGTGTGGAATCTGATCGTCAAAGAGAATATTCCGTACAACCCGTTGCACGACCAAGGCTATACGAGCATTGGCTGCTGGCCTTGCACCCGCTCGGTGATGTTCGGCGAAGACGAACGGGCCGGCCGCTGGAGCGGTTTCGAGAAAAAGGAATGCGGGCTGCACACTGCGGAGTGAGCGCCGCGCCGCGAAGGATCCGCATCGTTTGTCTTTTGCATGTAAGATTGCCGTGAAGCTCTCCGCCAAAGCCGAATATGCCTGTTTGGCGATGCTGGAGTTGGCGCTGCAATTTACCTCGGGCGAACCGGTCCGCATTCGCGACATCTCCGAGCGCCACGAAATCCCAGCGCGGTTTCTCGTGCAGATTCTCCTGCAGCTCAAAGGGGCCGGGCTGGTCGTGAGCACGCGCGGGGCTGCCGGCGGATATCAGTTGCAAAAACCCCCGGCCAAAATCGCGCTCGGCGATGTGATGTCGATCATGGAAGGGGGCGCCGTGAAATTCAACACCGCCCGCGATGCCACGCCGGTCGCCCGCGTCTTACAAAAGGCTTGGCAGGCGATCGACGACGCGCAGCGGAAAATGGTCCAATCGCTGTCGTTCGCCGAATTAGCCGACCGCGTACGGGGCGAAGCGCAAGGAATGTATTACATTTAGCGCGCCGCCGCGACCCGCAACGTTTCGCGAAGCGCGGCCAGGTCTTGCGGCCGCGCTGCACAAGGCTCCGCGAATTTCGAGCGCCGGTTGCTTCAGGCCGCCGTCTCCGGCTAAATTGGAGCCGACGAATCGATCTCTCTGTTGGTTCTCTCCATGGGAAGGTGCCGCGTGTCTTTGCCCGTTCTACAAGCGATCGTTCTGGCCGACCAGATTTATACCGATGCGGTCTCGGGCAAGAAAGTGATCGCGGGCACGTTCAATGCGTTGCAGCCGCAGCACATTCCCTCGAATTTCAATCGCTCTACGTTCGCCTACTTGTGCTTGACGGACGTGAAGGGGACCGCCGAGATCGAATTGCGGTACGTCGACCTGCAAACCAATGAACTGCTGATCGGGCTGCAAGGCGTTTGGGTGAAAGCGAATTCTCCGCTGGACAGCGTCGAGTTGGTGATCGAGGTGCCCCCGTTTCCAATTCCGCACGAGGGGATCTACGCCTTTGAGGCCCATGCCGGCGGCGCGTTGATCGGCGCGTTGCGAATCACCGTCATGCTGCGACATGAATCGGCCTCGGAACCGGAATCGGAAACCGGCCCGAACTAGCGCCGCCGCACTACGGCAGCTTCTCCAAAAACTCCGCCAGTCCCTCGTAAAACTTCGGCGTGCGATCGTCATTATGATCGCCGTGCGGAATGGTCACGAACGTCTTCGGCTCGTTGGCTGCGGCAAAAAGCTGCTCACCCAGCGCATACGGAACGATCGTATCGGCGTCGCCGTGAAATTGCAGCAATGGCCCATGATACTGGCCGATGATCGCCAACGAGTTGAATCGATTGCGCATCAATAGTTTGCACGGCAAGAAAGGGTAATGCTTCGCCGCCACGTCCGGAGCGGACGTAAACGTGTTTTCGAGAATCAGCGCGCGGGCTCCGTCCTGGGCCGCCAGATTGACGGCCACGCCGCCGCCCAGCGATTCGCCCATCATAATCAGGCGGTCTTCCGGCAATCCTGCCTTTTCGGCCAGTGCCTTCCGCGCCGCTCGCGCGTCGAACAGCACGCCGGTTTCATTCGGCGAGCCGTCGCTGCGGCCGTAGCCGCGATAGTCAAAAAATAGCGTCGCAACGTGCAACTGATGCAGCCGCCGCATCAGTTCGACGCGGTACGTGATGTTGCCGGCGTTGCCATGCGCGAACAACAGATAGGCGCGCGGCTGCTCGCATGGAATATACCACCCATGAATCTTCACGCCGTCGCCGGTCGTCATCCAAAGATCTTCGAGCGCGAAGTCGGCCGGCTGCCAATCGCCCTCGGGATATTTGGACGGAAAATAAACGAGCGAGTTTTCCATGAACATGGCCGCCACTAACATGCCGCAATAGCTCAGCAACACGATCCGCACCAACCGCACTCCCAGCGAAGTGCGCCGCTTGAGTTTTACAGCCGGCCCTCCCGGCGGCAGCGGCGGAGGCGACGCCGCCGGCGTGGTGGTCGGTTCCGAGGCCGAGGAGCGCTCCGGCGGAATGAGGGGATCCGGCGACAACGGTTCAGCAGCCATCTACGGAAACTCCCCTGATTGCATTGCGGATAAAAACGGAATCAACGCCAAACCGCAACGGGAATCCGGTCGAAACAAGCGCGCTGGGCGATGGATCGTGGCGCGATGTGGGCGAGAAGCTGAAAAAACGGATTCGGAGCGGGCGTATAAGCCGGGTTTTGTTCTCGCGCTTGGCGAGCAGCGCTCATTTCTCTAGGACGACGATTGCTCGCCGCCTCCAGCAGTCTACCCGAAAGTCGATAACGGCCCGGAACCGGTCCGTGCGCCCGAGGCGCTGCTCTCTGTTTGACCTTGCTCCCGATGGGGTTTGCCGAGCCAGATCGGTCACCCGACCTGCTGGTGAGCTCTTACCTCACCGTTTCACCCTTACCTCGAGCCGCGCCGACGAATCGGCGGCGGCGCGTTGGCGGTTTGCTTTCTGTGGCACTGTCCCTGATCTTGCGACCGGTGGGCGTTACCCACCATCGTGTCCTGTGGAGCCCGGACTTTCCTCCCGCCTGGGCGCAACGCGCCTGGCCGGCGAGCGCCCAGCCCGCTCCGAATCCAACCGTCCACGATAAGTTGCCACGGCGCGCAAGGGAAGCGGTCCGCGCCGACTTTGACGCGCTCGCGCCGAACCGCGTTCGCGATCCGTCAAAAATCGCGCGGCCAAAGCCAGAGAATCCTGACGCCGAAATTGGCTCGGCGCTGGCCGCGCCTTCGCCAACCTAGACCGCGGCGCTATGCTGCCTGGGGCCCTCTTTATTTGGTCTTATCATCGCCGGGCACCAATTCGGCATCGATGATCTGCAGCAGCTTGGAAATGCAGAGCTGATTCATGCTCGTGCTATACGTGTGCGCCTCGTCTTTTAAGGCCTCGTGCATGCTCTTGGGCAGCCGCACCGTGATCACTTTGCAAGGCTCGTCCTGGCCGTCTTGCCCCTCGGGCTGCTTGCGCAGTTGGCTGAGCATTTCTTGGATCTCTTGGTACTCCGAGGTCTTCTCGAAGGCGACCAAGGCTTCCTTGTTGGGATAGAGCCGGCGGACAATTCCACGTTGGCCCAACACTTCGCGAAAGAAGACGATCCAATTGGGCTTTTTGTGAAAGTGGGCTAAGGCATAGTTCAAGGCTTCTTGCGATTTCTCAGTCGGAGTAGCCGTTGCGTGCATCTCGAAC
>DASRSE010000020.1:0-7045 GCA_035656655.1 Pirellulales bacterium
CGCGTTGTTGATGGCGCTGGGGCGCCGCTATTGGGGTGATCCGCGCGCGAAAGAGCAAGCGTTCTCGCCCAATCGCCGCGAAATTGGAAGATCGGGGCAAGGCAGCCGTAGGGTGGGACCAATTCGCGCAGCGAATGCAGGCCCACCAGCGGAGGACCGGGACGCCGCTATTGGGGTGATCCGCGCGCGAAAGAGTAAGCGTTCTAACCCAATCGCCGCGAAATTGGAAAACCGGGGCAAGGCAGCCGTAGGGTGGGACCAATTCGCGCAGCGAATGCAGGCCCACCAGCTCCTTAGGCGCGGCGACCGCGCTGGCCCTGTTCGCGTTGTTGATGGCGCTGGGGCGCCGCTATTGGGGTGATCCGCGCGCGAAAGAGCAAGCGTTCTCGCCCAATCGCCGCGAAATTGGAAGATCGGGGCAAGGCAGCCGTAGGGTGGGACCAATTCGCGCAGCGAATGCACGCCCACCAGCGGAGGACATCGGCGAATGTTGTGGTCGATCGGCATCCGGCGGCGGCGGTTTGCTTCGCGGCGGGACTGTCAGGCCGCCGTTGGCCGACGCCAGGGCCAGCAATCCGTATTTCGGCTGCGTGCTGCTTCTGCTCTACTCGCAGTACGCGCTCCGCAGACGATGGCGCGGACGAAGATGGTTTGTCCGCACTGGCTAATAGTTGGGCGTGGGCGCCCGGTAGTGCCCGAGATCGATCGAGCGAAACCAGTCGATCGTTTTCTTCAGCCCGTCGCGCAACTTGATGGCCGGCTGCCAGTTGTTCAATTTTGCCTTGGCGAGCGAAATGTCCGGACAGCGTTGGGTCGGATCATCGGCCGGCAGCGGCTTGTGCACGAGCTTGGATTTCGAGCCGGTCAGCTCTTGGATGATCTGCGCCAACTGCAAAATCGTGAATTCGTCCGGATTGCCGAGATTCACCGGACCGATGAAATCGTCGGGACCATTCATCAAGCGAATCAGCCCTTCGACCAGATCGTCGCGATAGCAGAACGAACGTGTCTGCGAGCCGTCGCCATACATCGAGATCTCTTCTCCCTCGAGCGCCTGGCGAATGAAGTTCGACACGACCCGGCCGTCGTAAGGATGCATCCGCGGTCCGTAGGTGTTGAAGATCCGCGCGATGCGGATGTTCACCCGATTGGAACGGTGATAATCCATGAACAGTGTCTCGGCGACGCGTTTCCCTTCGTCATAGCAAGCGCGGAGGCCGATCGGATTGACGCAGCCGCGATAGCTTTCGACTTGCGGATGGACCTCAGGGTCGCCATAGACTTCGCTGGTTGAAGCTTGCAGCACTTTAGCGCGGCAGCGCTTCGCCATGCCCAGCACGTTGATCGCCCCCAGCACGGACGTCTTGGTTGTCTTGATGGGATTGTATTGATAGTGGCCTGGCGCGGCGGGGCAAGCCAGATTATAGATCTGATCGACCTCGAGCCACAGCGGCAAGGTGATGTCGTGGCGCACCAACTCGAAATTCGGCTGGGCGAGCAGAGGGCTGACGTTCGACTTTTGGCTCGTAAAAAAGTTATCGACGCAAATAACGTCGTGCCCTTCGGTCACGAGGCGCTCGCACAAGTGCGAACCCAGAAAGCCGGCTCCGCCCGTCACTAGGATCCGTTTAAGATTAGCCACTCGGCAACTCCTCCGCGGTCAAAATTGCAGAAATCAAACAGAGCTGCGCGGCGGTCGATTCGCCCGCACGCAGACCAGAAATATACTCGACTCCGCCAGCTAGCCGAAAGCGGAACTAGCCGAGCGGAGTCTCATTTCCACCGTCCAGCGCCATTGGCGCGGCTCTTTTGTGGCGTCGGCGTTGCTTGGCCCGATTTCGCCGTCGAACCGCTTCAACGGCCGTTTCGTTCCGCCCCGGCGAAATATCGAGCCTTTTTTTGAGTTTGAGAGGCGTTTTTTGTGCCGATTGCTATCGGCGGCAGATCGCGGGATGGCTACAATCTGCCCCGCTTGGGGACCAAGGACGGTCCTCGCACTCAGCGCCCGGCCTGCCGGACGCACACCCCCGCGCGACGAATCCTGCCATGAAAAGACTTCCCTCTTGGTTATTGGCCGCCATTCTCTGCTTCACGTTGGCGCTTGCCGTCCGGGCCGGCGGTCCGACCGCTCCTTCTCGTTACAGCGAAGCCAACCCTGGCCCGAGCGGCGCCTACGCGGCCGCTCCGCAGAATCAGAACCCGAACGCGGCAGCCAATCCGAACTACAATCGCCCCTCCGCCGCCAATCCGAACGGAGCGAACCCGAACATCAACAGTCCGAATGGGGCCACCCCGAACGGAGCGAATGCGGCAGCCGGCATCACGCAGATTCACTCGAATGCTGGCGCGCCGCGGCCGGTCCAAGCCGCGGTTCCGCAAACGCCGGTCGAGCCGTTTCACCTTTCGCCAGAACAAGCTGAGCAAGTCGATCGTTTGCTGGCCGCTTGGGAGAAAAAGCAGGTCCACCAGTTTACCGCTACTTTTGACCGCGTTACCTACGACCTGAATTTCGCGCCGAAGGAAAAAAATTATTTATTAGAAACAGCCAAGGGCTTGGTGAAATATCAGGCTCCGGATAAGGGGCAGTTCAAAATTGACGGTACGCAACGACTCAACATGAGCAAAGCGAAATACGACGAGGCCAATAAGACTTGGGACTTTTCCAAAGTGACGTATGACGCCGTCCCCGACAGCACCGAAGAATGGCGTTGCAACGGCAAGTCGATCTTCGAGTTCAAATATCATGAAAAGCAACTCGTGGAGCACATCTTGCCGAAAGAGTTGCAAGGCAAGGCGATTATCGAATCGCCGCTGCCGTTTGTCTTTGGCGCCGAGGCGACCAAGATCAAGCAGCGCTATTGGGTTCGCATTATTACGCCGGCGGATGTCAAGGAAGGCGCTTGGCTCGAGGCTTTTCCGCGGACGCTGAAGGACGCCTCCAACTATCAGTGCGTGCAGATTATCCTTGACAAGATGCTGGTGCCGACCGGTCTGCGAATCGTTTCGCCCGGCGGCAAGACGATTCAAGTCTATGGATTTCGCCCCGCGACGGAAATCTGGAATCCGTTCGCGACCGACTTTTCCAATCCGGGGGTCCCCTTCGGCTGGAAGTCAGTAATCGACGAAGGGGCCGTCCAACCACCGAATGGCCCGGCGAACGGGCCGAACGACGCGAATAGCCAAGCGCGCCGGCTCTCGCCGTTGGCCCCTCCGCGCAATTAACAGCGATTGCGGCAGCACCCCACGCGCGATGCGCAATCTCAATTACTGCGGTGGTTGATCCGCGCCAAACGATGGCGCCATCGGGAGCGGACGGAGCGCTCCCTTGTATGGGTTCAGCGGGCAAATTGCATCCAAGTTGATGCGTGTCGCCCCATTGCCTCCTGATTAAAGCGCGCAGCGCGGCAACAGCGGCCCCCGTTTGCGAAGTTTTAATCCTTCGCTTGGGGCCGCGCGCAGCGCGGCGCGCTCGCCACGAAAAAGTCTGTCAATCGCGCGCATCTACGTCCTTCAGCGAGTCCGCAGCAACTTCCGCTTCGTTCCGCGCACAAAGCGGACGGCGCCACTCGGCGTGCCGTTTCCCGCATTCGTAGATGAAACGACAGTCTTTCCGGCCGCCTCTCGTCTCATGGAACATGCTTTGCGATCGATTTCGGAGGTGATCTCGCTGAACCTCATACGCTTGGCATTGAGGCGAACTGGAGCTGAGTTTCTTCCGCCGTTTCGTGTAGTCTCGCGCGTCCGATTGCGAAGCGGTGTTTTCTGTCCTGATTCTTTGAAGGAGGATACCGATGCTGCGTACTGTACTTTGCACTTTGGCGCTCGCCCTCGTTCCTTATGCGGTCGTGCATGCGGCCGATGCGAGCAAGAAAAGCGACCACAACAACAAATCCATGCATGCGACGATCACGAAAATCGACGCGAAAAACCACACCGTCTCCGTGAAGTACCTGGACAACCAAGGCCAAGAGCAAGACAAAACGCTTCAACTCTCGTCCGATGTGAAGTATGAAAACGCGGCAGGCAAAGAAGCCAAAGCGGACGCCTTCAAGGCGGGCGACGAGGTTTGCATCACCAAGAATGCGGACAAAGTGACCGAACTCAAGAGGGAATCTGAGGGAACCATTACCAAGGTTGACAAGAAAGCCGGAACCGTCACGGTGAAGATGCTTGATGATCATGGCAAATCGGTAGAAAAGACGTTCCACTTGGTCGAGAACAGCGAATACGTCGATAGCACGGGCCGCGCCGCCGTGCTGGATGTCTTTCAGTCGGGCGACGATGTGCTATTCGTCGAAGCCAACGGGCACATCCAATCGATGAAAAAGTCAAGCAAGAAGGCCCATTCGAATACGAGCGCCAAGGACTCCAACGACAAGACGTCGAGCAAGTAATGGCACGGTTCGCATGATTCGTTCGCTTCGGCGGAGCACGAAGCCACGCCGAGCGCGCTTTGCGGCGAGCTGTCCCACCGGATGGGGCGGCTCGCCAATTTGTTGAGGGAAGCCGCTGTTAACGTATTGAAACCAGAAGGGATTTCGCACATGGACAGTCAGGGCCGCAAGCCAAACAACCGGGCGGAAGTCGTGGTCATCACCGGCGCGTCGGCGGGCGTGGGCCGCGCTACGGTCCGCGAGTTCGCACGGAACGGGGCGAAGATCGGTCTCATTGCGCGCGGCAAAGCGGGATTAGAAGCCGCGTGCCGCGAAGTCGAGGAACTCGGCGGCACGCCGTGGCTTGTACAAGCCGACGTCGCCGAGCCGGACCAATTGGAAGCCGCGGCGGAACAGATTGAGCAGCAACTTGGTCCGATCGATATCTGGGTCAATGATGCCATGTGCTCGGTCTTTTCGCCGGCGCGCGAAATGTCCGCGGCCGACTATCGGCGCGTCACTGAGGTCTGCTATCTCGGCTTTGTCTACGGCACGTTGGTCGCCTTGAAGCGGATGCTGCCGCGCAATCGCGGAATGATCGTGCAAGTCGGCTCGGCGCTGGCCTACCGCGGGATTCCGTTGCAATCGGCATACTGCGGGGCCAAGCATGCGATTCAAGGCTTCACGGAATCGGTACGCTGCGAACTCATGCACGATCAGAGCCAAGTGCAAATCACCATGGTGCAAATGCCGGCTTTGAATACGCCGCAATTCAGTTGGGTAAAAAGCCGCCTGCCGCGCAAACCGCAGCCGGTTCCGCCGATCTTTCAACCGGAAATCGCCGCAGAGGCGATCTATCATGCCGCTCATCATTATCGCCGCGAATGGTTCGTCGGCGGCTCGACGGTCGTGGCGATTCAAGGCAACAAAATCGCGCCGGGCTTCGGCGATTGGTATCTGGCGCAGCAAGGCTACGATGCGCAACAGTGCGACGGCGCGGTGAATCCGAACCGGGCCGACAATCTCTATGCGCCGCTCGACGAGCACCAAGACCATGGCGCGCATGGCGATTTCGATGACCGGGCTCATGCCAGCAGTTATCAACTAGCGGCCGACCAAAACCTCGGTTGGCTCGCCGTCGCCGGCTTGGCGGGCGGTTTGCTCGGGACGCTGGGCCGCCGCGCCGAAGTGCGCTGGGGACTGGGGCGCTGGGGACTGGGGCTCTGTGGCAGCCTCGCAGGAATTGCGGCCGCCGTCGGCGCGGCGGCTCTGCGAGAAAAAACCCATTCCCAGCACCTCGCCCAACAGTTATCGCTCGAGGCCGATTGAGAACAAACTGCCCGCTTGGCCCTCCGCGGCAGAGTGCCCCCTGTAGGGGCACCCAAAAGGCCAAAATCCTCGAAGAAAACTACGTTTCTGGTCGAAAGTGATGCGCAAAGCGCAGCGCTAATTGCGCAGGATGAAGATTTTAGGGAAGTTTTTGAGCGCTGGTTGACGCTCCCGGAATACGTCAAAAAGTGCATCGTCGAGTTGGTCAAAAGTCGTCGCTAAAAGCGCGATCGAGGCGCGGCGGACGACAGAAATTTGACACTCGCGGACCGCCCAAATAAGATAGGCTCGTCCGCCTGAGCCGAAACATCCCAGGCCGGATAAAGCCGCTTCAGGTCGCTGCCCCGCCTGAGCGGCTTTTTTGTTTGCCGGTCGCTGTTGGCCGCTAGTTGAAGTCGCTAGTAGCGGCGACTAAAATACCCATCGTGCGATATGCATGGCCATGCTGGCCATAAGATCTTCCAGGCAATCCGAGGGCACGGGCAATGGGGTTTGCAGTCTGCGATTCTTGCGGAGCGTTCTACGATCCGGATACGACGCGGAACATCGTCATGGCTTGCCCGCGATGCGGAGCGACCGTCTCGACGATCGACGATAACTACGTCGCACCGCTTAGCCCGCCCGCGATGTATGTCCGGCCCATGCTCGCCTCGCGGCGGACGACGGCCCAAGGCTTGCCGTGGCGATGGCTGTTGATGCCGTCGATCGCACTCATCGGAGCGACGGCGATCGCCGTCTACTATCCGGAAATCTCGCGGGGCCTCGCGTCGGTTAACGTGCCGGGCGGCGTCGGCCTGTTGATGCTCTACTTGTTCGTCTACTTCTTGCCGAGTCTGATTGCCGCCTCGCGGAATCATCCCAGTTCGTCCGGCGTGTTCATCCTGAATCTGTTTCTCGGTTGGACGCTACTGTTCTGGATCATCGCCTTGGCGTGGAGCTTCTCGACGCCGGCCAAGCCGGAGAGCATCAACATCGTCATCAACATGGTTCAGGAGAATCGGCGATGAGCTACGATCCGTACCGACACATCTTTTCAAAAGGGGTTCAAGCAATGCGTTCGCTCGTTCTTTGCTCCGCAATGATCTTAGCGTTGTCCGGCTGTGACAAGCTCAATACGCTTTCCATTCCGCCAGCCGCGCGGCCGGTAGCCGCTCCGCAGGTAACTCAAGATTCGCCGCATCCCGTTGCGCACTGGGTTCCGGCAACCGACGGTGCGTCTGACCGGAGCGGAACGGATTCCGCATCGGTTCGCCAAGCGAACTACAACTCTGGCGACGAAGCATCGAGCAACGCGGCTCCATTGGCGACGATCCCTCCGGCGACGGTCGTCGTGCCGGGCTACA
>DASRSE010000021.1:0-12814 GCA_035656655.1 Pirellulales bacterium
TAGCCGAACCGCGCGGCGTCTCGAAGCGACGGCAGAGCGTGCCGTGCCGCGCGCCAGCGGAGATTCGCGGCGGGCCTTAAGCGGCTGGAAGCCGCTTGTACGGTACACGCGGCATCTTGCCGCGTTGGTTGCCAGCCGAACCGCGCGGCGTCTCGAAGCGACGGCAGAGCAGGCCGTGCCGCGCGCCAGCGGAAATTCGCGGCGGCCCTTAAGCGGCTGGAAGCCGCTTGTACGGCACACGCGGCATCTTGCCGCGTTGGTTGCCAGCCGAATCGCGTGGCGTCTCGAAGCGACGGCAGAGCGGGCCGTGCCGCGCGCCAGCGGAGATTCGCGGCGGCCCTTAAGCGGCTGGAAGCCGCTTGTACGGTACACGCGGCATCTTGCCGCGTTGGTTGCGAGCGGGTTCGCGCACCATCACTAATTGCCCCCCCGGCCGGCTCGTGTGCCGACTGCCTTCCGATATTTTGGCGTACCGATTCGGCCTGCTTAGCCGAACATCGCTTTTCGGCTGGGGGCGTCGGCCGCTTCGTCGGCCGGTTTCCGCAGTTTCAGCGTCGCGTTGGGCGGCAAGCGCCGTTCTTGGACAAAACCGCGCGTTCCGCCGCACAAGAAATGGTACAGCGCCACGACCGGACCATCAGCGAATTGCTGCAAATGGGCCAGGACTTCGCTCCAGCTATGCCCTTGGCGATAGATGATCCGATAGGCGGCCTTCAACTGATTGATGGCGTCGGTATCGAAGCCGTTGCGCCGCAAGCCCACCATGTTCAGCCCGACGACATTGCCGGACTGGCCGTCGATCGTGACGAACGGCGGAACGTCTTGGACGATCCGCGCCTGTCCGCCGACCATCGCAAAGCGGCCGACCCGGCAAAATTGATGGATTGCGACGGCGCCGCTGATGTAGGCCCGGTCGTCGATCGTGACGTGGCCGGCCAACAAGCAGTTGTTCGCGAAAATGATGTTGTTGCCGACCTGGCAATCGTGGGCCACATGCGCGCCGACCATGAGCAGATTGTTGTCGCCAATCCGCGTGACGGTGTTCTCGTGCAAGGCCCGGTGGACCGTCACGTTCTCGCGGATTGTGTTGCCGCTGCCAATGACGACCGTGCCGGGATGTTCGGGCACGCGCGTATGCTGCGGCAGTCCGCCCAGCACGGTTCCTTCGCAGACCCAATTGCGCGGACCGAGCGTGGTGCCGGCGCGAATCGAGACGCGGGCTTCAAGTTTACAACCCTCGCCGATTTCGGTCCCGTCTTCGACAAGGCAAAAGGGACCAATGACCACATCGTGGCCAAGTTTGGCGTGAGCGCTGACTAGTGCGGTGGGATGGATATTCACCGGCCCAAACCTCCGTGTTGGCGGCCGAAATAATACCCCGTCAAGGGGGCGAGCGGGACGGGCCGACACCGCCATCGCGGAATGTATGCGAAGCGGTCTAAACGGCCAAGGGGAAACTGGGCGTCCCGACGTTTTTTATCGGAAGCTCCGGCTCTGACAGTTCAACCGGAAGTAGGGGCTTTGCGAGAATTCGCAGTTGAAGCGATTCTAATAGTGGCTTGCCGCGCCGTTTCCGGTCACAAAAACTGGCCCCATCAAGACTTACATCGCGTCGTTCGACAATGCATCCGCTTGCCGGCGAGGGACAAAATGGCCCGCGGCGACCGCCCAACGGCACGACTATCGCGCACCGAACAGGGCGAAAATAGCGAGGCCATCGCAACCTTGCCGGTCGCGCAAATCTAGCCGGCAACGCTCGGACACCGCCACGCCCGCTTGCCACGCCGCTGGCAGCCGATTCCGCCGCGGGTGCGGCCGGGCGAAACAGAGGTTAGAATCGGCTCACGCTTTCGAAAAACCCCGGCTCGAACTGACTTTGGCGAGGTGCGTGATGCGAGTTTGGTCCCTGTTGCTCGGCGTGGCGCTTTGGACGCTGGCGATCTTGCCGGCTTCGGCGGAGAATTGGCCTGAATTTCGCGGTCCGACAGGCCAAGGGATTTACGCGGGGAAAAACCTGCCGCTGGAGTGGAGCACGACCGAGAACGTCGCTTGGAAGCAAACGATCCCTGGCAAGGGCTGGTCGTCGCCGATTGTCTGGAATGGGCGGATTTATCTCACCTCGGCCGTGCCGGTTGCGGGAACGAAAGATCTTTCGCTGCGGGCGTTCTGCTTGAATGCGGCTGACGGAAAGCCGATTTGGGATACGGAGGTGTTTGTCGAAGAGGGCGCCAAAGCGCCGTCGATTCATGGCAAGAATAGCCATGCGAGCCCCACGCCACTCACCGACGGCCAGCGAATTTATGTCCACTTCGGCGAGGAGGGAACCGCCGCGCTCGACCTAAACGGCACGGTTCTATGGCGGAACCAAGAGCATCGTTATGCGCCCGTCCACGGCAATGGCGGCTCGCCGATCCTCGTGGGCAAGTTGCTGATCTTTGCCGCGGACGGCAGCGATACGCAAGCCGTGATTGCGCTCAATCAGGCCGACGGAAAAACGGTCTGGCAGACGGACCGCCAGAGCGTCGCGGCGAAAAAGTTTTCGTTCGGCACCCCGCTGGCCATTGAGGTTGCGGGCCAGACGCAAGTAGTTAGCCCGGCGAGCGACGCGGTGATGGCCTACGATCCGACCAGTGGAAAAGAGCTGTGGCGCGTGAAGTACGACGGCTATTCGCTGATTCCGCGGCCCGTCTTCGGCGACGGGCTCGTGTTTCTATCGACCGGTTACAACACCCCGAGCGCCATGGCCATTCGCACTGATGGCCACGGCGACGTGACCGCGACGCATGTTGCGTGGACCGTCAAAAAGGGAGCGCCCCATACGCCTTCGATGTTGCTGGTCGGCGATGCGCTATACATGGTCTCGGACGCGGGCATCGCCAGTTGTCTCGATGCGAAGTCAGGCCAAGAACATTGGCGCGAGCGTGTGCCGGGCAATTACTCAGCATCCCCCTTTGCCGCGGAAGGGCGGATCTATTTCCACAATGAGGACGGACTGACGACCGTGGTGCGCGCAGCGCCGAAATTCGAGGTGCTCGCCAGCAACGACCTGAAGGAGCGGATGCTGGCTTCAGCCGCCATCGCAGATGGCGCGATCTATCTGCGAACCGAGAGCCAGCTCTATCGGCTGCAGCGCAAATAAGCCGGAGAAGCCGGCATTGTGGTTTTTCGCTGCCTTGCTCGGCAGCGGCCGCATGGCGGTCCGGGTATCGCTGCCGAATCCGCGACCAAGAAAGATCAACGGCCGCACAGCCGGAGCACGGCGGCGGCGACATAGTCTTGTTCCGGCTCGGTCAGGCCGGGAAAGAAAGGCAGGCTCAGCCAACGCTCAAACAGCCGCGTCGCCACCGGAAATTGCTCCGGCCGCCAGCCAAAATCGGCTTGATAGTAAGGATGCAAATGCAGCGGCCGATAATGGACCGAGCAGCCGACTCCTTGTTCTTTTAACCGCTCGATGAAAGCATTCCGATCGAGGGAGAGCTTTTCTAGCTGCAATTGAATCGGAAACAAATGCCACGCATGAATTCGGTCGGTCGGAAACGGCGGCAACTGGATCTCCGCTTGATCTGCGAACAGCGCGCAATAGCGGAGCGCCAATCGCTCGCGCTCGAGACGCAACGTCTCGGCGCGGGCGAGCTGGTGGACTCCGATTGCCGCCGCGACATCCGTCAGATTGTATTTGAACCCCGGCGCGACAATGCGATAGTCCCACGGACCGCCAGCGAAACGGCCCCAGGCATCGCGCGACAAGCCATGCAATGACATCATCCGCATCCGGTCGGCGAGCGCTTCGTCGTCGGTGACCGCCATTCCTCCTTCGCCCGTCGTGATCGTCTTGTTCGCATAAAACGAGAAGCAAGCGACCGCCGATGAGTTTTCGCCGCAGCGCTGCCACGGAGCGGCGGCGCTCGAGCGCCAAGCGGCCGGAAAGGAATGAGCCGCATCTTCCACCACCCACAGCTGGTGTTGTTCGGCAAACTTGCGAACCGCGTCCAGATCCAGCATCAGCCCGCCGACGTGCACCGGAATCATCCCGACGAGGCGCGTCTGCGGATCGATTTTGATCGGCAAGCGGCCAGCCCGCAGGTCGGCGATTTTGCGTTCCGCATCGAGCAGATCAAGATGCAGCGTGACGGGGTCGCAATCGACGAGAATGGGAATGCCGCCTTGGTACCGCACGATCTCCGCGGTGGCCGCAAAGGTCTCGGTGGGAACGAGCACTCCTTCGCCCGGCTGAAGGCCGAGCGCTTCGACCGCCAGATGCAGCGCGGCGGTGCAGCTATTCACCGCCACGGCGAACTTGCCGCCAACGGCTTCCGCAAACGCCGCTTCAAAGCGTTTGGTGAGTGGGCCGGTCGTCAACCAGCCTGACCGCAGACAGTTGACCACTTCGTCAATTTCGGCAGTGGAGATCGACGGGCGAAAGAAAGGGACTTGCATCATAGGGAACCGGTTTTCTTAAACTTCGCTAGCAAGAGTTTCCGTTCGCGCCGCAGATTGTTGTGGGCCGCCGCATCGCGCCGCGACAACGGCTAGCGGCCGATATGGCTCGCCACGCTACCGTTCTGCAACTGGCCGACCTTCAACGCGTCAGTTTGGCCATCGAACCGCTGGGGCGCCAAGCGTCCAACCGCAGTGCCGCCGCTAGGACTCCCCACCAGTAACCGAGCGCATAACCACCATGAACGGTCGCCAGCGCCAACGGCACGCACAGCGCGACCTTCCACCCTACTTTCGGAATCAAGGCGATGCCCGCTCCGCACAGCGCCAGCCCATAAATCAGCGGCAAGGCGGCCGCGATCCACGGTTGATGGAGGACCAATCCAAGCACGAACAAGATCGCGACGGCGAGATAGAACAACGGTGGAATGGTTTGTCGGAACGAGGTTGGACGGCGATGCTTCTTTTGGACCGGAATTCGCCAGAAACCATATTGAAAGTACTGGCGAAACAGTTTCTGCACGCTATTGCGAACGACGTACGAAAACTTAACGCGCGGCGACACGAACACCTTTCCTCCGGCCAAACCCAATCGATAGTTCAATTCGTCATCCTGATTGCGGACGAGATTTTCGTCAAAGTAGCCAATCTTATCGAATACCCAGCGGCGAAAGGCAGGATAGAGCGCCCCTTCGGCATACCCCTCGTAGTCCAGGAACCGATGCCGCGCGTTGCCCACGCCCAAGGGATGCGACTGCGCAATGGCAACCGCCTTGCCAAACGTATTCGTGCCAATATGAATGATCGGTCCCCCGACGCACCAGGCCTCGGGATGTTCCTCCAGCAGCGCCACATTCTGGCGAATGAAATCGGGCGCGACAAAGCCGTGGCCGTCCACGCGAATGATGAATTCTCCGCGGCTGCTCTTGATCGCCGCGTTCAGGCCGGTCGGCACGATCTGGCCAGGGTTGTCAAGCAGGCGGACGCGCGGATCGCGCCCCGCGTAGTCGCTAATGATCTCGCGGGTGCCATCGGCCGACATTCCGTCAGCGACGAGAATCTCCATTCTGTCCGCCGGATAGTCTTGCGACAACAAGATATCGAGATTGTTGGCGATGTAGCTCGCCTCATTGCGGACCGGCATCACCACCGAGACAAACGGTAGTTCCGGCGGCGCAGCGGGCGATGAGTCAAGCGGATTGGTCATGGGCAACTACTTTGATCTTCGACTTAAGCGGGGAATTGCCATGGGCCGGCCTTCCGCGATTTGGCTGGGGTCAGACCGCAACGGGAGATTCGTTCATGCTCATCAGCGAGGATTCCATTCGGAAGCATTTCAACCAGCGATCGACGAGAAACAGTCGAAACAATTCTTGCGACGCATCTTCGCGATGGCCAGGGTCAGCCAAGAAGGCGGCGGTCAGATTCGGCAAATAATCCGGTCCGAGGTATTCCGCCAAGGGGGAGTCTTCCGCGGCAAAACGCTGCAGCATCGGCTTTAACGCCCCTGCCATCCACTCGCTTTGCGGCACCTCGAAGCCAAACTTGGTGCGGCGACGGATGATCTCGCGCGGCAGACGATGGGCCAGCGCCCGCCGCAGCGGCTCCTTCGTCCAACCGCGTGCATAAAGGACTCGCGGCTCAAAGGACAGAACCGACTCGATCAACTGGTGGTCGAGAAATGGATAACGCCCTTCGACCGCGAACGCCATGAAGTTGCGATCATCCCATTTGAGCAGCCGCGGCAGGTGCAATTCGCGGATTTCATAGACGCGCCGTTCTTGATCGTTCATGTCGAGAACGCCCGCCAGCCGATTTTGCAGATTTTGTTGACCGGCATGTGCCGCGGCGACCAGATCGCTGCGCTGAGTGGCGCGCTGGCGGCTGCGGTAACGCTGCCACATCACCGGCACTTGGCCGAGCAGATGAAAATTACCCCACGGAGTCAGCGCGCCGGCAAAATGCGACGCCAGTGAACCGATTTTGCGGCGGCGCAAGAGATTGCGCAGATAGAGAAAATAGGATTGCCAATAGCCGGCAAACAGTTCGTCTCCGCCTTGGCCATTCAAGGTGACGGGGACCGCGGCCGCGCGCGTCAGCCGCGCCACCGCGAAGGCCGCATACTGCGACAGGCTCCCGACCGGCTCGTCGTGCGCCCACACAAACTGATCCAGATCCGCCGCGAATTGCTCCGGCGTCGGCGTGACAAAATGCGGCCGCACGCCCAGCGCACGGACGACGCTATCCATCTGGCGGCGTTCATCGCGCGCAAATTTCGGAAAGGTCACGCTGAAGGTTTGTAGATTCGCGGCCGCAGGCGGCTGCAACTCGGAAATCATGGCCGCCACCGAACTGCTGTCCAAGCCGCCGGACAGCGCGCAGCCCACCGGCACGTCGCTGCGCAAATGAATGCGCACCGTTTCTTGAAATTGCTCGCGGAAGACGGTCGTCGCTTCGTCGCGCCGAACGATGCTGGGACGCACGCGCTCAGGAAACCAATAATCGACCGGCGGCGCCAGTTCGCCCGACCGCAAATCGAGCGTTTGATGCGTTCCAGCCGCCAAGGGCTTGATCTGCGCAAAAAACGTCCGCCGGCTATCTTCATAGCCTGACAGAATATATTCCCAGAGGGCCGCGGCATTGGGCTGAAACGAGAAGTCGGGCAGCCCGCGAAATTGCTTGATTTCCGACGCGGCCGCCAACAGGCCCTCGCTTTGGGTCAGATAGAGTGGTTTGATTCCGAGCCGATCGCGGCAAAAGACGGCTTGCTGGCGCGCCAGATCGAGAATCACCAATCCCCACATGCCGCGGAGCCGCGTGAAACACTCGACTCCCCACTCGGCGTAGGCGGCCAGGAGAACCTCGGTATCGGTCTGCGAACGAAAGGCATGGCCGCGGCGCGCCAGTTCGGCTCGCAGCTCGACGTAATTATAAAGCTCGCCGTTGTAGGTGATCCAAAAGCGTTCGCGATACGACATCGGCTGGTGGCCGGCCTCGCTCAGATCGAGGATCGACAATCGGCGATGGCCCAATCCGACGGTCCAACCGCTGGCCTGGCCCGGAGGGCAGCACGCCAGGGCGGCGGCCCGTTCGCCGCCCGTCAAATAACCGGTCCCTTTGGAAGCGGCCCGGTCGTCTCCCCTCTTATCACCCTGGCTGGATTCGGCCGGTTGAAAAAACGTTTCGCCCGACCCATTCGGTCCGCGGTGCGCGACGAGGGCGGTCATTTCGCTCAAGGCGCGCGCCGGCACGTCGCGATGACCGAGACGAAAGATAGCGGCGATTCCACACATACGGCTTAGAGGTCGATGATTGGCGCGGCACGCCGTTCGATTAGGTCAGCCCGTTATTCCTTGCGAACGAGATACGAGCCGACTTGCAGATATTTCAATCCCGACTTTTGTAGGACTTCGATCGCTTCGGCGGGCGTTCGCACGATCGGAAAGCCATGCAAGTTGAAGGAGGTGTTCAAGATCACGCCGCAGCCCGTCTTCGCTTCAAACGCGTCGAGGATGTCGTGCATCGCCGGGTTCGCATCGCGTTCGAGGATTTGGGCGCGGCACGTCAAGTCGGCGTTATGGACCGCCGCGATGAAGTCTCGAAAATTGTCCTTCGTGTCGTACGTCATCATCATGTACGGGCTACGAAGATTCTTGGGATTCTGAAGGTAGTCATGTTGCCGCGAGCCCTTCATCATCGGCGCGAAGGGCATCCAGAAATCGCGTTTCTTTACCATCTGATTAATCACGCGGACCACATCCTGATTGCGCGGATCAGCCAGAATCGAGCGATTGCCGAGAGCCCGAGCGCCAAACTCCATCGGTCCGCAGCAGCGAGCGACCGGATTTCCCGAGATGAGGAGTGTCGCCACGGTGTCGGCCATGTTGGCAGGTTGGTCGTAGGGCAAGCCGCTGGCTCGAATCGCCGCCAAGCAATCCTGGTCGGGGGTGGCGTCACCCAAGTAGAAGTGGCGCAGCGGCGCAACTTGGGCGTTGCCATAAATGCGGGCGGCTTCCAAATAATAAGCGCCCAGCGACAAGGTTTCATCGCCGCACGAAGGAAAGGCTTCAAACGATTTCACCTCCGCCAATTCACCGATCCGTTTGTTGGCCTTCACGTTCATGAAGACGCCGCCCGCCCCGACGACCTTGCCCAGGCCGGTCGTGCGGACGGCGTTGCCCGCCCAGCGCGCCAACAGGTCTTCGGTAAAATGCTGCAAGCCGCCGCAGATGTAGTCAAACCGCTTCCCCTTGAGATCGCCGAATAGCCGCTCGTTGATATTGTTGGTGGAGGACGAGGTCCGCCGCTCGAATTTCAGGCCCGTCTCGTCGAGTCCGACATATTTCGCGAACGTGTCGGCCATTTCCGCGGAACTTTTTTCCGATGCGTACGGCGCCATGCCCATCAGTTTGTATTCGTGCTCCAGCGGCATGAAGCCCATTCCATACGTCGTCCAAGAATAAACCGCGCCGAGCGAATGTTCCATCGCGGTGGTGGCCACGAGTTCCTCGGTTTGGCCATTCATGACGCGGATCGAGGCGCAGAGCCCGTCGCCGGCGCCGTCGCACGTAAGCACCAACAGCCGTTCGTCAGGCCCCGTCCGCAAACCGTAATACGCCGTGGCGGCATGCGTCCGGTGATGGTCGTAGTAGGCCAGCGGAATGTCGCCGAGGCCCTGCTCGCGAAGCAGGTTCTCAAAGCTTTTCTGCCCCCAAGTGGGATTCCATTTCAAGACCAAGGGCATCAGCAATCTCTGCCGCAGCTTGCCGGGATACGAGTTTTGCCGGGCGTACGATTGGAGCAAGTCGTCGCGCGAATGATAGCGGTAAAAGACTTGCTTGCCGCCATATCCAATCGCGCAGATGTCTTGAGGCCGAGCGCCAACATGCTTGAGACAGGCGTCGATGGCTTGCCGCGGATAACCCCAATAGTTCTTCTCGCGAACGAGCCGCTCCTCTTGCACGGCATAGAGGATGCCCGTCTCGTCGCCGATGCAAGCGCTGGCGTTATGAATCGAATGAATTCCGAGGATGAACTTTCCCAACCTTATTGCTCTCCTGCTCCTAATTCGACGCTGCCCGCGAGTCGTCGAAAGGTAAGAAACTGCCAGTTAAAGGGATCGGCGCGTTGCCCTGACCAGGTTGCCGACCAACGGCGGCCGACGACGCTTGATTCGTTGCGAGTTGCGCAAATTCGCCGCGACGATCAAGAAGGGACTCCTTTCGGCACACCATCCGCGGAGGGTGCGACGAGCCGGCTAGGCGCTGCGTCCGCGGCCAACTCCGTTTCCGCCACCAGGTCGCGCACAAAGGCCTCGACGGAAAAAGCGCGGGCGCGCTCGATGCCGTTTTGAATGAGCGAGACGCGGAGCGTCTCATTGTCCAGGACCGTGCGCAGGGCCGTGGCGAGTTGCGCGTCGTCGCCCGGCGGAACTAAGATTCCATCGAACCCATCGCGAATGGATGAGGGAATGCCTCCCACGGTAGTCGCCACGACCGGACAACCGAACGCCCGCGCCTCGACCAGCGTCCGCGGAGTTCCCTCGGAGAAGCTGGGCAAAACGTAGATGTCGTGGGTCCGGTAAAGTTCAAATAGTTCCGGTCCAAACGGAACGGACCCGCGAAGCTCGATATCGGTCGCAAACGCCGAAGCCTTGATTCGCTGTTGGACGAGCAATTCCGTCCCTGTCGCTCGATCCAAGCCGCCCGCGATCGTCAGTTTCAGCGGCCGAGTGCGCCGCAAGGCCTCGAAGGCCGAGAGGAGCGTGTGGATTCCCTTTTCAGGCCGCAGCCAGCCGACGAACAACAGCCGCGGGGGGTCGTGGAGCTGCCGATCTGCTCGCGGAATCATTTCGCGTTCGTACAAACTTGCCGAGACGATCACGCGGCCTGCCGGCGGCCGGAGCTGTTTCCACAAGGCTTCGCCATTGGTGATCGTGCGCGTGTTCGGCTCGGCTGCGAGGCGGCGAGTTGAGTTGATCGCATGCCGAGCAAATCGCCGAGCTAAAAAGCCCATCAGACCGCGATAGTCAGTTGAGACGCGAACGATCTCGACCGGATCGCTCACGATGTGGATCGCTTTGGGGACGTTCAAATGCCGCAGGACGCTGGGAATCTGAAACGGCAATCGCATAATCAGCCGATCGACCGTTCGCGCAAAGGCGCGAATCGTGCGGCGCGTCTCCAGATAATAGCGCTGCGCCGCGACGACCGACCGCAGCGGCGGCAAGGAAACAATGTCGGACCGCGGCCATGCGAGTTCAAGCTGCGGGTCCGCGACCGGATCGTTAAGCGTGGGCAAACAGATTCTCGTTCCCGGCCGCAAACGGAGCAATTCTTCCCAGAGCCGGCCGGTCGCGTGCGGCATGGACAGCGTGCCGCCAGGCAACCAGGCCGCCGTCGTACCGTCGATGATGCCGAGCGTAGGAACGGAAGAACCGATGATTTAGCTCCAAACGCGAACGATCTCGCGCGACCGAAAGGAAAGCTTAGCGGACGCGCACGCCGCTGACTCCCGTGCAAGAGGTAAAATGCGTGGGAACATCGTCGGGGCGCTCGCGGCCGCTGTCGCAAGTCAGATGCTCATAGCCGGCCTGATGAAACCAATCGCACACCTCCGCGTCGGTATGACGATGAATGTAGCGCGGTGTGAACCGATCACGAGCGGCATGCAAGGCCTCGCGCCAACCATACGCCACCGAGCCGCCGCCATGGCGCCAGACCCGCATTTTCTGATAAGCCATGTAGAGCGGCACCAAGGGCGCGATGGCGACGGTTTGCAGTTTCTCAGGCATCCGCCAAACGATCGGCCGCAGGCCGCGTTCCATGAACATCAGCACGCGCCGACCAAGGTGCCGCTGCTCGTCGTAAAAGCTGTAGACCCAGACATAGAGCCGGCCGCCCAGCTTCGGCATCCGCGCTAAGCTTGCAAAAGCGGTGGGCGTGGAAAAGGTGTGGTGGATCACGCCGAAGCTATAAGCAAAATCGAACGTCCGCTCGCGAAACGGCAAGGCGAACACGGACGCTTGCACGAGATGCAAAAATGCATTCGCGCCAAAGTTCCGCTGCGCCGCGTCGACCGCATAGCCCAAGTCGATTCCGACCAACTCGCAGCCTTCGCTGCGCGCGACATAATCGGCCGTTCCGCCGATTCCAATGCCTGCTTCGAGAATCAATTTTCCGCGCAGCGGCTGCCGATCGAGATCCAAGGCAAACCGCATATTGCGGAACCATGCCGCCGCCGTCTGACTCCAATAGGCTCGTTCGTTCCACTCGTAGTTAGTCCACTCGTTGGAGAACGTCCGCAGCACGTCTTGCTCGCCCGGTTGAGCCGGCTCGCGCGGCGGGGCGAATCCCGGCAACTCCTGGCACAGCCGTTCCCCATGCTGAAGATGAAAAGCCTCGGCCACGCCCGTCGAAAAGACGAGCATCCGCGGAACGCCCCCTTGGATCGGATAGTAGATCTGCCGAGCCCGATTCACCAAAACGCCGCTGACGATTTCCCGTTCGAGAGCGGCCGGAGCGAGCCCTAAGGTTGCAGCCGCGCCTCGATCCGCCGTTGAAAGAGGCCGCTCGATCGTTTCCCAGGCAAGGCATTCCAGCGGTGTTTTGTCCAGCGGACAAACGAGGTGGTCAAGCAGTCTGGCCTTCATGCGCTTCCTGAACAAGCTGGCGGTTTTCCCCGGTCACGATCATCAAACCAATCGACAAGCCCAGCGCAATGACAAACCCCGGGTTGTACAAAATCTCGCGGGTAAACATGCCGCGCGCACAGAACAGAAATATCAGCATCCTCATCAAGTTTCTGGCGGCGCGAAAGTCAGCCGGCAACTGCGCTCGCGGCAGCTTCAGTGGATTGTACCGCCATAAGGTGTAGGCAATTCCAAAGAAGAGGGCGAAACAGACCAGCCCGCACCCGCCCCAGACAAAACCAAAAACATTGTGCGACTCGATTTGAGGATAGCCGTATTCGCTCATCGTCCGGCGGCCCAATTCAAAATTCAAGCCTTGCGGAGAAACTCCCAGCACCGGATTTTTGATGCCGATGTCGAGGCAATTAAGGAATAGCGCTTTGCGAAAGTCATCGGAGCGAACCCCTTGCCGGGTCTCCGCAATACGGTTTTCAAAGATCTCCGTGCTCAAATAGGTCGTCAGAATATATCCCACGACGATCGTGACGCCGGCGACGACAATCAGGCCGAACCCTTTTTTGCGCCAAAACAGCATCAGGGCGATGACCATCACGCCAAGATAGCCCGACCGATTGGCGCTCATGAAGATGCCGAGCAGGGCCATAATGGAAAAGATCACCAGCGGCACGGTAATCACGACATTTGCCGCGCGATTCACCAACACAAAACCGGCGAGCAACAAGGCCG